>NZ_CP025803.1:3650000-3950000 GCF_003352065.1 Sulfitobacter sp. SK011
CAATTCCCGATAGCAGCCAGGCAATCTACAGCAAGGCTGAGAATAAGCGCAGCCAGCAGAACCGATCCATTCAGCGCGAAATTCGGCAGCACTACCCATCAGAAGTTCGCCTTGAGGTCCATACCTTCATAAAGGCCCGCCACCTCAGCTTCATACCCATTGAACATCAGCGTCGGCACGCGCTTTGAAAAAAGACCGCCCCCGACGGGCCGTTCGCTGGCCTGAGACCAACGTGGGTGACTGACTTCTGGGTTCACATTACTATAGAACCCATATTCACGCGCATTCGCTTTGTTCCAGCTTGTCGGCGGCTCTTTGTCCGTCAGCGTGATCCTGACAATCGACTTGATCGACTTGAACCCGTATTTCCAAGGCACCACCAAACGCAGCGGCGCACCATTCTGGTTTGGAATGTCCTTGCCGTAAATGCCGGTCGCCATGATCGTCAACGGATGCATCGCCTCATCAAGGCGCAGGCCTTCGACGTAGGGCCAGTCCAGCACCGGATACCGAACGCCGGGCATCTCGTCGGGCCGCAGTGCAGTTTCGAACGCCACATATTTCGCGCCCGACTGAACACCGGCCAAATTCAGCAGATCGGCCAGTTCAAAACCATTCCACGGGATCACCATCGACCATGCCTCGACACAGCGGAAACGGTAAATGCGTTCCTCGATGGTCATCGCTTTCATGATGTCCTCAAACGCATAGGCCCCCGGTTTGTCGACCAGACCGTTAATCTCAACCGTCCAGGGCGCGGTCACAAGGGATCCGGCATTGGCGGCGGGATCTGTTTTTCCGGTGCCAAATTCATAATAGTTGTTGTACTGCGTGATGTCTTCATAGGCATTCGGCTCAAGTGCCTCTTGTGCCTGTATCGATCCACCAATGCTGGCCAACCCCGCCGCGGCAGCACCACCCGCCATCAGTTGACGGCGATTGAGAAAAGCCTGCTCTGGCGTAACGTCACTGTCTTTTAACGTGTTGATCCAACGATTGGCCATGGGACGCTCCTTAATGTATTATCTGTAAGTAGTGCCGCTGCTCTGCTCCACCAAACCAATTCGGCGCACATTTCAGGCAGCACACTCAATTGTTAGAATAGCGCCATCATTAGGGAAATCATCATGAACCGCCTCATTTATGCTGCTGCACTTGCCTTTGCCCTGCCTGCATTCGCGGACGATCTGATCACCTACACCACAGACCAAAGTTTTGATGATGTTGTATTTGGCGTTGAAAACGCCATCATCGACCAGGGTCTAATCGCCGAGAACGTCAGCCATGTCGGCGAGATGCTGGAACGCACACGAGATGATGTCGGATCAGACGTTGTCTTGTTTGAGGCAGCCGAGGTCTTCAGCTTTTGCTCTGCGACAGTGTCGCGCAAGGTGATGGAGGCTGACGTGATGAACATCCGGTTTTGTCCCTACAACATCTTCGTGATGCAACTCCCGGACAGCGATATGGTCACCATCGGATATCGCAGCTTTCCTGACGGGGCGATGCAAGATGTGCAGGCCTTGCTGGACGCCATAGCCAGATCCGCGATCGGACAAGAATAGGCACGGAACCGCACCGGATCACCCCGCTTTGATAACTTATTTGTGAGTGGAAATTGGAATTGTGCGCGGCTTAGCGCACGTTTCGTTTTCGTCAAACGGCATCGGCAAATAACCCCGGTGAACCAAACCCTTTCGATTGACGTATCTCTTTCAATGCTAACGCAAGCATTGTTTATCAACCTCTGAGGAGAAGAATATGCTACGTTCAACAACACTCGCACTTACCGTTGCCACACTGATGGGAACAACCGCTTTGGCTGATGGCCACGCCAAAGACATCGTAGATACTGCCGGCGCGGCAGGATCGTTCACAACCCTGCTCGCCGCTGCTGAGGCTGCCGGCCTGGTCGATACACTCAAAAGCGAAGGTCCATTTACCGTTTTCGCCCCTACAGACGAGGCTTTTGCTGCCCTTCCCGAAGGCACCGTCGAAACGCTGCTTCTGCCAGAGAATAAAGACCAGTTGGCAGCCATCCTGACCTATCACGTGATCGCTGGGAAAGTCATGTCCACAGACCTCGTCGACGACACCGAGGCGATGACCGTACAGGGCACGACAGTCATGATCGATCTGGACAATGGCGTCATGGTTGACGGCGCAACAGTGACCACCGCCGATATCGAAGCCACAAACGGCGTGATCCATGTGATCGACAAGGTGATTTTGCCCGAATAAGGCACATGTCGCGACGCGGTTTCTTACCCGACCGAAAAAGGCCCGCCAGAAATTCTGGCGGGCCTCTTTTTCTTGTGCATATATATAGTGCCGATCAATGCACCGTTGCATCATCCGGTTTGGGTTTGCTACTGGCGGCAATCCGATCGCCAATGACCAAACCATCGGCACCCGCAGTGACTTCGATTGTATCGCCATCGTGGATATCACCGGCCAACAGCATTTCTGCCAGGGGGTTTTGCAACGTACGCTGAATCACCCGCTTTAACGGACGCGCCCCAAATACCGGGTCATACCCTTCATCTGCCAGCCAGTCCCGCGCCCCTTCATCAAGTTCAAGCACGATCTTGCGCCCGGCCAGACGCTTGAGCAAAAGCGCAAGCTGGATATCAACGATCCCTGCCATGTCGCTGCGTTGCAGCCTGTCAAAGATGATCGTCTCGTCGAGACGGTTCAGGAACTCAGGCCGGAAATGCGCCCGGACCGCGTCCATGACATCCCGTTTTGCCTGCGCCATATCCCCACCATCGGGCAGTTGGCTCAACGCCTGCGCACCAAGGTTCGAGGTCAGGATGATCAGCGTCTGCTTGAAATCAACGGTGCGGCCCTGACCATCGGTCAGCACCCCGTCGTCAAGAACCTGCAACAGCACGTTGAACACATCCGGATGCGCCTTTTCGACCTCGTCAAACAGCACCACCTGATAGGGCCTGCGCCGTACCGCTTCGGTCAGCACACCGCCTTCGTCATAGCCAACATAACCGGGAGGCGCCCCAATGAGCCGCGCGACGCTGTGTTTCTCCATGAACTCAGACATATCAATTCGTACCATGGCGTTGTCGTCGTCAAACAGGAACTCTGCCACAGCTTTGGTCAGTTCGGTCTTGCCGACGCCGGTTGGCCCAAGGAACAGGAACGATCCCAGGGGGCGGTTTTCATCGTTCAAACCCGCCCGCGCACGACGCACCGCATCCGCAACAGCCTTCACCGCAGAATTCTGACCGATCACCCGGCCATGCAACTGCTCTTCCATGCGCAAAAGCTTGTCCCGCTCACCTTCCAGCATTTTGCCGGCAGGAATGCCTGTCCACCGCTCCACGACGCTGGCGATCTGGTCGGGACGCACCGCCTCTTCGACCATCACACCTTCTTCACGCGATTCAGCGGCTTCCAGATCACGCTCAAGCTGGGGGATCACGCCATAAGACAGCTCACCCGCCTTGGCGAGATTGCCCTCACGCTTGGCGATGTCCAACTCAGCGCGCGCATGGTCCAGTTTTTCCTTGATGTCGCGTGCACCGGCCAGCTTGTCCCGCTCGGCCTGCCACTGTGCCGTCATCTCTGCACTGCGTTCCTGCAAACCACTCAGATCCTTTTGCAAGGTATCGAGCCGGTCCTTGGACGCCACATCATCTTCTGCTTTCAGCGCCTGTTCTTCGATCAGCAACTGCAGAATCTGACGGTCCAGCGCATCCAGCTCTTCTGGCTTGCTATCGACTTCCATACGCAAACGGCTTGCCGCCTCGTCCATCAGGTCGATGGCTTTGTCGGGAAGAAACCGATCCGTGATATAGCGATGGCTCAGGGTTGCTGCCGCGACCAACGCGCTGTCACTGATCCGCACACCATGATGCAGCTCGTATTTCTCCTTGATGCCGCGCAGGATTGATACGGTGTCTTCGACTGTTGGCTCCAACACCATCACAGGCTGGAAACGCCGCGCCAAAGCTGCGTCTTTCTCAACGTACTTGCGGTATTCATCCAAAGTTGTGGCACCCACACAATGCAATTCACCACGCGCCAACGCTGGTTTCAACAAGTTCGAGGCATCCATCGCCCCTTCGCTGGCCCCTGCTCCGACAAGCGTGTGCATTTCATCAATGAACAGGATCACCTCGCCAACGGCCTCTGTGACCTCGGTCAAGACGGCCTTGAGCCGCTCTTCAAACTCACCACGGTATTTCGCACCGGCGATCAGTGCACCCATATCCAACGCCAACAAACGTTTGTTGCGCAAGGATTCCGGCACATCACCATCGACAATCCGCAATGCCAGTCCTTCGGCAATCGCGGTTTTACCCACGCCCGGTTCACCAATCAAAACAGGATTGTTCTTGGTCCGGCGGCTCAAGACCTGCATGGCGCGACGAATTTCCTCGTCCCGCCCGATGATGGGGTCAATTTTACCTTCCCGCGCCCGTTCAGTCAGATCAAGGCTGTATTTCTTCAGCGCCTCATACCCTTCCTCGGCTGTCGCAGTGTCCGCTGTGCGCCCCTTTCGGACATCGTTGATCGCACTGTTCAGCGCCTGGGCCGTCACATTACCTGCTTCCAACGCGGTCTTGGCACCGGATTTCACCATGCAAAGCGCCATCAGAATGCGTTCAGCAGGGACAAAACTGTCACCAGCTTTCTTGGCCAATGCCTCGGCCTCGGCCAGTACTTTGGCGGTCGTCCCATCCAGATAAACTTGGGCCGCATCGCCGGTCACCTTGGGCATTTTACCCATTGCCAGCGACAATGCCTCCATCACGCGACCAGGGTTACCGCCGGCAGCAGTGATCAGATTGCTGGCCAATCCCTGTTCATCGTCCAAAACTGCTTTGAGGATGTGTTCCGGGGCCAACCGTTGATGATTTTCCCGTGTGGCAATCGTCTGCGCCGCTTGAACAAAGCCGCGCGATCTTTCCGTGAACTTGCTTAGGTCCATGGGTCTCTCCTTTTTAAAAGCGCCGTTTCAAGATGCGCCCGCCCGGCGGCACGCATCAGTTTCGGCCTCAGGTTCGATTTGGGTATTGATCACCTCGTTTCAAGAGGTTGTGAACGTAACATGTGCTGCATTTCTTGCCACTGACAGCCCGTGTATTTCGGACAACACGGATCATCAGAAAGGTCTTTAGGCAGCAATATTGCCCCAAACACACAAACATTCTAGAGCAATAAATTACTGATTTCTTTGATCAATATCAAGTTATCCACAATGTTTCGGTATCATTGGAACTTTCTTGCGCCAATGCAGGTTAATAATTCAGACAAAGGGAAAACCAAAGCCCTATCGGAGCAGATCAACTGCTCGGCCAAAGAAACGATATATGAGGTACTCACGATGCAGACCCGACCAATTCAGTTGACAGACGTCGTATACAATGCCGCCAATCAAAGCTTTGAAGCACTGTTAACGGTGCATGATGGTAAATGTTCTCGCAAATATGCCTGTGCAATCAATGCACCGATCTCGACCAGTTTTCAGGACGCTGCGGATGGATTGGCCAGACAAGCACTGCGTCGCCATAAATCCAAAGTCGGCGTTTACTCCGAGGTCAGATTTCCGGCCCCAACCCAACGCGCGGGCCGGCGCAGTTTTGATCCAATGCGCTGGTTGGAAAATCTGGCGGACCTGTCGGGCCGTCGCGCCGCATAAAGATATTCCCCGACCCCAATTCAGTTTCGTTTGCCTGCCCGAACGTTGCTGACCCTCACCCGGATCCCGCCCAAGGCGCGTTCCGGGTTTTTCTTTGATGGACTTGGCCGTCGCCCCGGCGTACTGCAGGATCGTTTGAATTCTTACTGCAGGAGCCTGCCCAAATGTCCGATGACCGCCTGATTGTCGCCCTTGACGTTCCCCATGCTGTTGCGGGGCTCGAACTTGCCACGAAACTTGGCGATAGTGTCAGTTTCTACAAGATCGGTCTGGGGATGCTGACGGGCGGCGGACTGGCCCTCGCCAATGAGCTGAAGCAAGAACATGGCAAACGCATATTCCTGGATATGAAGCTGTTTGATATCGGTACCACGGTAGAAGCTGCTGTGCGCGGCTTGGCCCAGTTTGATCTGGATTTCCTGACCGTACATGGCGATCCGAATGTTGTGAATGCCGCCAAACAGGGCGCTGCCGGTTCGGATCTAAAGATCCTTGCCGTGACAATCCTGACGTCGCTCGACCGCGCGGATCTGGATGCGGCACTGATCCAACCGGGAGACCTGGCAGATCTGGTTCTGACCCGCGCAGATCGGGCCTTTGACGCAGGTGCCGACGGCGTCATCGCCTCTCCGCAAGAGGCCGCCGCCATTCGTGCCTTGCCGCAGGCGGCGGGCAAGTTGATCGTGACCCCCGGCGTACGCCCGGCAGGCGCAGAATTGGGTGATCAAAAACGTGTAGCCACACCAGCCAAGGCGATTGCCAGTGGCGCAGATCATGTGGTTGTCGGCCGCCCGGTTTGGCAATCTGATGATCCGTTGTCGGCAGCTCAGGCGATTGTCGCTGAAATGCTGTCACCGCAGGCGCAAAGCCCAAACCGCTGACAGGTCTTAGAGTCGATCCGGCGACTTAACGCCCTCTGCGGCCCGTTCTGTCACACAGCAGCGCGGCTCAATCCGACCAATTCAACCTAAGACTGTAACAAATACACCACAAACGCCGGCTCTACAGCAGGTTCAGGTATTCCTGACTATGTCATAGGACGTCCCCGTGCTAGCGTTACCCTAGGTGATACTCCCCGACGAACTGGTTCTTCCTGATGTTCGTCACCTCCCCCCGCTTAACGCAGCGGGGGGCTTTCTGCATCAGGGCGGATCGCAGGCTTCACCTTCCAGATATCCCCGCAACCGATTCTGAAATGATGGGATGGCTTTGGGATGGGCCAGAAATTCTGTAATGCTCATCAGTGACCAGCGTTGCCCTTCATCCCCAAAAACCACCTCCGCCGCCGTCGCCGGTGGCAACTTGGCGACAAAGAACCATTTAAGACAGCCGTCTTCATGGAAGGCCTTTCGCCAGATGACAGATGTGTCTGAGACGTGCAGGCCCAATTCTTCGTGGCACTCACGCAGCGCACATTCCAAAGGCCCCTCGTCCCCTTCGCGACCCCCGCCGGGCAAATCCCAGTACCCCGCATATGGCAGACCCGGTGTGTCATCACGCAAAATTGCCAGAAGGTCATCGTCCAGAAGCAAGGCCAGTTTGGCCCCGTCAAAGGGGGTGGGTTCTGCCATGTTCAATCTCCTCTCGATTGATTAGACTAATCACAGGTTCATGACGAAATGGTATCTAAAATGGCCGCCCTCTGCCGCGATTGCCTTGCCGAAGTTTCCGCTGTGCGCCGGTGCCCTGTCTGCACAAGCCCCCGGATCCTGTCCCATCCCGAGCTTTTTGATCTTTCCATTGCCCATATGGATTGCGATGCCTTTTATGCTTCTGTCGAAAAACGCGACAATCCCGCCCTGAACGGCAAGCCGGTGATCATTGGCGGCGGACGGCGCGGTGTCGTGTCGACCGCCTGCTATGTCGCGCGTATTCGCGGGGTCCGGTCCGCGATGCCGATGTTTCAGGCGCTCAAGCTCTGCCCGGATGCCGTGATCATCAAACCCCGCATGGATGCCTATGTCGAAGCATCCCGTGCTATCCGCGCGATGATGGAAGAACTGACCCCTGCCATCGAACCGCTGTCACTGGACGAGGCGTTTTTGGATATGAGCGGGACTGCGCGGCTGCATGGTGCGCCACCCGCCGTGATGCTGGCCGGTCTGGTGCGCCGCATGAAGGATGAGCTTGGGCTAACCGGGTCGATTGGGTTGAGCCACAACAAATTTCTGGCCAAGGTGGCTTCAGATTTGGACAAACCACATGGGTTTTCGGTCATCGGTGCCGCTGAGACGGCGGATTTCCTGCGGGAAAAACCGGTTCGGATGATCTGGGGCGTCGGAGCCGCGACACAGACATCTCTCGACAAGGCGGGCATTCGCACCTTCTCTGACCTGCTGCGCTGGGAAAAGACCGATCTGATCGCGCGATTTGGCGGCATGGGGGATCGGCTTTGGCATCTGGCACGGGGGCAGGACCGGCGCAGGGTGTCGTCACATGAGCCGGTAAAGTCGATCAGCAAGGAGACCACATTCAACGACGACACCTCTGACCGAGACATTCTGGATGGCCACATCTGGCGGCTGTCTGAACAGGTTGCCGACCGCGCCAAAGCCAAGGCATTGGCCGGTCGCGTCGTCACCCTCAAACTCAAACGGTCTGATTTCACCCAATTGACACGCCGCGTGTCCCTGCACGACCCGACCCAACTGGCAGACCGCATTTACCGAACCGCGCGCGCCTTGTTTGATCAGTTGGATGATCCGGGCCCTTACCGGCTGATCGGCTGCGGCATTTCCGACCTCAGCAGTCCCGAAGGCGCGGACCTTGCCGGGGATTTGCTGGATCCAAACGCCGAAAAGCGCAGCAATGCGGAACGCGCGACCGATGCCATTCGCACCCGATTCGGGACCAAGGCAATCGTAAAGGGCCGCGCCCTGCGATAGCCGCGCTCAGGGAAAATGCACCTAAGGAACGCTACTCAGCGGCCAGAGGCACACGCCCTTGGCCGATTGTTGCGATTTCGGCCACCACCTGACGCAGCGCGGCCCGCACGGTGTCGTAATTGCCGTTCGGGCGGATCAATGCTTCGTTCATGTAAAGGGATCGGTCAATTTCGACCTGCACTGCGTGCTGTCCCCGCGATGGGCGGCCATAGGCCTGGGTGATGTAGGCCCCTGCGAACGGCGTGTTGCGGGTCACCGTAAACCCTGCCGCGGCAAATGCCGCCTCCACGCGGTCAACGACGTCACCACTGGCAGCGGCCCCAAAACGATCTCCCAGCACCACATCCGGTCTGAGCATGCCCGATCGCACCACCCCGTCCATCGCCTCATGTGGCATCGAATGGCAATCAATCAGAACCGCCTGACCGTGGCGTTGCTGCGCCGCATCCAAAAGCTCTCGCAGCTTTTTATGATAGGGGTGCCAGAAATTCTGGATGCGATGCTCTGCCTCGCTGCGGCTCATCTTGCCGCGATATATCGCCCGTCCGTTGGCCACCACACGCGGCACCACCCCAAGACCGGAGGCAACCCGCGGGTTATGGCCCTGCCTGCCCACCCCTTCGATCAATGCAGGATCAAGTTCCTCACAGGACCTGTTCAGGTCGACATAGGCGCGTGGTGCGCCGGCCCGAATAAAAGGGGCCCCAAATTGCGGGACGCATTCAAAAAGCTGGTCAACAAAGGCATCCTCTGACGATCTGATCGCATGTTCATCCAACACCGTTGTGCGCAGGAACGACCACGGATAATCGCACCCCGAATGGGGTGATGCGAACACCACGCAAGACCTGTTTTGGTCCGGGTGCAGTACTTCATAAGCTGACATCGGCATGAGCGTCCCTCTCGCCACTACCTTAGCGCATATTTCGCAATTGCCAAAAGCCCTTGATCATATCCACGACTCCTTTTATAGCACCGGAACCGGCGCGGCATTTCGCGCCCCATTTTGTTTGGGGCAAAGGGTTTCGCGCTATATACGTGGGTGATTAGCTCAGCGGTAGAGCACTTCGTTGACATCGAAGGGGTCACTGGTTCGATCCCAGTATCGCCCACCACCTGTTTCATTGGCCCTGCATGCCGCAGGGTCGCCCGTAACCCGGCGCTGGTCCTTGTCTTAATTGATAAGGCGGGGCCACAGATGGAAGGATAAGAACATGAAAGTTCGCAATTCGCTCCGCTCGCTCAAAAACCGGCACCGTGATTGCCGCGTTGTGCGTCGCAAGGGCCGTGTTTACGTGATCAACAAAACACAGCGTCGGTTCAAAGCCCGTCAGGGTTGATATCCGACCAGTGCGTGATCAAAGCCGCTCCTTCGGGGGCGGCTTTTTTCGTTTGGAGGTTTTTCTGGCTGCAGTGCTGGATAATTCTGACTTTCACCAGATGGGTGCGAACGACCGAAACTGAAAGTTCCGCCCGCCCTGACGCCGCTTGTGCGGTTTTGCACCTTCCCCGGCGCGGGCCCCGGTGATTCAGGTTTCTTGAGACGTGCTGTCGCGATCGATTAAGTGCACCCAAACTTCTGCCTCAGGTTCATGGCTCGCCCGCGTTCCGTCCGTGACCGCACCAAGCCTCGTTGCCACAGCCTGTGACCTCGTATTTCCGCAGTCTATGTAGCTGTATAGCCTCTCTAACCCCAGAACCTCACAAGCCCATCTTTTGACGGCGAAAGACGCTTCCGTGGCGAAGCCCTTTCCCTCCGCGCCTTCAAACAGATGCCATGCCAGCTCTACATCCGGCCAGTTTGAGTGCTTGATCAAGCCGACCCGGCCGACAGGATGCCCCGTGCTTTGCTCAACGACGATAAAGAAGCCGAAGCCGTGCCAATGCCAGTGGCCAATACCAATCAGAAACCCGAACCAGGCTTGTTCCGCTGTCACCGTCTCTGCCTGCGCTATCATCGACGGAGCACTGGTCATGAAACGGGTGAACGCCGGCAAATCATCCCGTTCTGGTCCGCGCAACACCAACCGCGTGGTCGTCAGTGTGGGTGCAGTCGTGAGATTATCCATGCGCCGCCTTTCATTTCACCGATTTGGGTTCCAGCCGGGATCAGTATAGCGAACGGTCGCGCATGACTGAAAGCTGGCATTCCCCCCCCCCGCATCGTTTTTGAGTAAAGGCTTAAGACAAACTTTCCCCAAATTTGACCGAATTTAACAGGTCGGTAATTTGTTCATTTTATCAACCACTTTTGAAACTCTCTGTCGCGTCACTTAAAGAGCATGTAGGCTGCACCCCGAACCGACTGGCCAACTCGCTGACCGTCTCTTCGCCTTTCAACGCCTCTAACGCGACCTTGGCCTTAAACTCTGCGTGATGTTGCTTCCGTTTCGACATGTCCTATCTCCTTCGTCTTGAAGATCAGCAGACAACAAATCGCAGCTTACGTCAGTGTCCCAATTTCGGGGGGGGTAGCTCAGTAATTGTTTGCACCGGATCAGATTTGAATGCCCGCTGGGTTCAGTTTTTCGGCGCGAGCATGAGAGAAGTAGCTCGGGCCGCCAATGTTGCGCCATCAACGGTGTTACGCTGGGAACGTCAGTCAAGGCTTCCTAAGTGCCCGACAGGCGCACTCCGCAACATTCTCAAAGTGATGAGTGTTCGACTAATGGAATGACATCTCTAAGTCGTTTATCCCAAAATCAATTGCGGCCTGCAGATAGCCTAGCGCACTTCGCTGCCGAGTGATTCATTACCTTGGGATCCGTAGTGCTCCAATGTGATCCTTGGCGAGGTGGGGGATACATTGGGGGATGCAATTCCTAGTTATCTATAAAAACAATGACTTAAGTTGGATAAGTGGCGGACCGAGGAGGATTCGAACCCCCGACCCCCTGATTCGTAGTCAGGTACTCTATCCAGCTGAGCTATCGGTCCACTGCCGGGCGGTTTAGTGGGATGGGGTGCGGTTTGCAAGCCCCTGATTGCCGTCAAATCGATTTTCGCTTGCCCGGATCACACGGTACCGTCGCCCTTTGGCAGAGTGATGATAAATTGCGTGCCAGATGCGTCGGTCGTGACCAGAGAAAGGGTGCCACCATGGCCTTTCACAAGTTCTGAGGCAATGGCAAGGCCCAGCCCGGACCCCCCTTTGCGCGCCCCACCTTGAAATGGCGTGAACAGATGCGCCTGCGCTTTTGGTGGCAGTCCCGGACCGGTGTCCCTTACGGTGATCTGCCATGCGGCGTCCGTATCAAAAGCTTGAATACTGATCTGTCCGGGCTGGCCGGTTGCCATGATTGCCTGTCGCGCATTGCGCACCAGATTGGACAAGACACGGTACATTTGTTCGGGATCAGCGCGGACCAACAACTGCTCTGGGATCTCCGTGGTAAAGTCGATGACGTGTTCTCTGGCGGCCAGCTTTTCGCCTTCGATCACATCACCGATCAATTCGGCCAGATGGACCATGGTCAGAGTAGGCCCCGGTTCTTCGGCCCTGCCAAAGGCCAAGGTGGATTCGCACAAGTGTACCGCGCGGGTGATAGACCCCACCAGTTTGGGTGCCATGCGCTTGACCGCTGGATCCTCTGACATCTCGATCCGGTCGGTAAAGAGCTGCGCCGAGGTCAGGATGTTGCGCAAATCATGGCTGATCTTACTCACGGCAGACCCCAGCTGCGCCAACCGCTCTTTTTGCTTTAGCGCCTGGGTCAGATCTGTTTGCAATTTCTTCAGCGCTTCTTCTGCCTCGCGCAGCTCGGTCACCCCCGCACTGGGGGTAATGATGCGCCGCGCGTCTTCGGGTGCCTCTGCATAGTTCTGCATGTGCCCCACAACGCCCTTGATCGGTTTGACCAAAAACACCCTCATCGCACCGAACAACAAAAACGCGGTGAACACAGAGATTGCCGCAGAGAGCGCCAGAATCCGCTTGCCATAGTCCAGCATCGCCATCCGCATTGGGGCGGTCTCCATCGTCACTTCGATCAGCAAACCGGCCTCGCGCACAGGTGCCCCAATCACCCGGATCACATCGTTTTCCGGACGAAAGAGCCGCATCATCGCGTCTTTGATCAGCGACATCGCAGTCGCATCGCGCAGATCAAAGGTTGCAGAGATGGATTGCGGCATATCAGATGACAACATCAACTGCCGCACTTCATCGCGGCGCAACACCACGTTGAACACCTCGGCATTGTTCAGCAGTTCTGTCTCGAGCGCGGGATCAAGCATGTCGTCTGCCAACAGCGCCAATGATGCAATCTGCGCCCGTTCCAAACGGTTCAGCATGTAATCTTCCCGAAACCGGGCAATCGACGGCACAAAGATCAATACCTCTGCCAGCATGACAAAGACGATCGTCAGGATCAGCAATCGACCAGAGAGGGAATTGATCATCGACATTTAGGGGACAAAGCGCTGCACAAAGCCGACCACCCGTTTAACCATATCGCTCTCAAACAGACGTGGGCTGAAATACGCGCCAGCCGCGCGTTTGTTGATCTCGCCGATGGTGGGGTACGGTGCAACCATGGCGGCAATCTGGCTCATTTTCATGGTATTAGCCAGCGCCAAGGCCCACAAATTAATCAATTCTCCCGCTTGATAACCCACAATCGACGCGCCAATGGGGCGGCCTTTGACGACCATCACTTTGATAAATCCTTTGGTTTTGCGTTCCGCGATTGCGCGGTCATTGTGATGATAGTGAAACCGCACCACTTCCAGTTTATCACCATGCTGATCGCGCGCCTGAGCTTCGGTCAGACCAACCTGTGACAGTTCAGGCTCCGTATAGGTCGCCCAGGGGATGTGATGTGTCTTGGCCTTTGAAGGCAGACCAAACAGCATTGAACGGATGATCACACCCGCATGATATCCCGCCACATGGGTAAATTGCAGTCCACCTGCCACATCACCAATTGCATAAACCTTACGGTTTGTTGTGCGCAGGCTTGCATCCACTTTGATGCCGCCCCGCACGGGCTCAACCCCGGCCTTTTCCAGATCAAGCCGATCTGTGTTCGCCTTGCGCCCCACAGCCATAAGCAGATGAGACCCCTTGAACACGCGGCCATCCTTCGCCTCGACCTCGATCGCACCTTTCTTGCCGCGAATTTCGGCAGCCATTGCACCTTCTTCAATGACCACACCTTCGTCACGCAAACTGTCCAGAACGATGGCGGCCAGTTCGGGGTCATCTTTGCCCAGCGCCTTTTCGCCCTCGATCACGGTGACTTTCATACCCATGCGAATGTGCGCCTGTGCCATCTCCATGCCGATTGGTCCGCCCCCAACGATCAGCAGATTTTCGGGTTTTTCGCGCAGATCAAACAGCGTTTCGTTGGTTTCATATGGGACGGTTTCAAGTCCCGGAATTGGCGGCACAAGCGGCGATGAACCTGTGGCAATGACGATACGGCGCGCTTTGATGATTGTATCACCCGCCTGCACTTCATCGCTGGAAATGAACCGGCCAAAGTCGCGAATCACTTTGACGCCAAGCCCTTCGAACCGTTCCTGGCTGTCCACCGGCGCGATTTGCGCAATCACATCTGCCACATGATCCTTGGCAGCAGCATAATCCACATCACCGGGCGCGTTTTCCACGCCGTATTGTGCGGAATGTTGCTGACCATAAGCGGCCTTGCCCGTCGCAATAAGCGCCTTTGACGGCACGCAGCCGTAGTTCAGGCAATCACCGCCCATTTTATGCCCTTCAAGCAGGACAACATCCGCGCCCATCTGCACCGCTCCCGCGGCCACTGACAGGCCACCAGAACCTGCACCAATGATCAGAATATCTGTTTTCATCCGGTTCATTTCAGCAGGTCCTTTTTGCCGGTGATTTTCTTAATGACTATTGGCATTAATGACAGAGCACACAGACCAAGAATGGGCAGCAATATGTGTGGTTCGAAGATGATGCCGAGATTGGGCGTTTCATCTTTGGCAAAGACTTCGCCAAGGCCCGAACCAACGGATGTGTAAACCAATCCTCCGGGCATGATTCCAAAAAATGTCGAGATCACAAAGCGATAAAGCGGCACACCCAAAAACGCAGGGATCAGGTTTGCGACAAAGAACGGCACCGCAGGCACCAGACGGATAAAGAACAACATCGACCATTGGTTTTCGTCGATGCCATGTTTGATCTTGGCCACCATCCCGTCAGAGGCGTCCATCCGTTCCTGCAACTTTTCACCCAGCCCCCATTGAGCCGCCAAGAAGATAATCACCGCCCCAGACGTCGCACCGATGACGTTGAACAAAACTCCGGGAAAGACGCCAAACAGGAACCCTCCTGTCAGCGTGGCAATTGCGGCACCGGGCAAAGAGAAGGCAACAATCACCATATAGGCCAACATGAAAACGAGCGCTGTCATCACATAATTGCTGTCCCGGAACGCGATCAATGTCTCTCTGTTGTCGCGCAAGGCATCAAACGACAGATAGTCACGCAAGGTAAACGCGCCGATTGCGGCCACCAAAGCGATGGCCATCAGTGGCAAGTAGCGGACCAGGGCGGGTTTTTGATTTGCTTCGTCGATCATATCGGTCATTTCTGCCTCTGGGCAAAGGTGTTTGCGTGGTTGAGAACATAAATGGCGGGTTACAGCGCAAAGGGACAGGCCGATCACAGGTGCTTGATAGACAGTGTGGTTCGTGTGTTGTTTTCCACGTCATTCCTGATTTATTGAAACATATCTTCCGCCCAAACCCTTCAATTGTTGCAACCAAAGCAGATTTTCGCCCCCGAGGGTTTGACTTGGGCCGATGACGGCAGTAGAGACCGGGCTTGAATTGACGTACGTTACACGAATCCAAGATCGATTCCTGCAACGGGCAAAGTATTAAGTGGAGACGGAGCGATGAAACGCACCTTTCAACCATCCAACCTCGTGCGCAAGCGGCGCCATGGTTTTCGCGCGCGCATGGCCACCAAAGCGGGTCGTAAGATCATCAATGCACGCCGCGCCCAGGGCCGCAAAGAACTAAGCGCGTAAACCGCGCCCAAAAGGTCTATGAAATTGACACCGCCGGAGGCACCCAAGGATGGCACAAACGCCGCCCAAGGGGAAACGCCCCCGGCGGTTTCTTTACGTGTGGACATACTTAGCAAACGCGCGGATTTTCAACGCGCCAGCCGCGCACTGCATGTGGCGACCACCGGGTTCATCTTGCAAATGCGTCAACGACGACCGGGTGAGACAACAGCGCATCCCGGCGGTATACGTGTGGGATTTACCTGTTCCAAGAAAGTTGGCAATGCCGTCGCCCGCAACCGCGCCAAGCGTCGTTTGCGCGAAGTCGCCCGCCTGATTTTACCTCACCATGGTCAGCCCGGTATGGATTACGTGTTGATCGGCCGCCGTGGTGCCACGGCTGAGCTGCCGTTTACCCAATTGCAATCGGATATGCACAAGGCGCTTGGTATTCTGCATGGTCGGCGCAAATGACATTGCTTGCGCATGCCCTCGCCTTGCCCATACGCGCCTATCGTCTGATATTCAGCCCATGGGTTGGGTACAACTGCCGCTACCATCCCACGTGCAGCGCCTATGCGCTGGAGGCATTGAAAAAGCACGGTGGCCTCAAAGGCGGCTGGTTGGCCGCCCGGCGTATCGCCCGGTGCCACCCATGGGGTGACAGCGGCGTCGATAACGTCCCCGACTAACGCACCTTGTCAAAGGTGATCTGAACCTCGCCAATATCAACGCCGTACTTTTTCATGTAGCCCCGATTGTAAACGCGGGTGTCGCTGAATTGCCAAAGCCAATCATCAAAAGCCACCCGCAACGTGCCGTCCGGCACCGGCAGATCGATCTTGTAGGCCCAGTTGAACGTGTCACCATCCGACCTCCCCTTGGCAGTGCCCAGAACGCCATCTGCCTTGCCGGTCCAGGTGTTCTGCCCGGTCTTGGTCATGCGCCAGATCCGCTGTTCCTCTGACCCGTCCTCATAGACGAAATCCTCGACCAGTGTCAGCGTTGTGCCGTCCCATGTGCCCTTGATATCAACATCAAAACGGCGGCGCACCGTGCCGAAAGTGTCCTGAAACTGCCCCGTTGCCAACACATGTCCATCAAAAAACTCTTCGATCTTGAGCACGCGGTCAGATAATTTGGGATCATCAATTGAAGGTTTGCCGGTGCACCCGGCCAAACCAACAGCCAGCATCCACACCATCACCAAAATCCGCATCTCATTTACCCCTCTGAAACCGCTGCTTGAACGCCAACTGTGGATCATCTAATTCAAACCCATGCTTGATCAACCCAAAGACATTCACCCGCTCTTTGATGGTGCCCCCCAGACGACAGAGTTTAAAAAACTCCGCAAACGCATTGTGCGCATGACCCGCGAGGCGATTGACCGATACGGGATGATTGAAAACGGCACGCCAAAAAAGCGCTGGCTGGTGTGCCTGTCGGGCGGCAAAGACAGCTATACGTTGCTTGCTGTGCTGCATGAGCTGCAATGGCGCGGGCTGCTGCCTGTTGATCTGCTGGCCTGCAATCTGGACCAGGGCCAACCCGGGTTTCCCGCCACTGTCCTGCCCGCATTCCTGAAAAAGATGGGCGTGCCACACCGGATTGAATATCAGGACACCTATTCCGTCGTGATGGACAAAACTCCCGCCGGGCGCACGCTATGCACCATGTGTTCGCGTCTGCGGCGCGGGCATCTTTACCGGATTGCGCGCGAAGAAGGCTGTTCCGCTGTTGTCCTTGGCCATCACCGCGATGACATTCTTGAAACGTTCTTTATGAACCTGTTTCACGGCGGACGTCTGGCCACCATGCCGCCAAAGTTGGTGAATGAAGAAGGTGATCTGTTTCTCTATCGTCCCCTCGCCCATGTGGCCGAAGCCGATTGTGAAAAGTTCGCCAAGTCCATGAATTACCCGATTATTCCGTGTGATTTGTGCGGCTCGCAGGATGGGTTGCAACGCCAACAGGTCAAAGCGATTTTGGATGGCTGGGAGGCCAACAGCCCCGGCAGACGTCAGATCATGTTTCGCGCACTGATGAACGCCCGACCTTCGCATCTTTTGGATCCGGCGCTGTTTGATTTTGCGGGCCTGCTGCGAAAATCAGACAAATCTTAGACAAATCTGAAAGAACAAAGCGTGTTCTGTTAACCGGCACATCAACTCTGGCGGGTTAATTTCGCCTGAGATCAACGCCGTTTCTGCGTTGGATTCGGGAGACGACGATGAGCCAGCGATATTTTTCAGCACTCACCAGATTGCAGCGCAACATCACAACTGTATTTTCCAGCACGGCCGCACTTGCATTTTTGCCTGCGATTTCGCTTGGAGCCTATTGGTTTGGTGGTGAGGCGACCCTGGTCATTGTCTCCGCATTATTGCCTGTCATCTATTTGCTCAGCACTGCAATCCCAACAAACCTGATGGTCTCACGCGACGCTGTCACCGGCCTGTTCCAACGCAGCGCATTCGAAGAATTGACCAATCAAGTCTATTTACGCGCCGCTGAAAACGGACGGCACTCAGCCACCTTTTTTCTCGCAATCGAAGACTATCAACAACTCATCGACCGTTATGGACAAGCTGCGGCTGACATCGTGGTGCAGCGTACAGGTGAGCGTCTGATCGCGGCACTGCGCGGTGATGACAACGTCGGACAGATGGGCGATGCCCGATTTGCGATCTGCATGGCACCGGTGCGCCACCTTGATCTTGAAATGTGCATCCAATTGGCCGGTCGATTGCAAAATGTTGCAGAAGAACCCATTTCGGTCGATGGGATCAGCGTCTATGTGTCGGTATCAATCGGCTTTTGCCAGCACGCCCGATCGCCAGCCAAAGATGGATACGGCTGGCTGCAAGCCGCGGCAACCGCATTGCGAGAGGCACAGCGCCGTGGACCGTCGGCGATCAGGGCCTTTTCAGACCAAATGCGCCGCGATACCCAGACCCGTGCAGAATTGCGCGAAGAGGTGGTGCAGGCCCTTAACTCAGGGCAAATTCAGCCTTGGTTCCAGCCCCAGATCTCGACTGACACGGGACAGATTACCGGGTTTGAGGCATTGGCCCGCTGGTCGCACCCTGAACGGGGCATGATCGCGCCTGCCGATTTTCTTCCCGCAATTGAAGAGATGGGAATGCTGGAACGGTTGGCCGAGGTGATGATGTATCACGCATTTGCGGCCCTGAAAGCTTGGGATGGTGCGGGCGTTGATGTGCCACAGGTGGGCGTGAACTTTGCCGGGTCGGAATTGAACAATCCGCAGTTATTGGAAAAGATAAAATGGGAACTGGATCGCTTTGATCTGACCCCTGACAGGTTGGCGGTCGAGGTTTTAGAAACCGTGGTGGCCAGCGCTCCGGACGATGTCATCACCCGCAATATCAATGCTTTGGGCAAGTTGGGATGCCGTATCGATCTGGATGACTTTGGCACTGGAAACGCCTCAATCGCGTCGATCCGACGCTTTGCAGTCAGCCGGATCAAGATTGATCGGTCATTTGTGATGAAAGCAGACCGGGACCCGGAACAACAACGCATGATCGGGGCAATCCTGACAATGGCAGAGCGGCTGGGTGTAGAAACCTTGGCTGAAGGCGTCGAATCTGTTGGAGAACATGTGCTGCTGGCGCAACTGGGCTGCGACCATGTTCAGGGGTTCGGCATCGCCCGCCCCATGCCGTTCGAGCAGACCTTGGATTGGATCGCGCGACACACGGCCAAACTGCAAGAAGTCCCGCGCATCATGAACGGCAAAGCAACGTAACGCTTTCCCGATCAAAAGAACCAAAATGAGCCGCCTGCGCGTTATGGCGCAAATACGAAAAAATGCGGTGAAGAATACCCGCTCAAATAGCCCAAAAACCCGATTCCGCTTGACCTTTGGTGCTGCACTCTGTTGAACCCACGCTGATATATCACAGACATCAGGTGGCTGTCCCAATGGACGAACAGAACAAGAATCTCATCCTTGCTACGGCGCTCAGTTTCATCGTGATCCTTGTTTGGTTCGTTCTCTTCCCGCCGCCTGAGCCGGAAACACCCATCGACGGCACGGTTCAGACGACTGAAGGGGCCGTGGATGGCGCTGTTGTGCCCATCGCACCCGCAGATACCACAGCCCCCGCTGCTGCCATCGGCACAAGCCCTCAATCGCCGACCGAAGCGCTTGCAAATGCGCCTCGTGTGCCAATTGCCACTGACCGCCTGAGCGGATCGATCTCTCTGTTAGGAGGGCGGATCGACGATTTGAAGCTCAATGACTATCGCACAACGCTTGATGCGGATGCTGAGGTCGTGACCATGTTGTCACCCGAAGGCACCAATGACGCTTACTATGCCCTGCATGGCTGGGCACCCGGTGCGGGCGTTGACGCCGCTTCGGTACCCGGCGTGGACACCGAATGGACGCTCAGCACGGGTGAAACACTTGGCATCAACAGCCCAATCACCCTGACCTGGGACAATGGCGCTGGACAGGTGTTTTCACGCACCATCGCCGTGGATGACGAATATATGTTCACGGTCTCGCAATCTGTCACCAACAACAGCGATGCCCCAATCAGCATGGCCCCCTACGGCATGATCGCCCAACACGGTGAACCGCAAGACCTCAAAAAGTTCTTTATTCTGCACGAAGGTGCGGTTGCACACGCCGATGGCGAATTGGCCGAAACCGATTGGGATGACATCGCAGAGGCCGAAGTGAATGCCAAATGGGGCCGCCCGGCGATTGTGACCGAGGACGTCGCCGACGGCTGGATTGGCTTTAGCGACCACTATTGGCAAGCGGTCCTGATCCCCGCGACCGAACAGGCATACGACCAGGCATTGACCTATGATGCGCGCAGCGACATCTACCGTGCGTTTGCCCGCCTTCCGACCCAGACCATTGCAGCAGGGGCAACGACAACATCGACCACCAAGCTTTTTGCAGGGGCGAAAGAGTGGGAAACACTGCGCGCCTACGAAGCTGACGGGGTTACGAAATTTATCGACAGCATTGACTGGGGCTGGTTCTTTTTCCTGACCAAACCGATCTTCTGGCTGTTGCACTATCTGAACGGCCTGATCGGGAATATGGGCATTGCCATCATCGGTCTGACACTGCTGATCAAGGCCATGCTGTTTCCGCTGGCCTACAAGTCCTATGTCTCCATGGCCAAAATGAAAGAGCTGCAACCGCAGATGGAGAAGCTCAAGAAAGACGCAGGCGATGATCGCCAGAAAATGCAGCAAGGCATGATGGAGCTTTACAAGCGCGAAAAAGTGAACCCGGCCGCGGGCTGTTTGCCGATCCTGCTGCAAATCCCGATCTTTTTCTCGCTCTACAAGGTGATCTTTGTCACCATTGAATTGCGCCACGCGCCGTTCTTTGGCCCCTTCCAGGACCTCAGCAACCCCGACCCGACATCGCTGTTGAACCTTTTTGGCCTGCTCCCCTGGGCTGGTCCCGAAGCGGGTTCAATCATGGCGCTGATCTTTATCGGCATCCTGCCGCTGTTGCTGGGCATCTCAATGTTCCTTCAGCAAAAGCTGAACCCGGCCCCCACCGACCCGACACAGCAAATGATCTTTGCATGGATGCCTTGGGTGTTCATGTTCATGCTGGGCGGGTTTGCCTCTGGCCTCGTGGTGTACTGGATCGCGAACAACACGATCACCTTTACGCAGCAGTATCTGATCATGCGCAGCCAAGGGTACAAACCTGATCTGCTGGGCAACATCACCAGCGGCCTGAAACGCAAAAAAGCGGCTGCTGCCAATGATACAAAAGCGCCGTCCGGCAAGAGCAAAAAGTAATGCAGATTACAGCCCTTTATCGGCATCCGCTGAAAAGCCATGGGCGCGAAGCACTGCAAACGGTCACTTTGCATGCTGGTCAAAGCATGCCTTTTGACCGCAGCTGGGCAGTGGCCCATGACGCGTCCAAGGCGGATGGCAGCACCTGGGCACCGTGCCAGAATTTCAGCCGGGGGTCCAAGGCCCCCGCGCTGATGGCCATCAACGCCGTGCTGGATGAAAAGTCGGGGCGGCTTACCCTTAGCCACCCGGACCGTCCCGATCTGACCTTTGATCCAAATCAGGAAGCAGATATTTTCCTAAAATGGGTCAAGCCGCTGGTGCCCCAGAACCGCGCCCTGCCGGACCGCATATTGCAGTTGTCCGGGCGTGGTTTCACTGATTCAGACTATGCGTCAATCAGCCTGTGCAATACCGCGTCCCATGCAGCCGTGTCAGAACGGGCCGGCACAGATTTGTCGCCCCTGCGCTGGCGTGGCAACATCTGGTTTGAGGGCGAGGCACCGTGGCAGGAAATGGATTGGATCGGCAAGGAAATAGCGCTTGGCGCGGCCACGCTCGCCATCCGCGAACCGATCCAGCGCTGCCTGGCGACGACCGCGAACCCCGAGACCGGTGCGCGCGATGTCGATACATTGGGCATCCTCAACAGCACGTGGGATCATCAGAATTTCGGCATTTACGCCGAAGTTATCAAGGGCGGGCCAGTCGCATTGGGCGACAGCCTGACGGTACACTGACATGCAATTGCCATTTCCCGTTGCCGAAGAGCCGGATGCGATCGCCATCGAAAAAGGCCGGCTTCTTTTCGCGGGTGAAACCCAGTTTGTCAAAGGTGTGGTGGCCATGGACGGCCTGCCCCCTGCCGATCGGATGGAGGTCTGCTTTGCCGGGCGATCCAACGTGGGCAAATCCACTCTGATCAACGCGCTGACCGGCATGAAGGCCTTGGCACGAGCGTCCAACACCCCGGGTCGCACGCAAGAGATTAACTATTTCACCGCAGGTGAGGAACATTATCTGGTTGATTTGCCCGGCTATGGATATGCCAACGCGCCGGTCCCAGTCGTTGAAAAATGGCAACGGTTGCTCAAGCAATATTTGTCGGGCCGCCAAACCCTGCGCCGTGCCTTTGTTTTGATTGATGCGCGCCACGGCGTCAAAAAGGTCGACGATGAAATCATGTCGCTGCTCGACAGTTCGGCGGTCATTTTTCAGGCGGTGCTGACCAAGGCCGATAAAGTGAAAGAAGCCGAACGCGCCAAGGTACTGGATCAGGTACGCGGCGCGCTCGCCAAGCACCCTGCAGCGTATCCAGAAATTATTGTGACCTCTTCAGAAAAAGGCTGGGGCATCCCAACATTGCGTGCCATCATCGCCACGCTGGAATAGCATCACAGGCCCGCTTTCCGCTGGTCTGCTCAAGGGTCAAAAGAATGAGAACACAAGACATGAATCGTGATTGGATTGGCACGGCCCGTACCTTATCGCAAGCGCTGCCCTATCTGCAGCGCTATGCAGATGCGACTGTGGTCATAAAACTTGGTGGTCACGCCATGGGCAGTGACGACGCGATGGACGAATTTGCCCGCGACGTTGCATTGATGCGGCAAGTCGGCGTGAACCCGGTGATCGTGCATGGCGGTGGCCCGATGATCAACGACATGCTCAGACGGCTTGACATCAAATCTGAGTTTGTGAATGGCAAGCGTGTTACCGATGCCGCGACCATGGAAGTGGTCGAAATGGTGTTAAGCGGCGTCGTGAACTCCAAAATCGTGCAGGCCATCACCGAACAGGGGGGGCGCGCTGTTGGCGTTTCGGGCAAGGATGGCGGATTGATCATCTGCGATCAGGAAAATCCCGAACTGGGGCTGGTCGGCAGACCCACCAAAGTGAACCCGCGCCTGTTGCGCGACTTTGCCGACAAGGGGATCATTCCAGTGATTGCACCGCTGGGCATGGGCGAAAACGGCGAGACATTTAACATCAATGGCGACACGGCTGCGGGTGCGATTGCTGCTGCACTCAAGGCGGATCGCCTGTTGCTGTTAACGGACGTTGCCGGGGTCAAGAATGCGTCAGGTGACGTGCTGACTGAACTCAGCGCTGGTCAGATTCGCGACATGGTGGCCGATGGGACCATTGCGGGCGGTATGATCCCGAAAACCCAGACAGCGCTTGATGCGTTGGACGGTGGTGTGCGTGCTGCAGTTATCCTGGACGGTCGTGCGCCCAATGCCTGCTTGCTGGAACTCTTCACCGAACACGGTGCAGGCAGCATCATCCGTAACGGATGAACTGGGACGCCCTGAAAACCAAAGCGTGCGCGCATCATCTGAGCGTATTGGGCGGGTTTCATCCAAGCGCTGACGATATTGTACCTCAGGGATGCCAGACGCTTATCCTGCTTGGCCCGAACGAGCCCGCATTTTGGCCCGCGTTTATCGCGTCAGGCGAATATACCGACGGTGCCGCAAACCCCCTTGATCGCTGGTCAACGCGGGTCGTCGGTGCCTTGGCGCAAGAACTGAATGCAACGGCGCTCTATCCTTTTGGTGGCGCGCCGTATCATCCGTTTTATACATGGGCGCTGCGCACAGGGCGCATTCACGCCTCGCCCATTAATTTTCTCGTACACGATAGGGCCGGATTGTTTGTGTCCTTCCGTGGGGCGCTGTGTCTCAAAGATAAAATACCGTTACCGGCAGCACCGCCAAACCCATGCCTCACCTGCCCTGACCAGCCCTGCAGAACCGCGTGCCCCGTGGGTGCCCTAACCCCCGAAGGCTATGATGTGGTAGGATGCAAGGACTATCTGGATACGGCAGCGGGTGCAGACTGTTTGACCAGCGGCTGCGCTGTGCGCCGCGCATGCCCGGTGTCCCAGAGATTTGGCCGCATCCCTGCCCAATCGGCCTTTCACATGCGCGCGTTTAAAGGAGATTGAGATGAAACGCCTAATCCTGATGCGACACGCAAAATCAGATTGGTCCGCTGGGGCCGGGTCTGATCACGACAGGCCACTGAATGCGCGCGGCGTGGCAGCGGCCCAAGCGCTTGGGGATTGGCTTCGCGCGCAGGATCTGTTGCCAGATCAGGTCCTAAGCTCGTCGTCGAAGCGCACAGGTCAGACTTTCATCGGGCTTGGACTGGCCGATGATACGCCGACGACTTTCACACGTGATCTTTATCTTGCCACACACAACGACTTGTTGGCGGCCTTGCGTCAGGCGACGGGAAACGTGGTGCTGATGTTGGGGCATAATCCCGGTATCTCAATCACTGCGGCACAGCTGGTTTCGACACCACCGGACCACCCGAAATTTAATCAATACCCGACAGGTGCCACGCTGGTCGCTGATTTTGAGATTGATCACTGGCGTGATGCAGATTGGGGAAACGCAGTCGCGCGACACTTTGTCGTGCCGCGCGATCTGTAATTCTGTGCTGGTGGGGCCAGGACCCCGCCGGTCTTAGTGACCCAGAATCTGGCTCAGGAACAGCTGCGTCCGGGGCGATTTTGGGTTGTTAAAGAACTCTTCAGGCTCATTCTGTTCGACGATCTGCCCTTCATCCATAAAGATAACCCGGTTCGCAACCTGACGGGCAAAGCCCATCTCGTGCGTGACGCAGAGCATGGTCATGCCTTCTTCGGCAAGCTCGATCATGGTGTCGAGAACCTCCTTGATCATCTCAGGATCAAGCGCCGATGTTGGTTCATCGAAAAGCATGATACGTGGGCGCATGCACAACGAACGCGCAATCGCCACACGCTGTTGCTGACCACCGGAAAGCTGACCGGGATATTTATCCGCCTGTTCCGGGATCTTAACCTTTTTCAAGAAATGCATCGCCGTTTCTTCGGCCTCTTTCTTGGGTGTTTTCCGCACCCAGATCGGAGCCAGCGTACAATTCTCAAGGATTGTGAGATGTGGGAACAAGTTGAAGTGCTGAAAGCACATGCCGACTTCCGACCGGATCTTGTCGATGTTCTTGAGGTCCGAGGACAACAATGTGCCGTCCACCTCAATCGTTCCTTTTTGATGCTCTTCCAGCGCGTTGATGCAGCGGATCAGCGTGGATTTACCAGAACCGGACGGCCCGCAAATCACGATCCGTTCGCCGCGATGGACGGTCAGATCAATGTCGCGCAGCACATGGAATGTGCCGTACCATTTGTTCATACTGTTAATGCTGATCGCGATTTCGTCGGATACTTGCATCTGTTTTGCTTCGGCCATTGTTTAGCCCTTTCTTAACGGTGATCTGTCGCGAGGCGGCGTTCAAGCCACTGCGAATATTGTGAAATGCCATAGCAAACGATGAAGAACAGGACGGCAGCGAACATAAAGAGTTCCCAATAGACTCCGTTCCAGTCTGTAGAGGCAAGGATCGGCCCGCGGATCATACCGACAATGTCGAAAAGCGAGATCACGGAAACCAGCGTGGTGTCCTTGAACAAGCCCACGGCGATATTGACGATACCGGGGATCGAGATCTTAAGCGCCTGCGGCAGGATGATCAGCCGCATGGATTGCGCATAGTCCAACCCCAGTGAATCGCCCGCTTCATATTGTCCTTTTGGCAAGGCAGCCAGACCACCCCGTATCACTTCGGCGATATAGGCCGACGAGAACATCGTGATCATGATCACCACGCGCAGGAACAAATCAACCGTCGCATCCGGTGGAAAGAAATACGCCAGCATGACATTCGCCACAAAAAGCAGCGTGATCAACGGGACGCCCCGGATGAATTCGATGAACAAAACGCTGATCATCTTGACGACCGGCAGGTTGGATTGACGCCCCAATGCGAGCGCGATCCCGATCGGTACTGACAATGACACACATGTCACGCCCAGCATCATGTTCAGCATGAAACCACCCAGATTGCGGCTGGGTACAGCGGCAAGCATCGCATTGTCAGACGCGCCGGCAGGGATCAGCAGGCCACCGATGTACCAGACCACACAGGCGACGGCGATCCCGCCAAAGAACCCTGCGGCAAAGCTGTTTTTTACGAACCGTTCATAAACGAAATAGCCCGCGACAAAACCCAGGAGCGCCAGAATTGGCACAAAGATCGTGCCGCCCCAAATCAGCCAATAGGCAAGAAATGGATAGACGCCTGTGAAAAGCAACAACTTGCGGGGCAGGTCAAAGAACAACACCGGTGCGGCGGCTACAAACAGCAGCACGAATGCGAGCGTCGGACGCCAGTAGCTGTCACTTGGATAGGTAAACCCAAACAAAAGCTGGTTCCAGCGTTCTGTCAGAACCGAAAAGCATGCGCCGGTCACCCCATCAAGGGCTTCGCGGCATTCTGCCAGACTTGTAGTGTTCCAAAGTCCGTTCAGCATCCAAGGCAAGGTTGCTGTCAGGATCACATAGATCACATAGATCGCCGCAACGGTCAGAAGCGCATTCGGCCATGTGGCAAAAAGATTGGTGCGCATCCAAAGAACAGGGCCACTTGCCGCCGTGGGTGGTGCCACCGGAGGCAGCGCCGTTTCACGGACAAAAGCGACGGATTGTGCATGTGTATCTGACATGGCTTAACGCTCCTTCAGCTTGGTGGCATTGTTGTAGACGTTCATCACCAGCGAGATCGACAGCGATATGATCAGATAGAACAACATCAGCAGCAGGACGCATTCAATCGCGCGGCCTGTTTGGTTGAGGGTAATCCCGCCAAGGGTCGCTGTGATGTCCGCATAGCCCACCAAAATCGCCAGTGACGAGTTTTTGGTGATGTTCAGGTATTGTGAAATGAGCGGTGGAATGATCACCCTCAACGCCTGTGGCAGCACCACAAGGTTCATCACACGACCGGGACGCAGGCCCAGCGCAGATGCCGCTTCGGTTTGGCCACGTGAAACCGCTTGAATGCCAGCACGGACGTTTTCAGCGATAAAGGCACCGGTATAGATCGACAAAGCGAACCACAGTGCGATCAAGGGCGCACCAATCTGCAGCCCCCCCTGAAAGTTAAAGCCTTTAAGTGCAGGATAATCGAGCCCGATCGGTGACCCCATGATGAAGTACATCAGGATCGTCGGTACGAAAAAGATCGCAATTGATGGCCAGAGCATTGGCAACAGGCGGCCCGTATCAAACAGCAGCTTTGTGGCATATCGGCGATACGCGAACACACCGATTATCGACAAGAGAAACGTTGCCACGACCACCATTGATCCCGGTCCCCAGACAGGAGATGGAATATAGACGCCACGGTTGGTAAAGGCGACCGCATCCAGGAACAAGGTCGAGCTTGGCGTTTCACCCCGGAACGCGTTCGGCGCAGGCATGGAAACCGTCATGATCGTATAGATGATCAAAATCCAGATCAGCACCGGGATGTTGCGGAATATCTCGACGTAAAAAGACATCAACTTGCGCACCAGCCAGTTTTTGGAAAGGCGCAGCACCCCGGCGAGCACGCCAAAGATGGTGGCGGTAATACAAGCCAGAAAAGCAACCAGTAGCGTGTTTAGAATCCCGACCCAGGCCGCCTGAAGGTTCGAGGACTGGCTGGTATAAGAGATAAGCGTCTGGTTGATGTCATACCCGGCGGGGCTGCCCAAGAATTCATAGCTGATATTCAGGCCAGCGGCGCGGAGGTTCGCGGCAAGGTTGGAGCCAAGATACCAAAAGGCCGCAACCAGTAAGATCAAGGCAATGGCTTGCATTGTCATTGCGCGATAGCGCGTATCGTACAATAGCATGGAGAGCCGGAACTCTCCCTTCGGGGCGTCGGTGAGTGTCGTCATGAAACTGTTCCCTGTGTCCCTGGCCTTTTTTATGGTGCATCTTTTTGATGCGTGGCCGGGTCATTTATTGGTCGTCCCACTGCATCTTATGTGCAGCATAATCGTCTAAGCGCAAAGGGCGCG
Organism: Sulfitobacter sp. SK011; assembly: GCF_003352065.1. Taxonomy (NCBI): domain Bacteria; kingdom Pseudomonadati; phylum Pseudomonadota; class Alphaproteobacteria; order Rhodobacterales; family Roseobacteraceae; genus Sulfitobacter; species Sulfitobacter sp. SK011. The sequence goes on from NZ_CP025803.1 coordinate 3,678,246, forward strand.
AGGTGATCCTCGCGCCCTTTGGCATCAGTTCTTAGCGGAACGGAGGCGTATAAAGCAGCCCGCCATCTGTCCACTGTGCGTTCAGGCCACGGGCCAGACCGATTGGTGTTTCTTCGCCAATGTTCTTGGCAAAGATTTCGCCATAGTTGCCACCAGCCATAATGGCCGCTTTGGCCCAGCCAGCGTCAAGACCCAGCATTTCACCCAATGTACCTTCGGTACCCAACAGACGGGCAACCTCGGGGTTGGTGGTGTTGCCAGCCATCTCTTCGATGTTGGCCGATGACACACCCAGCTCTTCCGCTGCGATCAGTGCGTTCAATGTCCAACGGACAACGTCACCCCATTCGTTGTCGCCATGGCGAACAAGCGGGCCAAGTGGTTCTTTTGAAATGATCTCAGGCAGCAAAACGTGATCGCCTGGGTTTTCAAAGGTCGCACGTGTCGCAGCCAGACCGGATGCGTCTGTGGTGTACGTGTCGCAGGCACCGGCAAGGTACTGCTGCTGGCCTTCGGCGTTTGTTTCAATTGGCACCGGCTCATAGCTGATGTTGTTCGCACGGAAGAAATCCGCGAGGTTCAGCTCTGTTGTTGTACCGGTCTGAATGCAGACGGTTGCGCCGTCCAGATCCTTGGCAGATGAAACACCCAGTGCTTTGGGTACCATGAAGCCTTGGCCGTCATAGTAGTTCACGCCGATGAAATCGAACTTAAGGTCGACATCACGTGAGAATGTCCATGTTGTGTTACGAGCCAACATGTCGATTTCGCCAGACGCCAGCGCGGTAAAGCGTGTTTTGCCCGTTGTTGGAATGAATTCAACAGCTGTCGGATCATTCAGAACCGCGGCTGCAACAGCGCGGCAGACCGCGACGTCAAAGCCATCCCAAACGCCATTGGCGTCCGGAGCAGCGAAACCAACCAGACCGGTTGTCACACCACAGTTCAGCTTGCCGCGCGCTTTCACGTCGTCAATTGTGCCAGCTGCTGCGGCACCGGCAGCAAGACCAGCTACGGTCAGCGCGCCAAAAATTACGGATTTTTTCATTGTTACCTCTTCCTGATATTCCGCCGCGTTTATGGGCGGTTAAACCGACCTCTTTTGAAGCCGGAGGTGATACTGTGCAAAGTGATCTCTACTCAGTCGCCCGCAGTGTGGTCGGATTCCCATTTGAAGGTCAAGGGTGGGTTGTTCAAAATCGCGTAAACCAAGGCTCTGAGACCCGTGTAAGGCGATTAAAACCGTATTAATTGGTCTGACAAAGCCGGAACATGCGGCAGGCATGCAGGAAACCAGCCTTTTTCAGTGCTGCCATCGCTTCGGCATCGTCGTCGTGACCCCATTGTTCAGCCTGCCAGATTTCGTCTAACCGCGATAGGTCCCACAGCTCTTGTGGGTCGCGTGCTTCAAGTGTGGCAGCAAACCCCAAAATAAGTGAGCCTGACAGACTGACCAGATCATGAAATGCGGTCAGTTCAAAGGCGTCAAACGCGTGCGTTCGGGCGCTGAGTTTATGCAATTCAACAGGGTCCTGGGGCTGATGGATCACACCAGGGCGGGTCTGCAACCGAACATTCAGCGCTTGTTCCGCCCAATCCAGCATAGGATCCCATTGCGCCGTCTGCCTTGCAACCAGCGCCTCGGGGGCCTCGGCGCGGTAACACATCAAATCAGCGTCGCCGTAGGCCGCCAGCATATCCGCGACCTCAGCGTGCTGCACCGACACTTTGTCAATCGCGGCGTTGGCGGTTTTGGTCACTGGCATGGTCTGAGGTTTGATCACACCCTCTTGGGCCTGCCATTCTGCAGCAACAGCATCTGCGATCACCTCAGTTGGTAAGATCAGCGGGCGTTTGGCAGGCGTTTTGACCAATCGCCCATCAAGCTCGATGGTAAAGCCACCCGTTGAAGGCACGACAACAGCTTCTTTCCAGAATCGTTTTGCTTTCCAGTCGCTCATCTCGCCTCACCCCATACCGATTGAAGGGTCGGAAGCAGATCAGCAAATCCGTCAATCACCAAGTGGGCATTGCCCAGCTTTTCGCGGCCATGATAGCCCCAGCTTACGCCAATGCCTCTGACCCCAGCAGCCACCGCCATATCCATGTCAAAGCTGGTATCGCCGATCATCACGGTGTTGTCAGCGGTCACGCCTGCATCCGTCATCGCCTGCAGGATCATCGATGGGTGTGGTTTTGACGGATGAAAATCCGCAACCTGTTGAGTAATAAATACGTCATGCAGCGCATGACCTTCGATCAGCTTGTCCAGACCACGTCGCGATTTTCCCGTCGCCACACCTAACAACGTATCCGGCCTTGCGCCCAATATCTTGAGTGCCGCCAATGCCCCCGGATAAAGCGGCGATGACTGCGCCACACCGGCATCCGCGCGCAGCTGAATGTAGGCGTCCTTATAGGCCTGAACCATCTTCGCATGGACATCACTGGCAGCGTCAGGCGCAAGGACGGGTATTGCGACATTCAAAGACAGCCCGACAATGCTCAACAACGTCTCACGCGGTGGCAATGGCACCTTCACAGACGCAAAAGCCGCCGTCATCGCTGCGACAATATCGCCTTGGCTGTCTACAAGCGTGCCATCGACATCAAAGATCACTAAACGCAAGGGGGCGCTCACCCCCAATCCTCCTCAAACGGATCGTCAGGAACATCAGAGGCGGACCACTGAAACGTATCCCACGTGCGCTGCATGTGATCCGGCATTGGGGCAATCAACTTGAGCTGTGCTTTGGTCACGGGATGCTCGATTGTCAGAGAGCGCGCGTGCAGATGCAGCTTTTTCGAGATATCACCGCCCAGCTGTGCGCCCCATCCGTCACCCATGTTGTCCTGACCGGATCCACCATACTTGCCATCACCGACAATCGGATGCCCAATCTCGGCCATGTGCGCGCGCAACTGGTGGGTGCGGCCCGTCACCGGGATCAGCGCCGCCCAGCAGGTGCGTGTTCCGGCCTGCGCCAGCACCGCGTAGTCCGTTACCGCGCGCTTTGCGCCTTCGGTTGTGTCGACGTCACGCGGATGGACTGCGATCATCTTTTCGCCTTCGCCCCGTGCGCCATGGCCGCCCGCTTTGACCAGACCATATTTGATCTGACCATGTTTTGGATGCGGCACGCCTGCGACAGCGGCCCAATATATCTTGCGCGTCTCCCGGTGCCGGAAACTTGCCGTCAGTGCCGCCGCAACCGACCGGGTGCGCGCCATCAACAGAACACCAGACGTATCCTTATCGATCCGGTGCACCAGCCTTGGTTTTTCATCCAGATCAAACATCAACGCCTCTGCCAAGGCATCAACATGACGGTCCGATTGCCCAGATCCCCCCTGCACCGGCAGGCCGGGTGGTTTGTTCAGCGCAATCACATGATCGTCGCGGTAAATCACACAAGATCGGATGAATTTGGCATCCGCTTCCGTCACCCGCGTGCGTTTGGGCGGCGGCGGTGCTTCTTTATCAGGCAGCGGCGGGATGCGGACCTGTTGACCAACCTCCAGCCGCGTCGACGCCTTAACGCGACCGCCATCGACACGAATGTCGCCCTTGCGGCACATCTTTTCGATGCGCCCCTGCGAGATTAACGGGAACGTGCGCTTGAACCAGCGGTCCAGCCGCTGGTCGCCGTCGCCATCTTCCACAATCAGGGTCTGAACCCGGCTCATACAAATACTCCTCGGGCCAACCATAGGCCCAACATCAATCCAATTATCGACAACCCCACAGAGAGCGCGACATATCCAGCCGCCGCCCCAATCTGCCCGCGTTCCATCAACGTGACTGTTTCCAGCGAAAACGCCGAGAACGTGGTGAAGCCACCCAGCAACCCGGTCATCACAAAGGGGCTAAGGTGTGTCAGCCCGCGATGTGCAGCGGCAACAACAAAAAAGCCCATCAGAAAGGATCCGATGACATTTACAGTCAGGATCGCAAACGGGAATTCGGTCGGGCCAGCCAGACGCAGGGCGACCGTGCCGAAAATGAAACGCAAAGACGCGCCAATCGCACCACCAAGGGCAACAAGGGACAGGGTTGAAATCATTCGCATCCCATCGCGCGGGCGGACGCCAGAGTCAAGTTTGACTGGCACTTACGTCTGGTCGTCGCGTTTCATCCGCAGCTTGGTGAAATAATCGAGCCGCTTTTTCAGCTCGCGTTCAAACCCACGTTCAACCGGGGCATAAAGCACCGGCCGTTTCATGGTTTCGGGAAAATAATCCTGCCCCGAAAACCCATCCTCTGCATCATGGTCATAGGCATAACCCGCGCCGTATCCTTGTTCTTTCATCATCTTGGTCGGCGCATTCAGAATATGCTTTGGCGGCGGTTCTGACCCGGTTTCCTTGGCTGCCTTGCGCGCCCCTTTATAGGCAACATAGGCGGCGTTCGATTTCGGGGCGAGCGCCAGATAGGCCACCGCTTGGGCCAGCGCCAGTTCCCCCTCGGGGCTGCCTAGGCGTTCAAAGGTCTCCCATGATTGCAAACACACCGCCTGCGCCTGTGGGTCGGCCAGACCGATGTCCTCCACCGCCATCCGGGTGATCCGGCGCGCCAGATAGCGTGGATCCTCACCACCCTCCAACATCCGCGCAAACCAATAAAGTGCCGCATCCGGGTCCGACCCTCGCACCGACTTGTGCAGCGCGGAAATCAGATTGTAATGCGCATCGCCGCCCTTGTCGTATTGCGCCGCCCGGCGCATCAGACGAGTCGCAAGCGCAGTTTTATCCAGCTTGCCTTCGCCCTTCCACGCCACCACTTGTTCGATCAGGTTCAACAACGCGCGCCCGTCGCCGTCCGCCATCTCAAGCAATGCCTCACGCGCCGGACCGTCCAATGGCAGCGGTTTGCCCACCTCCTGCTCAGCCCGCTGCGCGAGTTTCTCCAGATCGGACAGCGGCAGCCGCTCCAACACCAAAACCTGAGCGCGGCTCAGCACAGCGGCGTTCAGCTCAAAACTGGGGTTTTCCGTGGTCGCCCCGACAAGAAGGATGGTGCCATCCTCCATATGCGGCAAAAACCCGTCTTGCTGCGCTTTGTTAAAGCGATGGATTTCATCAACGAAAAGCAATGTCCCCTGCCCGTTTTGACGCCGTATCTTGGCGGCCTCAAATACTTTGCGCAGTTCCGGCACACCGCTGAAAATCGCAGATATTTGCACAAAATGCAGGTCCGTCTCATCCGCCAGCAACCGCGCGATGGTGGTTTTGCCAACGCCGGGCGGGCCCCAAAAAATAAGCGAGCTTAGCGCACCAGAGGCCAACATGACGGTCAGGGGTGCGTCCGGTCCCAGTACCTTTTGCTGGCCGATGACCTCCGACAAGGCCTTGGGACGCAACCGATCCGCCAAAGGCCGGTGGGCGCTGTCGGGCAAAGCCGCGCCGTTATCGAATAAATCGACCATGCTCAGACCCGAAACCGCAGGGAAATACGCCGATCACCACGTTGAATCAGCATCTGAACACGCCGCACCTGCCCACTAAGCACAGTTGCAACCTCATCAGGGTGCGTGATCTCAACGCCGTTGACGCTGAGAATAAGATCGCCGGTACCCAGGCCCACGCGCGGCGCAAACGGACCTGCATCCACAACAACGACCCCGGTGGCCTCCAACGGCAAATTCATCTCAGATATCAGTGCCGGATTGACCCGCGCGATGGTCAGACCGGGCAGCATGCTCTGCTCATCCAAGGCCAGTTGCGCACGCGGTGGATCATCAGGTGCTCCGATCAACGCCACCTCGATTTCAGCGGATTGGCCGTCGCGCAGCCGCGCCACTTGGACTGTCTGCCCGGACCCCGCGACACTCATGCGATAGATCATCTCTGCGGGCGTGTTCACCAACTGACCGTCCACAGAGACGATGACATCCCCAACCGCCAGACCCGCAGTCAAGAAGGGGCTCACCGCATGCAGGCCGGACACAATGATGCCGCCAGGCCGATCCAGGCCCAAGGGTCCCGCCATATCCGCATCAACCGGCTGACCATTGATCCCCGCCCAAGGCCGCTCAAACTGCGCAGCACCTGCACGCGCCTGCGCAACAAATGCTGCAACCAGATCGGCAGGGATCGCAAAACCGATGCCATTTGACCCGCCGGATCTGGTCAGGATCGACGTATTTACCCCAATCAAACGCCCCTCGATATCAATCAAGGCACCGCCAGAGTTGCCGGGATTGATCGGCGCGTCGGTCTGTATGAAATACCCAAGTCCGCCATTGCCCGCGGCACCTGACCGCGCCAGACCGGACACAATCCCGCTGCTGACGGTTTGCCCCACACCAAACGGGTTTCCAATCGCCAGCGTCAATTCACCCACCTCAACCCCATCGCTTTCGCGCAGAGGGAGAAAGGGCAAACTCTCGGGTGCGTCAATCTTGAGGATCGCAAGATCCGCATCAGCATCGCTCAAAAGCACCCGCGCGCTGAATTCGCGCCGGTCGTTCAACACCACACGAATATCCGTGGCCATTCCGACCACATGATAATTCGACACGATAATCCCGTCCTCGGACAAGATCACCCCGGACCCAAGAGAATTCTGCACACGCGGCTTTTCCGAGAACGGATCCCGAAAGAACCGCTCAAAAAACGGATCGGATTGCAGCGGCGTGCGCTGGGGTGCGGACATGATCTTGGCATAGATGTTGACGACGGCCGGGGCGGCCTGTTTGACCAACGGCACAAAGCTGAGCTGCATCTGTGCGGCCGATTGCGGGACCTGTTGCGCGGCCAGCGGGGCGGCCATCAAGGCAAGGATCAAAAGTAAATATCTCATAGTCCTGATATGCGCAGCCTTGCGGCGATGCGCAACTCCTCTGCTCAATCTGGTCATGCTTTCGCATCGCACAAAATAAAAAACCCCGCCAATGGCGGGGCTTTACAGTCGCAAAATGCGGCTTGAATTTATTCGTCTGCAGCTGCTTCTTCGGCGGCCACACGGGCTTTGTCGCCGGCGCCTTTGGCGTCGCGGTCACGGTCCACAAATTCGATGATCGCCATCGGGGCCATGTCGCCATAGCGGAAACCGGCCTTGAGCACGCGCACATAACCACCCTGGCGATCTTTGTACCGTGGGCCAAGGATGTCGAACAGTTTGGTAACGTACTGATCTTCTTTCAGTTTTGACGCTGCCTGACGGCGGGCGTGCAAATCACCACGTTTGGCCAGCGTGATCATCTTTTCGATGATCGGGCGCAGTTCTTTGGCCTTGGGCAATGTTGTCTTGATCTGCTCATGTTCGATGAGCGAGCCTGCCATGTTCGCCCAGAGCGCCTTGCGGTGCTCATGTGTGCGGTTCAGGCGGCGGTATCCACGTGCGTGACGCATTTTGTAGTCTCCTAGATGGCCCTCTACGGGCATTTATACTTTGTACCAGCCGTGATGCGTGTCAGCGGCCTTATTGGGGAATTATTCCCGGTCGTGTCGTAAGGTGGGCGCATCGCCCACCTTTGTTGTTTAGAACGAATCCTCGAACTTCTTGGCGAGGTCTTCGATATTGTCCGGTGGCCAGTCCTCGACGTCCATACCAAGGTGCAGACCCATGCCTGACAGCACTTCCTTGATCTCGTTCAGGGACTTGCGGCCAAAGTTCGGCGTGCGCAGCATTTCCGCTTCGGTCTTCTGGATCAGATCGCCGATGTAAACGATGTTGTCGTTCTTGAGGCAGTTTGCCGAACGCACAGACAATTCCAACTCGTCCACTTTCTTCAAGAGCAGCGGGTTGAATTCCAAACCATCGTCATCGTCCTGATGAGACGCTGATTCAGGTTCGTCAAAGTTCACGAAGATACCCAATTGGTCCTGCAGGATACGCGCGGCAAACGCCACGGCGTCATCCGGCGTGATCGACCCATCGGTTTCGACCTTCATCGTCAGTTTGTCATAATCCAGCACCTGACCTTCGCGGGTTGGTTGCACATCATATGACACCTTCTTGACCGGGCTATAGATCGCGTCGATTGGGATCAAACCAATTGGCGCATCCTCTGGCTTGTTCTTTTCAGCCGAAACATAGCCTTTGCCCGTGTTCACGGTCAGTTCCATGTACACGTCCGCGCCGTCATCAAGGTGACAGATCACATGATCACGGTTGAGAATTTCGATGCCAGCGGATTCGCTGATATCGCCAGCCGTGACAACGCCCGGACCTTTGGCCGAAATCGACAGGCGCTTTGGCCCTTCGACTTCCATACGGATGCTGACACCCTTGAGGTTCAGGATGATGTCGGTGACGTCTTCACGCACACCGGCGACGCTTGAGAACTCATGCAGCACGTTGTCGATTTGCACGGACGTGATCGCGGCACCTTGCAGTGACGACATCAGAACGCGACGCAACGCGTTGCCCATGGTCAGACCAAAACCGCGTTCCAGCGGTTCGGCCACAACGGTTGCCTGACGCGCAGGGTCATTGCCCTGTTTGACTTCAAGTTGTGTTGGCTTAATCAATTCAGCCCAATTTTTATGGATCATGCGGTCCCTCCATCCTTGTTTGTGCTTCATGTCCAAAAGACACAAACGCTCGAGGTTTCAAAAAAGCGGTATGGGGCCGAGCAAAACACCCGGCCCCGAATAGAAATATCTCTCTTAGACGCGGCGGCGCTTTGGTGGGCGGCAGCCGTTGTGGGCCATTGGCGTCACATCACGGATCGAGGTGATGTTGAAACCAGCGGCAGCCAAAGCGCGCAATGCGCTCTCACGGCCTGAGCCAGGGCCTTGCACTTCGACCTCCAGCGTTTTCACGCCGTGGTCCGCAGCCTTACGGCCCACATCTTCTGCTGCCATTTGGGCGGCATAGGGTGTCGATTTACGTGACCCCTTGAAACCCATTGTGCCCGCAGAGGACCATGCAATCGCATTGCCCTGAACGTCAGAGATCAGGATTTTTGTGTTGTTAAAGGAAGAGTTCACATGCGCCACACCTGCGGCGATGTTCTTGGAAACCTTCTTCTTAACGCGTGTCTTTTCACGTGCCATTGGTCAGACCCTCCCTTATTTCTTCTTGCCGGCAATGGCCTTAGCGGGGCCTTTGCGGGTGCGAGCATTGGTGTGGGTACGCTGACCACGAACCGGCAGGTTGCGACGGTGGCGCAGGCCACGGTAGCAACCAAGGTCCATCAGACGCTTGATGTTCATCTGGGTGTCACGGCGCAGGTCACCTTCAACGGTGAAGTTTGCGTCGATGTGCTCGCGCACGGCCAGAACTTCGGCATCAGAAAGCTCGTTCACGCGACGTGAACGGTCAATACCAACCGCTTCGCAGATCGCTTCTGCGGAAGAGTTGCCGATACCAGTGATATATGTGAGGGCGATTGGAACCCGCTTTGCAGTCGGGATGTTTACGCCGGCAATACGTGCCACGTGTCATATTCCTTTTCGTTGCGGGTCCGTCATACCAGACCCTTTTTTCACAACATTAGCCCGAGGCGATTAGGCCACCGGGCTTGAGCTGATCAGGTGATCTTGCGATGTCGGGCGCTACCCTCGTCGCAAATTGATTCTCGTTAGAGATAGGGGTGATTAGGAGGTTTTGCACAGGGCGTCAAGGCGCGTTGATCGGGCCGCGCCCAGACGGCGGTCAGGCCCCGGTGCCTTGGGAAAATTTCATGCCGAGAATGAGGTCCGAAGCGGCAAAATGAGACATGCGAACATGCGTTAGCCCTTAAGCGCCGCCGCAATCTCAGCCTGCACCTCTTCGATCTCACCCAGACCGTTCACAGCCTTCAGCAAACCTTTGGCATAGTAGTACCCAATCAGCGGCGAGGTCTGTTTGTAGTAGGCCATCAACCGGATCTTGAGGCTTTCTTCGTTATCATCGGCACGGCGTTTGAATTCGGTGCCGCCGCAGTGGTCACATTTGCCATCAGCGGGGATCGGCTTGGTTTTGTCATTAAAGACCTCACCGCAATTGCCGCAGGTAGACCGCGCGGTAATCCGTTCCACAAGGGCATCATCGTCAACGCGCATCTCAATCACGGCGTCGATCCGTTGCCCTTCAAATTCCATCAAGTCCGCCAATGCGTCGGCTTGCTCCAACGTGCGGGGAAAGCCATCAAAGATGAAACCGTCGTGGGTTGTATCACTTTCCAGCTTCTCTTTGATCAGCCCGATGACAATCTCATCGGTGACCAATTCGCCGCGCGCCATGACACCGGCGACCATCTTGCCCATTTCCGTGCCAGAATCCTTGGCCTCGCGCAGCATGTCGCCAGTGGAAAGCTGGACCATGTTGCGGTTCTCAACCAGATAGCGTGCTTGTGTGCCTTTGCCTGCGCCCGGAGGCCCGAGAAGAATTATGTTCATCGACGTACTGGGCTCCGTTTTTTGCGTGGGCCTTTTTTGCCAGCACCTTTGCCGCGTAACTGCGACCGCTCCAGCAGACCTTCATATTGATGGGCCAACAGGTGACTTTGAACCTGTTGAATCGTGTCCATTGTCACGGATACCACAATCAGCACCGATGTGCCGCCAAAATAAAATGGAATGGCAAACTGCCCGCGCAGGATTTCTGGCAGGATACAAACCGCCGCCAGATAGGCCGCACCTAGAACCAGAACCCGGTTCACCACGTATTCCAGATATTCGGCGGTCTTTTTACCGGGACGGATACCGGGGACAAAGCCGTTTTGGTTCTTGAGGTTTTCGGCAACGTCGTCGGGTTTAAAGCTGACGTTGAACGTATAGAAATACGCAAAGAACACGATCATCGCCACAAAGAACAACAGATAGAGGGGCTGACCGGGGCCAAAGTTCGCCAGAAGCCATGACATAATCGGGCTGGTCGAATTCCCCGAAAAGGTGCTGATGGTGACAGGCAGCAACAGCAAGGATGAGGCAAAGATCGCCGGGATAACGCCCGCAGGGTTCACTTTTACCGGCAGGTGCGAGGCCCCGCCATCATACATCTTCATCCCGACCTGACGACGCGGGTATTGAATGTGGATCTTGCGCTGGGCACGCTCCATGAACACCACGAACATGATGGTGACGATCACCATGACCAGCACCGCGATAATCACCGCCGGGCTGATCGCGCCGGACCGGCCAGAGGCAAAGAACTGTGCAATCGCCGCAGGAACCTCGGCGATGATGCCGACAAAGATGATCAGCGAAATACCGTTGCCAATGCCGCGTGCGGTGATCTGTTCACCCAGCCACATCAGGAACATGGTGCCGCCCACCAGCGTGATCATACAGGCAATGCGGAAATAAAGCCCCGGATCAGCGGCGATATCGCCCGCCTCCAGTGACACGGCCAACCCGTAAGACTGCAACGTCGCCAGCGCCACGGTTCCATAGCGCGTGTACTGGTTGATCTTTTTGCGGCCCTGTTCGCCCTCTTTCTTGATTGCCTCAAGCGAAGGCACCATCGAGGTCAGAAGCTGCACAATGATCGAGGCCGAAATATAGGGCATGATGCCAAGGGCAAAGATACCCATCCGACCCAAAGCGCCACCGGTGAACATGCTGACCATGCCGCCGATGCCCTGACCCGCCTGCTCCATAAAGTCGCGCAGCGCGCCACCGTCGATGCCAGGCACCGGGATAAACGTGCCAAGGCGGTAAACGATCAGCAGGCCGAGGGTAAAGAGGATGCGGTTGCGCAGGTCCGTTGCTTTGCCCAACGCGGACCAGCTGGTGTTGGCGGCCATGTTTTCGACGGCAGATACCATGTGAGGGCTCTTTTCTATAACGAAAATACCGCCCGAACCGTTTTCCGGCAGGCGGCATTAAGGAAAACTTGAAGTTATGTAAGCGGGACGCGGCCCGCTCACAAGCCTTAAGGCCGCTTTACGCGGTTGTTTCGGCCACTTTCGGTGCCGCGACGGTCAGTTTGCCGCCCGCTTTTTCCACCGCTTCGATCGCTGACTTGGATGCGCCAGCAACCTGCAAATCGACTTTGGAGGTGATATCACCCTTGGCCAACACGCGGATACCGTCAAGCTCACGGCGCACGAGGCCGGACGCGACCAATGCCGCGCCGTCGATGGCTTTCTTTGCGTCGAGCTTTTTGGCGTCGATGAATTTCTGGATCAGACCAAGGTTCACCACGGCATAGGATTTGCGGTTCGGCTTGTTAAAGCCACGCTTTGGCAGACGTTGGTAGAGGGGCATTTGGCCGCCTTCGTAGCCATTGATCGCCACACCTGAGCGGGATTTTTGACCTTTGATACCACGGCCACCCATCTTACCGGTGCCGGAGCCTGGGCCACGACCAACGCGCTTGCGTTTCTTGGTGGCACCTTCGTTGTCTGAAAGTTCATGCAGTTTCATGTCGCTTCTCCTTTTGCCGGAAATGCTCCCCAGCGACGGGAGTGAGCAAACGCGGCGTTGATAAATAAGATGGCCGGATTCGGGGCCACTGGGGGCGTATAGGGGATAGCAGGTAGTGCGGCAAGGGTATATCAGTCCACTTGAAGAACCTCTCTGGGCATACTACCGATTGATAATGACCAAGCTCACTACTCATCAAAAACACGCTATCAAAAAGTTTGTCTCTCACCCTCGAGGTATCGGCTATGTATTAGACCACTCTGACACCTCCTTCAGAGACTGGTTCATGCAGCATTGGGCAGTCGACATTGCTAGTGAACGGTACGCCGATCTTGGAACTTCCAAGGGCAATCGACTTGTTTCATTTTGCCTTCAGGCGGAACCGCAGAAAACGCTTCTCGTTTTAGATCAAGTCTTCAATGATGCTAACGAGATTGGCATTCAGGATAGTGAAATTGTAACTCAAACTGATCTTAATGATTTTCTTATCATGGTTGAGGCATTGAGAACCATGGCTGCTAATACCAGCGAAGAGAAGCAACCAAGTTTAGCAGATAAAGTTGTAGCCGGATATGTTTCAGAACATATAGTCAGGGAAAATTCCAAACGGAACGCCACGAGTATAATCATGTTGGCACGAGGCACACTTGAAGCAATAGCCGAATTCCGAGAGCGGATTAGGAAGGATAATTTTCTAGGCGCTGAGAAGCCAGAGCATCGCGAGCGATTGATTGCCTTACTAGATGCGCTTTCAAGAAATCTTGAAATACTCCTGACAATACTTCCTCTCGCGAATGAACCGGATGAGAAAGAACTTAGAAAATTGTCATCTTGGACGGAGCGTTACGTAAATTCTGCGCTTCCAAAACTGCAAGAGTACATTTCGCCAGAAGCACTGGGACATACAACTGCCCCTGCGGGCGTAATACTTTTTTGTGGAGCGATTGGCGCGCTGATAACTGGTTTGAATCCAATAGGTTTTGGAGCAGGCACCATTGCAGGTAAGTTGATCATTGGAGAGATAAAAAGCGGAGCGGCGGCAGACAAATTGCAAAGCCGTTTATCAGATACAGAACATTGAAAACGCCCCGCAGTTTCCTGCGAGGCGCTCAATCTCTGGCACACGGAGTTTTCAAAAACTCCGATCCGATTTCTTCGAAGCGAAGAAATCGTTATCCCTTCTCTTCCACAATCTCAACCATATGGCTGATCTTGTTGATCATGCCGCGCACGGCTGGGGTGTCTTCCAGTTCGCGCACACGGTGCATTTTGTTCAGGCCCAGACCGATCAGTGTCTGTTTCTGTTTGGCGGGGCGGCGGATCGGGGAACCGATCTGTTTGATGACGATTGTTTTAGCCATGATGCTCTCTCCTTACGCGTCTGCTGTCGCAGAAGCGGACGGGCTGTTGTGGGCCAAATCGCTTTGCTCGTCGATTTTGACGTCGGTTTTTGGCAGGATGTCCGCCACCTTCTTGCCGCGACGCTGTGCGACGGAGCGAGGTGAAGATTCCTTGCGCAATCCGTCCATGGTGGCGCGGATCATGTTATACGGGTTTTGCGAACCGATGGACTTGGACACAACGTCCTTAACGCCCAGCATTTCGAAAACGGCACGCATCGGACCACCGGCGATGATCCCGGTACCTTCCGGGGCCGTCCGCATCACAACGCGGCCTGCGCCGTGGCGACCTTCCATGTCGTGGTGCAACGTCCGACCTTCGCGCAGCTGCACGCGGATCATCTGACGCTTGGCCTGCTCTGTGGCTTTGCGAATGGCCTCAGGCACTTCTTTCGCTTTACCTTTGCCAAAGCCGACGCGGCCCTTTTGATCGCCGACCACGACCAAAGCGGCAAAGCCAAAACGCTTACCACCTTTTACGGTCTTGGACACACGGTTGATCGCGACAAGGCGGTCCTGGAACTCAGGCGTCTCATCACGTTGGTTACGGCGGTTGCCGCCACGGTTGTCGTCTCTGGCCATGCTGGCCTCCTTGATCTGCGGGCCTGCGCCCTAACTGTCCAACCGAAGTGCCAATCAGGCCCCGGTCATCGAAGGTGTGCGATAAAGGCACACCCTACGGTGTTGTGTAGGGTGCGCATTCACTGCGCACCGCCGTTCTTATATTTTCAGACCGCCTTCGCGTGCGGCGTCGGCCAGTGCTTTTACCTTGCCGTGGAACAGGAAACCGCCCCGGTCAAAATATGCGCTTTCAACGCCAGCCTTCTTGGCGCGCTCGGCAATTGCCGAACCCACTTTGGTGGCCGCGTCGATGTTGTTTTTGCCCACAACACCAAGTGCTTTTTCAAGCGAGGATGCGGAGGCCAAGGTTGTGCCAGCCACATCGTCGATCAACTGCACGGAGATGTTTTTGTTGGAGCGATGAACGGAAAGGCGCATGCGCCCTGCGTTCACTTTGCGAAGCTTGTTCCGAACGCGCATGCGGCGCTTCAAGAACAACTGTCTTTTGCTGTTTGCCATTGTATGCGTCCTTACTTCTTCTTGCCTTCTTTGCGGAACACGAACTCACCCTTATAGCGGATGCCTTTGCCTTTATAGGGCTCGGGCTTGCGCCATGCGCGGATGTTCGCAGCGACCTGACCAACAAGCTGTTCGTCAATGCCTTCCACAACGATTTCGGTTTGCTTCGGCGCGGTTACAGTCACACCCTCGGGTGCGGTGTAATCCACGTCGTGGCTGAGGCCGAGGTTCAGTTTCAGCGTGTTCCCGGTGATCGCGGCACGATAACCAACACCCTGAATCTCCAGCTCTTTGCGAAAGCCATCTGTGACGCCTGTGACCAGGTTTGCAACCATTGTGCGGCTCATGCCCCACTGCTGGCGCGCGCGCTTGGATTTGCCACGGGGCATCACGGATACGGAATTGTCGTCGACCGTGATCGTGACATCATCCGTTGCTTTGAAAGTGCGGGTTCCCTTGGGACCTTTCACTTCAATGGTCTGGCCGCTCACCGATGCGGTAACACCGCTGGGCAGATCAACCGCTTTTTTACCAATACGAGACATCTTGCTCTCCTTAGAATACGGTGCAGAGCACTTCGCCGCCAACGTTCTGGCTGCGTGCGCTTTGATCCGACATCACACCCTTGGGGGTGGAGACAATCGACACGCCAAGGCCCTGACGGACCACCGGAATGTCATTGACGCCCATATAGACGCGGCGACCGGGCTTTGAGACCCGCTTCAATTCGCGAATAACAGGTTCGCCCTCGTAGTACTTCAGGCTGATTTCGATGGCCGGATGGCCGTCTTTACCAGTTGTTGCTTCGTAGCCACGGATGTAGCCCTCGTCTGCCAGCACGTCCAACACCCATGCACGCAGCTTGGAAGCTGGTGTTTCAACGGTGGATTTGCCGCGCATCGAAGAGTTACGGATGCGTGTCAGCATATCTGCGATAGGATCGTTCATCTGATGCGCTCCTTTACCAGCTTGACTTGACCATGCCGGGGATTTGGCCAGCAGAGCCAAGATCCCGCAGCGCGATCCGCGAAATTTTCAGTTTACGGTAGTAAGCGTGCGGACGGCCTGTCAGCTGGCAACGGTTGTGCAAACGCACAGCAGAAGAGTTGCGGGGCAGTTTCGCCAGCGCGAGGGAGGCGCGAAAACGCTCTTCCATCGGCTTTTCCTGGTCGCTTACAATCGCCTTCAAGGCAGCACGCTTTTCGGCGTACTTCTTGACCAGTGCTTCACGCTTTTTCTCGCGTGCGATCATAGATTTCTTAGCCATGTCTAATCCTTCCGCTTACGAATTGAAGGGCATGTTGAAAGCTTTCAACAGCGCCTTGGCTTCGTCGTCGGTTTTCGCCGTTGTGGCGATCACGATATCCATTCCCCAATTTTCGTCGATTTTATCAAAATCGATTTCAGGGAACACGAGGTGCTCTTTGAGGCCCATGGCATAGTTGCCACGCCCGTCAAAAGACTTGCCCGATACGCCGCGAAAGTCGCGGATACGGGGCATTGCAACCGTGATCAGACGATCCAGGAATTCGTACATGCGATCGCCGCGCAGGGTCACTTTCGCGCCCATCGGCATCTCTTCACGTACACGGAAACCAGCGATAGATTTCTTGGCGATGGTCGTCATGGCTTTTTGGCCCGCGATCAGCGTCAGGTCTTCTTGCGCGGATTTGGCTTTCTTGCTGTCACGGACAGCAGCAGCACCACAGCCGATGTTCAGAACGATCTTGTCCAAGCGCGGAATTTGCATCCCGTTCTTGTAACCAAACTGTTCTTTCATCGCGGCGCGGATGGTGTCGTTGTAAACGCCCTTCAACCGAGGCGTATATGTTGCGTTATCAAGCATCAGATCACATCCCCTGTTGTCTTGGCGAAACGGACTTTCTTGTCGCCGTCCATTTTGAAACCCACGCGGCTTGCTTTGCCATTGGCATCTGCAATTGCGAGGTTGCTCAGGTCAATCGGCATCGCCTTGGGGATGCGGCCCCCCTGGCTTTCTTGTGATTGACGTGTGGCGCGGATGGAAATGTTGATGCCGTCCACGATGGCTTTGTTCGACTTTGGGTCAACAGACGTAATGCTGCCTGTCTTGCCTTTGTCTTTACCAGCCAACACGATGACCTTGTCACCTTTGCGAAGTTTAGCAGCCATTACAGCACCTCCGGCGCAAGCGAGATGATCTTCATGAAGTTTTTCGCACGCAACTCACGAACAACCGGGCCAAAGATACGTGTACCGATGGGTTCGTTGTTGTTGTTGAGAATAACGGCGGCGTTGCGGTCGAAACGGATGGCGGTGCCATCGTCACGACGTACTTCTTTGGCGGTGCGAACAACGACGGCCTTGCGGACGTCGCCTTTTTTCACACGACCGCGAGGGATGGCTTCCTTGACCGACACGACAATAATGTCGCCGACGGATGCGTATTTACGCTTGGAACCACCCAGTACCTTGATGCACTGAACTCGGCGCGCGCCTGAGTTGTCAGCAACATCCAGGTTGGTCTGCATCTGGATCATTTGGTTTCTCCCGACCTTTGGGGCGCGATGCGTGCGTGGTCCCCAGGGTTTCGATTAAGTGGGCGTGGTTCAGACCTCAGCGGCTTGCAACACTTCCCAACGTTTGGTTTTCGACTTTGGTGCACATTCGATGATGCGAACTGAATCGCCCACTTTGAATGTGTTGTTCTCATCGTGGGCCCGGTATTTCTTGGACTTACGAATGGTCTTCTTCAGAACCGGGTGCGTAAAGCGGCGTTCTACGGATACGGTAACTGTCTGGGCGTTGGCGTCCGAAGTAACGGTGCCTGTTAGGATACGCTTGGGCATTTCTCAGGCTCCTTATTCTTCGGATGCTGCAGCGGCAGCTTTTTGGTTCAACACGGTGTGCACACGGGCCACGTCACGCTTGACGGTGCGCAGACGTGCAGGGTTTTCCAACTGGCCTGTGGCCTGCTGAAAACGCAGGTTGAACGATTCTTTTTTCAGGTTCACAAGTTCGTCGCGGAGCTGGTCCGGCGTCTTGTCATGCAGTTCGCTGGCTTTCATTGCCATCTTCCTTTTCAACATCACCGGAGGGCCGCAAAAGCGTGACCCTGATTCCCGGTGGAGTGGGGTGAAGTGCGCCGTATAGGGGGGTTTCATGGCCCGCGCAACCCCCTGCGCAGGGCGATGACCGCAACTCAAGACAGATCGGCGCAATTACGTTATTCTACACGTTCGAACACCGATTTTGATAGGAGCTCATTATGTCCATCCGCCTGTTCTGCGCACTCGCATTTATTTCGTCCCCTGTCCATGCGGATGTCTGGAGCTTCAACACCCCGTCGGGGAACATCGAATGTATCGTAGGCGAAGATTTCGAAGGCTCCGACATCGAGTGCACGATCTACAAACGCAGCGCGCCTGCAAAGGTCGCCGCGCTGGCCGGTTGCCCACTGAGCCGTGGAATCACGTTTTCGATGAACGACATCGGCGGCGTGCGCGGCGCATGTGCCCCGGCGGGTGCGCGCCCAACCGGTACGCAAGGCGTCGCCGAATACAATGTAGAAGGCAAATTCGGTGGCTTTACCTGTTACTCCGCAACGTCCGGGCTGCAATGTCGTAACGAGAGCGGCCATGGGTTTCACCTTTCGCGGGCCAATCAAACGGCGTTTTGATCCAGCCTATCGCATCGGCGGTTCGGATCAGGTATGAAACGTCATGTCTGATATCAAATCGCTCTTTGCCACCCGCCTCTATCACGCCGCTCTGTCAGAACAGGGCAATCCGATTGACGCGGAGGAATTGGAGGATTCATGCTTGTCTGTTGCCGAAGATGACGAGGCCGGACAGAACTGGTGCGCGGAAAACGACTTTCCGGGCTACACCTCTTACGCGTCCCTGACCGACCTGCCCTGGCGCTTTCCGATCTTCAAGGACCTGAAAAAGGTACTGGATAAACATGTAAAGGTATTTGCCAGGGATCTGGCCTTTGATCTGGATGGCAAAAAGTTGAAGCTTGAGGACCTGTGGATCAACATCCTGCCTCAGGGCGGCATCCACACGGCGCACATCCATCCCCATTCGGTGATTTCCGGCACAACCTATGTGGCCATGCCCGAAGGTGCCAGCGCGATCAAGTTTGAGGACCCCCGACTGGCCATGATGATGGCCGCGCCCGCGCGGGTGAAAGATGCGCGCGAGGAAATGCGGACGTTTATGTATATCGCGCCGCAGGTCGGCGATGTGTTGTTGTGGGAAAGCTGGTTAAGGCACGAGGTGCCTATGAACTTGGTAGATGAGGACCGGGTGTCGGTGAGCTTTAATTATAGGTGGGGGTGAGCGACTGGATCGCGAACAGTCCAAACTCTTAGGAATCTTACCTATCTCTGCTTCTTCTTCCGACGTCTTCCGCGACGCTTTTTCCCATTTGGTTCGCTCTTTGCCCGTTAGTTTCTGTTTGGCCCCAGATTTTCAGGGACGGAATTATTCTTGACGTGTTTGGCTTCGCCGCACTTGTCGATGAACTGCTGGATCAGGTCGGCGTCTGTGGTGGGATTAGAAACATCTTTCTAGATGTGGCCCGTGGTGGGGCTTGTTGGGTAGAAGGTAGGGTGATTGGATATATCAGTCGATAGAGTTACTGGCGAACTAGGCGATCTTTAAACCAATTTCGGATTTCTTCAAAATCCAGCTGCCCGCTCGCTATGTCCACTACAAGATCGTCAATTGGCTCGTCATCCAGAATATCAAGTCGGTAACCGCTTCGTTCCACCAAGATTTCAACAAGTACCCACGCCGTTCTCTTGTTTCCATCAATGAAGCCGTGATGCTAACCACACTGTGTAGCAATGCAGCCGCCGTTGACGAGATCGGCAAATGAAAGCCAGAATAAGGGCGCGCAATGGCAGACTGAATGAGGTGCAGACTGGAAATCCCCTCTCTTCCTCCATATGTCAATGCTTCGTCATGCGCAGTTAGCGCGTCAGCCAAAGTCAGACGATAATGGCGCCTCGCGATCTGCTAGCCGTTTCAAAGCGGAACTGCGTCAACTTGAAACCTCCTTGATCTTTGCCGAAGACTTTGGGCTCTTTTTGAAAGTTCCTGAACTGGTACCTACAGCAACAAATCTTCCTGTCTTCGCGCTGCGGGCGATCCATCCACCCTTCACTGTTATTGTTTGGTGCTTGCTGGCATTTTGAACTCGCTCTCAACTGAAAGCTTACTTTCACCACATATCAGGATTGTCACCCAATAACGCAATATTGCGGTGCTAAATTCTTCAAATAAGAAACCCCCGCCGCTTGCGCGACGGAGGTTTCACTTAAACTCTACCGGTGTGTGTTCTCATCGCCTTTTGTGAAGAACAAAAGACGACTGCCACACACGCGTCAGCCCCAGCATTGCTGGGGCGACGGGATTACCAATCTTCGCGTACAACAACCCGTGTCTTGATTGGCAGCTTCATCGCCGCCAGACGCAGGGCTTCACGTGCGATATCGTCGTTCACGCCGTCGATTTCGAACATCACCCGGCCCGGTTTGACCCGGCAGGCCCAGAAATCGACAGAACCTTTACCTTTACCCATACGGACTTCGGTTGGTTTTGACGTCACTGGCAGATCCGGGAAAATCCGGATCCAGACGCGGCCCTGGCGCTTCATGTGGCGCGTCATGGCACGACGGGCGGCTTCGATCTGGCGTGCTGTAACACGCTCAGGCTCGGTTGCCTTGAGACCATAGGTGCCAAAGTTCAGGTCAGACCCGCCCTTTGCCAGACCCTTGATCTTGCCTTTGTGTTGCTTGCGGAATTTCGTCCGTTTTGGCTGTAGCATCTATCTACTCCTTAACGCCGACCGCCGGCACCGCGAGGTGCTGGGCCGTCTTGAAGTTCCTGTGCCTTACGATCACGCGCGGCGGGATCATGTTCCATGATCTCACCCTTGAAGATCCACGTCTTGATGCCGATGATGCCATAAGCAGTCATCGCCTCAACATGGGCGTAATCAATGTCGGCACGCAATGTGTGCAACGGCACGCGACCTTCACGGTACCATTCGGTCCGCGCAATCTCTGCGCCGCCCAAACGACCGGCTAGGTTCACACGGATGCCCAAAGACCCCATGCGCATGGCGTTCTGCACGGCGCGTTTCATGGCGCGGCGGAAAGACACCCGGCGTTCCAATTGCTGTGCAATGCTTTCACCAACCAATGCCGCGTCCAGCTCTGGCTTGCGAACCTCAACGATGTTGAGGTGCAGGTCAGACTTGGTGATCTTGGCGATCTTCTGACGCAGACCTTCGATGTCTGCCCCTTTCTTGCCAATGATCACACCGGGGCGTGCGGTGTGGATTGTGACGCGGCACTTTTTGTGCGGACGTTCAATGATCACACGGCTGATGCCCGCTTGCTTGCATTCTTCTTTGACGAAGGCGCGGATGGCGAGGTCTTCGAGCAGAAGGTCACCATAGTCCTTCGTGTCGGCGTACCAGCGGCTGTCCCAGGTGCGGTTGACCTGAAGGCGCATGCCGATCGGGTTTACTTTGTTACCCATTATGCTTGCTCCTCAACTTGACGCACGACGATTGTAATCTCTGAGAACGGCTTGATGATCTTGCCGAAACGGCCACGCGCACGCGGGCGACCGCGCTTCATGATCAGGTTCTTGCCAACATAAGCTTCGGCAACGACCAGTTCATCAACGTCGAGGTTGTGGTTGTTTTCGCCGTTTGCAATCGCGGACTGAAGACACTTCTTCACATCTGCTGCGATCCGCTTTTTCGAGAAGGTGAGGTCCGTCAGGGCCTTGTCCACTTTCTTGCCACGGATCAATGCGGCGACGAGGTTCAGTTTCTGCGGCGACGTCCGCAACATGCGCAGTTTTGCACGTGCTTCATTGTCTGCCACGCGGCGGGGATTTTTATCCTTGCTCATGGCTTATTTCCGCTTCGCTTTTTTGTCGGCGGCATGACCGTAGTAAGTCCGTGTTGGTGAATATTCACCAAACTTCTGACCAATCATGTCTTCGCTGACGTTTACAGGGATGTGCTTGTGACCATTGTACACACCGAACGTCAGGCCAACAAACTGTGGCAGGATCGTTGAACGGCGCGACCAGATTTTGATCACTTCGCTGCGACCGCTTTCGCGGGAGGCTTCGGCCTTTTTGAGGACATAAGAGTCAACAAAAGGACCTTTCCATACTGAACGAGACATAAATTAACGCCCCTTCTTCTTGGCGTGGCGTGACCGGATAATCAGTGCACTTGACGCTTTTTTCTTGTTCCGGGTTTTTGCACCCTTAGTCGGCTTGCCCCAAGGCGTAACCGGATGACGACCACCAGATGTCCGGCCTTCACCACCACCGTGCGGGTGGTCGATCGGGTTCATCACGACACCACGTACAGAGGGGCGGATGCCCTTGTGACGCATGCGGCCCGCTTTACCGTAGTTCTGGTTGGAGTTGTCGGGGTTAGACACGGCACCAACGGTGGCCATACATTCCTGACGCACCAAGCGCAGTTCACCTGATGACAGGCGGATCTGAGCGTAGCCACCATCACGACCCACAAACTGGGCATAGGTACCAGCCGCACGCGCGATTTGACCACCCTTGCCGGGCTTCATCTCGATGTTGTGGATGATGGTACCAATTGGCATGCCTGAGAACGGCATCGCGTTGCCGGGCTTGATGTCTGCCTTGGCGCTTGCGATCACCTTGTCCCCAACAGCCAGACGCTGCGGTGCGAGGATATAGGCCTGTTCGCCATCTTCGTATTGAATGAGCGCGATAAACGCGGTCCGGTTCGGGTCATATTCGATCCGAGCGACAACAGCGGACATGTCCAGCTTGTTACGCTTGAAATCAACGATACGGTAAAGGCGCTTTGCACCCCCACCTTTGCGACGCATTGTGATCCGTCCGGTGTTGTTCCGTCCGCCGTGTTTTGAAAGTCCCTCAGTGAGGGCCTTGACAGGGCGACCTTTCCAAAGCTCCGAACGGTCAATCAGTACCAGCCCACGCTGGCCCGGCGTCGTCGGTTTGTACGACTTGAGTGCCATGTTGTCTGTCTTCCGTTTTGCTTGTCAGCCGCGCATGGCGGCTATGGTTTATAGGCCCCCGTAGGTGCCCGGTTTGGATGTTCTTGATCGTCAGAAAAAACCTGACGGAGAACAACAACGAAGCCCCGGACGAATCCGGGGCCTTGCCGATGCGTCCGTCTAGGGGATGAGGGATGTGGGGTCAAGAGCAGCCCGCGGGATAATCGACCGCTCTCTGTTATTTCCGCCCCCTCCCCGGACCCCACCTGGAAAGTCAGCAAAACAAGGGAAATCCGCTGTTGGGAAAACGTCGGTATTGCGTCGGTGCAAGGGTCGGAAAAGCGCCGGGTCAAGGATGCGTGCGCGGCGAGGCATTAACACACCCCGGTGCCGACCGGAGCATGCGCTCGGCACATGCCGATCCAATGAAGAAGCCCGTAATTGCCTGAAGTCCGCTTTGCGGACGTTGCTGCCCTTCGCTTCTGATCTGTGAATGCCTGCTAAATCGTCTTTCCAGCCATTGGTGCAAAAGCTCGCATGAAATTGGTGGTCTGAACTACTTGACGAACAAGCCAACCTCTGCGGCCTCGCAGTCACAAAGGCTTCCAGATCAGAGACCCTTGCTAATGTGTCCAATCTTGAGGCACGGTTGATCGAACAGGAGGTATTTGCCATGTGTTGGAGCGCAACGGCGTCTGTCGCGATGGTGGCATTGGGCGGCGCTGCAGTCGCGGTCACAGCGATGCGCGGTGAACCGAAAGCGATTTGGATCACTCTGGGCTTTTTCACCGTGATGGAGGGTTTGCAAGCCGTTGGATATGCAGTTGTAGATGAATGCTCGAACCCCGCAAACCAATCGATTACATTGCTGTCCTATCTACACATTGCCTTTCAGCCCTTGTTCATCAACGCTTTTGCAATGGCAATTGCACCATCCCCGGTGCCGAAGTGGCAGGCACGCAGAGTATATGGCCTTGCTGCTCTCGCCACAGGATTCATGCTGCTGAAACTGGTTCCGCTACAGGCACTTGGCAATTGCACGCCCGGGTCGCCACTTTGCGGGCTACAAACTTGCCTGATCTCAGGCGATTGGCACATTGGCTGGATTTTGCCGCTCAACGGTTTCATGGAAGGTTTCAGCTCGACCTTTGGTATCCACATCTGGTTCCCAGCCTATTTTCTTGCTGTTTTTGCCCTGCCTCTTTGGTACGGCGCATGGCGCTTTGCGTTATTTCATTTGTTGATCGGACCATTTCTCGCCTTCGCACTGACGACCAACCCAAATGAACAACCCGCAATATGGTGCCTGTTCTCGATTGGTATCATCTTGGTGTCGCTTAGTTCGTTTATCAGGGTCCGGGTGATGGGCGCGCATCAGCCAGCGTGAAATTAATCAAAAAGCCTGTTTCCATCAAACCTGCCCGAGGACATCATTACTCCTGTGTAAAACAGGCTATCAAGAGCTGGGACTGACACTCTGCTTTGCTCAGCTAATAGGTCGTAAGGCAGCTTTTCCGCGGTTTCAGGTCATTTGTGCAGCGTGCGGCATCCGGGACTCTGGGCTCGAAACTGACATTTGCTGCAAATAAAAAAGGGCGTAGCCCTAAAGCCACGCCCTTCCAATTCTCTTCCAATCATCAGCCCCCGAAGGAGCCAACCAAAGCTTACGCCAGAACGATGTTCGTCGCGGACTCGCGACCGTCACGGCCTGCTTCGATGTCGAAAGTTACTTTTTGGTCATCGTTCAAACCGGTCAAACCAGCTTGCTCAACGGCAGAGATGTGCACAAACACGTCTTTGCTGCCGCCATCGGGAGCGATAAAACCGAAACCTTTAGTGGTGTTGAACCATTTTACTGTACCAGTGGCCATTATTGTATTCCTTGTATTTACTGCCCACAGAATGCGGCAGGTCGGCTAAGTCATAAAGATCGTAAGACTGAGCCGTAAGGAGCAGTAATTCCGATAGATATAGTAACGTCGCACCGCTCACATGGGGCATTGGCCGCACAATAGCAAGCATCTTTATTCACAAGGGCTTAACCCGCCCGTACCCGCCGCCGCCTAAATGCAAAAGGCCCCCGCGGGTGCGAGGGCCTTTCAATCATGCTTGTCTGACCCGATCAGAGACCGGTGGAGACGTCGATGGTGTTGCCTTCTTCGAGCGTCACATAGGCCTTTTTCACGTCCTTGCGGCGGCCCATCTGGCCCCGGAAACGTTTGACCTTGCCTTTGGTGATGGTCGTGTTCACGGCCTTCACCTTGACACCAAAGAGCGCCTCAACGGCCTCTTTGATCATCGGCTTGTTGCTGTCCATCGCGACTTCGAACACAACGGCATTGTGCTCTGACGCCATGGTGGCTTTTTCCGTGATGATCGGCTTGCGGATCACGTCGTAGTGAGTGTGCTTGGCGGTCATTTCAAACGGGCCTCCAGTGCTTCGATACCTGCTTTGGTGATCACGAGTGTATCACGCTTGAGGATATCATAGACGTTTGCACCCATCGTTGGCAGGATATCCAGACCCTCGATGTTACGTGCGGCTTGCAGAAAGTTCTCATTCACGGTTGCACCATCAATGATCAATGCGCGCTTCCAGCCTAGGGATTTCACCTGTTTGGCCAAAGCGGCGGTTTTCCCATCGGATGAGGCGTCGTCAATGATGACCAATGATCCCGCTTTCATCTTGGCAGAAAGCGCGTGGCGCAGGCCAAGCTTGCGGAACTTTTTGGTCAGCTCGTGGCCGTGGCTGCGGGGCGTTGGGCCCTTATAGATACCACCACCGCGGAAGATCGGTGCAGAACGTGCGCCGTGGCGTGCGCCGCCGGTGCCCTTCTGGCGATAGATCTTCTTGGTCGAATAGCTGACCTCGCGACGAGTCTTTACCTTGTGCGTACCGGCCTGCGCGTTGTTGCGCTGCCAGCGCACGACGCGGTGCAGGATGTCGGCGCGTGGCTCAAGGCCAAACAGGGCCTCGTCCAGATCTACCGAACCGGCCTTGCCGCCGTCGAGTTTGATGACATCAAGTTTCATTCGTCACCTTCCTTCTTCGTAGGGTCCAAAGTCTCGCTTTGGTCACCGGCTTCTGCTTTGTCAGACGCAATATCGGCCTCTGCGGCTTTCAGTGCTTCTGCTTCGGCTGCTGCCTGCTCTTCAGCAAGGCGTGCTGCTTCTGCTTCGGCTTCGGCTGCTGCGGCTGCGGCGGCTGCTTCAGCGGCTTTCGCGGCTTCTTCTGCGGCAGATTTCAGAGCGGCTGGCACGATGGCGCTTTCAGGGAACGGCTTTTTCACCGCATCCTTGACAGTGACCCAGCCCCCTTTGGAGCCAGGCACAGCGCCCTTGACCATGATCAGACCACGCGCAGAGTCCGTTTTGACAACTTCGAGGTTCTGTGTGGTGACACGGGCAGCGCCCATGTGACCGGCCATTTTCTTGCCTTTGAAAACCTTGCCGGGATCCTGACACTGACCAGTCGAACCATGTGAACGGTGAGAGATCGACACACCGTGTGTCGCCCGCAGACCGCCAAAGTTGTGGCGCTTCATCGCACCGGCAAAACCTTTACCGATAGATGTGCCTGCAACGTCAACATACTGACCTGCGAAATAATGGTCCGCGATGATTTCCTCACCAACGTCCAGCATCGCATCCGCATCAACGCGGAATTCAGCAACTTTACGCTTTGGTTCAACCTTTGCTGCTGCAAAGTGACCGCGCATCGCTTGGCTTGTGCGTTTCACTTTTGCTGTACCGGCACCGAGCTGAACAGCAACATAGCCGTCCTTTTCGATGGTACGCTGTGCAACAACCTGAAGGTTATCGAGCTGAAGAACGGTCACAGGGATCTGCTTGCCGTCTTCCATGAACAGACGGGTCATGCCCATCTTTTTTGCAATAACGCCTGAGCGCAACATGATATTACCCTCCTACGTTTATGACTGCAGCTTGATCTCGACGTCCACACCAGCGGCGAGGTCGAGCTTCATCAGCGCGTCAACGGTCTGGGGGGTCGGATCAACGATATCCAGCAGGCGCTTGTGCGTGCGGATTTCGAACTGGTCACGTGATTTCTTGTCTACGTGGGGGCCACGCAGAACAGTGAATTTTTCGATCTTGTTCGGCAGCGGAATGGGGCCGCGAACAGATGCGCCGGTGCGTTTGGCAGTGTTGACGATTTCCTGAGTGGAGGCATCAAGCACCCGGTAATCAAACGCCTTCAGGCGGATGCGGATGTTCTGGCTTTGAGCCATGTGCATATCCCTTACGATTGGGATGTCAACGGATTGGAGGGGAAGCGCTCATCGCCCCGCCTCATCGCGTCTTGGTGTGTAAGTGAAACGGGGCGCAATGGATGCACCCCGAGTCAGTGAGGGTGCTATAGGGGAGTGGGGTCGGGGTGGCAAGGGGGATTTACAGAACTCAGAACCTACTTGGCTGAGTCAGGGGGTGCCAGAATTTCAGATGCCAAATTTCGGCAATTCACTGCTTGTTGCCGAGACAGCCGGTTGTTTTGGATGAACCGGGCCTGAAAGCTGGCTTTCAGATTATGTCCGGATTCTCAGGACGCACAGTCACTCCACCCGTTTCAAAAACGCCTTGATCTCTTTTTCGGGAAGGTGGTGAGCGCTTCTGCGGAACACCAGATCCAAACCGCCCTCCGCCAGCGTCCGATGATATTCCTGCATTTCGTAATCCCCCGCCTCATTGATGAAAAGCGAAAAAACCGTGAATGTATCATCCTCAATCCGGGCCCAGACATAGGGCTCTCCCGCCAATGGATTAAGGGGAACGGCTTTCCCGAAAACATTGTTTTTCATCGCTGAGCCGTAAATATTGGCCCTGTCGCTTGGGACAAACTCAATGGTGTAGGTCTTTTCCTTTTTCCGCCCATCGCTCTTGTAGGTCACGGACGTCCAGGTGAGGCTAAAGCCCTTTTTTGTGGGCTCAATCGTCGCGCTCATGTCGCGGTGTTCGTTTTTTCCTTCATAGAGGAATTCAGCAGTCCCGGAATACGTCCCAAGAAACCGGTCAATATCCGCCGCCAACCCCATGGCGGGCAGCATGGCAAACAACAGAATGAACACGTGGCGAAGGTAAGGAAAAAAGCATTTCATGATCATATGATAGCGCAGTTCGAACCAGATGTCAGCGCATGACGGCGGTTTTGGCCAAATTGTGATCTCACCCTATTACGTTCTTGCAGGTTCGCTGGTGGCCGTTGGAGGCTGACTGGTGTTGGCAACGCAAAAGGCCGCAGCATGGGCTGCGGCCTTTTGATGTTTCAGATGCGGTTGCGTGCCCTGATGCGGGCCGCGGCTTACTCGGTGATTTTGGAAACCACGCCCGCACCCACGGTCCGGCCACCTTCGCGGATCGCAAAGCGCAGCCCGTCTTCCATCGCAATTGGTGCGATCAGTTCAACGTCGAACTGAAGGTTGTCGCCCGGCATCACCATTTCTGTGCCCTCGGGCAGGTTCACGGTGCCGGTCACATCCGTTGTGCGGAAGTAGAACTGCGGACGGTAGTTGGCAAAGAACGGCGTGTGACGGCCACCCTCTTCCTTGGTCAGGATATACGCCTCGGCGGTGAACTTGGTGTGCGGGTTGACCGACTTTGGCTTACACAAAACCTGGCCACGCTCCACGCCTTCACGCTCGATGCCGCGCAGCAGCACGCCAACGTTGTCGCCTGCTTCACCACGATCCAGCAACTTGCGGAACATTTCAACGCCCGTGCAGGTCGTCTTTTTGGTGTCGCGGATGCCGACGATTTCAATCTCGTCGCCCACGTTGATCACGCCACGCTCGATCCGGCCGGTCACAACCGTACCACGACCAGAGATCGAGAACACGTCTTCAACCGGCATCAGGAACGGCTGATCCACGGCGCGTGCGGGGGTCGGGATAAACTCGTCCACAGCCTTCATCAGTGCACGGATCGAATTTTCACCGATCTCGGGGTCGCGGCCTTCCATGGCTGCCAGCGCAGAACCGGGGATCACCGGCATGTCGTCGCCAGGGTAATCGTACTTCGACAACAGCTCGCGGATTTCCATTTCAACCAGTTCCAACAACTCTGCGTCGTCAACCTGATCAACCTTGTTCATGTAAACAACCATCGTCGGGATGCCCACCTGGCGGCCCAGCAGGATGTGCTCGCGGGTCTGTGGCATCGGGCCGTCGGCCGCGTTCACAACCAGGATCGCGCCGTCCATCTGTGCGGCACCGGTGATCATGTTCTTCACATAGTCGGCGTGGCCGGGGCAGTCGACGTGCGCATAGTGACGGTTTTCCGTCTCATATTCCACGTGTGCCGTCGAAATCGTGATCCCACGGGCTTTCTCTTCGGGCGCGCCATCAATCTGGTCATACGCCTGAAAATCACCAAAATACTTGGTGATCGCCGCCGTCAGCGTCGTCTTGCCGTGGTCAACGTGACCAATCGTGCCAATGTTAACATGTGGCTTATTACGTTCAAACTTTGCCTTACCCATGGGGAGGTCTCCTTGGTTTTGTGTTGGATGGTGGGTCTGAAACCCACCCTACAGTTTGGGTAGGGCGGGGTTATGCCCCGCCATCCCGGTTATGCAAATTTGGCCTGAATCTCGTCAGAGATGTTCTGTGGTACAGCTTCATAATGGTCGAACTGCATGGAGAAGTTCGCCCGTCCCGATGACATCGACCGCAGGGTGTTGATGTAACCGAACATGTTGGCCAGAGGCACGAATGCGTCGATTGCAATCGCGTTACCGCGTGTGTCCTGACCCTGAACCTGACCGCGACGTGAGGTCAGATCGCCGATGATGCCGCCGGTATATTCTTCCGGTGTGACAACTTCGACTTTCATGATCGGTTCCAGCATCTTGGCACCCGCTTTGCGCATGCCTTCGCGCATACCCATACGGGCCGCGATTTCAAACGCCAGAACGGAGCTGTCCACGTCGTGGTACTTGCCTTCGATCAGCGCCACCTTGAAGTCGATGACCGGGAAGCCCGCCAATGGACCGGAATCCATAACGGATTTGATACCCTTTTCGACGCCCGGAATATATTCCTTGGGCACCGACCCACCAACAACGCGCGACTCGAAAGAATACCCTTCGCCCGGCTCTGTTGGCATCAGGATCATCTTCACTTCCGCGAACTGACCAGAACCACCCGACTGCTTCTTGTGGGTATAAACCACCTCAGCTTCACGAGAGATCGTTTCACGATACGCAACCTGTGGGGCACCAATGTTGGCCTCCACTTTGAATTCGCGCTTCAGACGGTCCACGAGGATGTCCAGGTGCAATTCGCCCATGCCCTTCATGATGGTCTGACCGGATTCCAGATCAGTTTCCACACGGAAGGATGGGTCTTCGGCTGCGAGACGTGCCAGACCTGCTGACATCTTCTCCTGGTCGGCTTTGGTCTTTGGCTCAACCGCAATCTCGATCACCGGATCGGGGAACGTCATCGTTTCCAGAACCACCGGATCAGACGGATCACACAGGGTATCCCCTGTTGTGGTGTCTTTCAGACCTGCAAGCGCGATGATGTCACCGGCCCATGCTTCTTCGATCTCTTCACGGTTGATCGAGTGCATCATCATCATACGACCGACGCGCTCTTTCTTGCCTTTGGTCGAGTTCAGCAGGTTGTCGCCTTTCTTGAGCTTACCCGAATAGACGCGGGTAAAGGTCAGAGAGCCGACAAAGGGGTCGTTCATGATTTTGAACGCAAGACCAGAGAACGCCATATTGTCATCGGCGCGGCGCGGGATGTCGCGCGTTTCTGTCTCATCACCAGGTTTGAAACCCATATAATCAACAACGTCCAGCGGGCTGGGCAGATAGTCGATCACAGCATTGAGCAAAGGCTGAACACCCTTGTTCTTGAACGCGGAGCCACACAGTACCGGAATGAACTTGATGGCCAGCGTGCCTTTGCGGATCAGTTTGCGCAGGGTATCGACGTCCGGCTCGGCACCGTCCATCAGATAGTTTTCCATCGCTTCATCGTCCATCTCGACCGCTGTTTCGATGAGATGCGCACGCCATTCGTCTGCTGTGGCCTTCAGGCTGTCACGGATCGGCTTTTTGACCCAGCTTGCGCCCAGATCTTCGCCTTCCCAGACCCATTCTTCCATGGTGACAAGATCGACCATGCCTTCCAGTTCGGTTTCAGCACCGATTGGAATTTGGATCGGCGCAGGCGTGGCACCTGTGCGGTCTTTGATCATCTTGACGCAGTTGAAGAAATCAGCGCCGATCTTGTCCATTTTGTTTACGAACACGATGCGCGGCACTTTGTACCGGTCGGCCTGACGCCAAACGGTTTCTGTCTGCGGCTCAACACCGGCGTTGGCGTCCAGAACAGCAACCGCGCCGTCAAGAACAGCCAAGGACCGTTCAACTTCGATGGTAAAGTCAACGTGACCGGGCGTGTCGATGATGTTCATGCGGTATTTGGTGTCAGATGTGCCGTCTGATGTCGGCTCTTCCTGACGCTGCCAGAACGTGGTTGTCGCAGCGGATGTAATGGTGATCCCGCGTTCCTGTTCCTGCTCCATCCAGTCCATCGTTGCGGCACCATCATGGACCTCGCCGATGTTGTGGGATTTGCCTGTGTAAAACAGGATGCGTTCGGAACATGTGGTCTTGCCGGCATCAATGTGAGCCATGATGCCAAAGTTGCGGTAGCGTTGGAGCGGATAGTCGCGTGCCATGGGAAAGCTTCCTCAGGAGTGTCTGAAAAGGTGTGTTGCGCCCCGAACGGGCGCAACGTCGTCGGGATACCCCGACGTGATTACCAGCGGTAGTGGCTGAACGCTTTGTTGGCGTCGGCCATTTTGTGTGTATCTTCGCGCTTTTTAACGGCTGTACCACGGGACTGGACAGCGTCCATCAATTCGCCTGCAAGGCGCTCTTCCATGGTATTTTCGTTGCGCGAACGGGCGGCTTTGATCAACCAGCGGATCGCCAATGCCTGACGGCGCTCGGGGCGCACCTCAACAGGCACCTGATAGGTGGCACCACCAACGCGGCGTGACCGTACTTCGACGGAGGGCTGGATGTTTTCCAGCGCTTCGTGAAACACTTCGATCGGTGCGCGTTTGATCTTGTCTTCAACGCGGGTCATTGCGTTGTAAACGATACGCTCTGCGACCGACTTTTTACCGTCGATCATCAGGTTGTTCATGAATTTGGTCAAAACCAGATCACCATACTTGGCGTCTGGCAGTACTTCGCGTTTTTCAGCGGCGTGACGGCGTGACATGTCGTTGTCTTCCTCTTGGCGGGGGCAAAGCAGCGCTTTGCCTTACGTGTCGGATGGTAAGGTGGGGGCATCCCCCACCCATGGCGATTACTTCGGACGCTTGGCACCGTATTTGGAACGGCGCTGTTTGCGGTCTTTCACGCCTTGCGTATCCAGAACACCGCGCAGGATGTGGTAACGCACACCGGGAAGGTCTTTTACGCGACCGCCACGGATCAGAACCACAGAGTGCTCCTGAAGGTTGTGGCTTTCACCCGGGATATAGCTGATGACCTCAAAACCGTTTGTCAGGCGCACTTTGGCAACCTTACGCATGGCAGAGTTCGGCTTTTTCGGTGTCGTTGTATAGACGCGCGTACATACGCCACGTTTTTGCGGACACTGCTCAAGGTGCTGTGACTTCGAGCGTTTGATTTTCGGCTGGCGCGGTTTGCGGATCAGCTGTTGGATCGTTGGCATTCCGGTTTTATCCCCGTTTAGCTTCACATTTGATACATGGAGGTCACACCCCCATGCGGTTTCGATTTCGGTGCTTTGCGTTACACAAAGCAAAAACACCGCCACGTTCCCGTACCGAGGAAAACGAGGCAGTGGGGCTACAGAGGACCGGGTCAGCATTAGACCGGATCGTGACCACTTAAGTTATGATGTCGGACCTGCAAGCATGAACCTGCTCCCGAGATATGCGGGCGTATAGGGGGTTGGCGGCGGGGTGTCAACAGCACCAGCCAGATGTTCGCGCCTCCCCCGCCCGCGCGAGGTTTTGCGGGCATTGAACCTTGCCTACGGATGCCCATGCCTTACATATTTGCGCTGATATGGACAGCCCACCAAGGCCAGACAAGGATCATGCGTCATGCAAGCCATCGGATTATGCCGATTTTCCTATCCGGCCATCGGTGGCTTTCAGGTTGAACATGACAGCATCGAGGAAAGAATCGCGTATCTTTATGGGGAGCATCGCCTCAACGAACGGTTTCAGCTTTTCGAAACGGTTGCTCTGCCGGGCCTCAAGGCGCAGACCGATCCAAATTTCAGCCTGATCATTGTGATTGGCGACCAGTTTCCGGCGCGGCACGAAAAACGGCTTGAGGATTTGATTGCGGACTTTCCCCAGGCGCTGATCCACAGGGAACCACCGCGCAATCAGCGTGAGGTGATGAAAGAGATCCTGAATGAGGCGCGGCTTGATCCAACTGACCCCTGCCTGCAATTTCGCTTTGACGATGACGATGCGGTGTCCGTGGATTTCGTTGAAAAACTGCGCAAGGCAACGCGGGATTGTGCGCCG
This sequence comes from Sulfitobacter sp. SK011, assembly GCF_003352065.1. Lineage (NCBI taxonomy): Bacteria > Pseudomonadati > Pseudomonadota > Alphaproteobacteria > Rhodobacterales > Roseobacteraceae > Sulfitobacter > Sulfitobacter sp. SK011. The sequence continues at coordinate 3,711,597 of NZ_CP025803.1, forward strand.
CTGCTCAAGCAACACAAGACCGTCGCGCTTGATTGGAACATGGGATACGTCGCTGAATTTGGCGCGCGGGGCATCCGCGCGGCTCAGACTTTTCGGCAGTTCTATACCGCCGCTTTGGGCATGTATGTCAAAGGCAATTGTCCCCTGACCATCATGAATTTCGCCCATGACAAAATCCCAAGGTTCATGCCCGCGGTTTGTTTTTCTGACCCGCCCATGTGGGTGCGCAGCCACAACACATCAAACGATTCACGGCAAAATCAGGTACCGAATACCGCTCTGTCAACGCTGACTGCTGACGAGGAAACCCTGTTCCGCGATCGCTTTGCCATCGACATTGGCCATGTGCGGCAGGTGTTTTCAGCGCGTTGAAACCTTGGGTTCACGGGGATGGTGAAACCCTGCGTTCTCGGTAGAGTGTGAAGATGCCTGTCACCACCACGATGAACGCCCCCGTCAGAGTCAGCCAGCCCGGCCAGTCACCAAACACAAACCACCCCAAGAGCAACGCCCAGATCAGTCCGGTATAGCGGAAAGGTGCGACAAACGACACATCCCCGACCCGCATCACCTGAATGGAAAAGAAATAGCCACCCAAAACAAAGACCGACGCACCGGCGATCATCAGCCCCAGATCACGCGTGATCGGCACCCATGGGTCGCTGAGCGATGCAAGTCCCGCAGCGATGGTGATGGAACCGGCAGTCACAAGCGTCACCGTCATCGACGGGACCCCCTTTGACAATTGCCGGGTCGCCAGATCGCGCACCGTCACACAAACCACCGCGATCAGCGCATAAATGGACCAGATATTGAACCCAGCCGCCCCCGGTTTGACAATCATCATCACGCCACAAAAACCGATCAGAATGGCCAGCATCCGCCGCCACCCCACCGCCTCGCGCAGCACCAGCGCAGACGCCAGCGTAACAGACAACGGTAGCACCTGCAAAATCGCCGTGACATTGCCCAATGGCATGTTGAGCAGCGCCGACAAAAAGAAATACGCCGCGCCAATTTCGGCCCCGCAGCGCAGCGCGATAAAGCCCCAATCGCGCTGTGCGACGTTCAGGTGCATTGGACCAAGCCGCCCTTTGGAAACAAGGATCAGCGCGGTGGTCAAAAGCCCCCGCAAAAAGATCAGCTGAAACAGCGGAACTGCACCGTCGGTCAGTTTGATCAATGTATCATTCAGCGTGAAACTGGCCATCGACGCCATCATCAACAATGCGCCGATCATATTGGGGGACATCTACAGTGCCTTTAATTCATCAAGGGTTCGCCCAAAGCCAACACGCAAAACCCGGGCAATCTCGCGACGGCCCAGATCCCCTTGGCGACCTGTGGGTGCCGCCCCGGAATCATTGTCCATGTGCACAGAACGGATGAACATAGGGCGCTCAACCTCTGTCATGCAATCGTAATATTCACCCAGCTTGCGGTGGTTACGTCGAAACACATTTACCGGGTCGCCAACAGGTGCCACCAGCGCAAGGCCAACCCCAAGCGGGGTCTTTTCATACCATTCCGATATCGGCACGTCCTTGTTGCCAATATCAAGGTAGAACCCTCTGTTGAACGCGATGGCGAAGGGCGTGTTGGGGTCGCGCAAAGACAACAACGACCCGGCGATTTTCCCAATGCGTTTGGTGGTGACACGGTGCATTGCATCGTCATCGTCCAACCGGAATGTTGCTGTGTGCGTGGCGTCCGGCTCGTCTTTGATGGCGCCATAGGCATGCCGGATGGCGTTGAAATGGACCAGGGGCGGCAACGATATGATCTGAACTTGCGGCACATCTTTGACCAGATTTTCCAGACGGTCACGCGCGGCATCTGGCAAGCTGTCCCCGATCAAGACCCCAACTTTGAAATCTGAGTTGCGCTGTCGTTTGATCGAATGAAGCGCCAGTTGTTCAAACATGCGAAACCGACGATCCAGTCGTGCAGGATCATACAAGATTTCGCGCACGGCATCCTGGCCCTGCTCTGACATGGCAAAACCACCTTCGGACAGGTACGAGAAACGAACCAGTCCCTTAATCTGCACCTTATAGCGCGCTGCCATGCCTCTGCCCCGGTTATTCTGAGCAGCATATTAGCTGGCAGAGGTAAAAAAAAGGCCCCCAAACGCATCTGCGATGGGAGCCTTGTCGAATTTGGGACTAGTCAGCGATCAATCGCGGCTTTCTTCATCAATGATAACAGTGTCAAACACGTCACCACCGACCAAATCATCGTTTACCGGAGCTGCCAAACGGGCGGCTGCCTCGGCTTCTTCGCGGCGGGCTTCGATCACGACGTTGTCGCGGTCCGCTGCAACCTTGCGCATTTGCATGGTCGCACCGCCCGTACCCGCCGGGATCAGACGACCCACGATGACGTTCTCTTTGAGACCAACCAGTTTGTCCCGCTTGCCCTGTACCGATGCTTCGGTCAGAACACGCGTTGTTTCCTGGAAGGACGCGGCAGAGATGAACGAACGCGTTTGCAGCGACGCCTTGGTGATACCCAGCAAGATCGGCTCGCCTTTGGCAACACGGCCGCCTTTGGACAGCGCCTTTTCGTTGGCAAGATCGAATTCCTGCTTGTCGACGTGTTCGCCCTTCAGCAGCGTGGTGTCACCAGATTCCTGGATTTCCCACTTTTGCAGCATCTGACGCACGATGACTTCAATGTGTTTGTCGTTAATCTTCACACCTTGCAGACGGTACACGTCTTGTACCTCGTCGATCATATAGTCGGCCAACGCCTCAACACCCATGATGGCAAGGATGTCATGCGGCGCCGGGTTGCCGTCCATGATGTAATCGCCCTTTTGAACAAAATCACCTTCCGCGACGGGAATGTGTTTGCCCTTGGGCACCATGTATTCGACCTTCACATCTGCGTCTTCAGAGGACTCAATCGCGATACGGCGCTTGTTCTTATAGTCCTTGCCAAAGCGCACATAGCCGTCGATTTCCGCGATGATGGCGTGGTCCTTGGGGCGGCGTGCCTCAAAGAGTTCGGCCACACGGGGCAGACCACCGGTGATGTCCTTGGTTTTGGCACCTTCACGCGGGATACGCGCAATGATGTCACCCGCCTTGATTTCGGTCTGATCCTCGACGGACAGAACGGCATCAACGGACATCGGATAGGTCACCGGGTTGCCCGCATCGTTGCGGACCGGCTCACCATCGTCACCGACCAAGATCACTTCCGGCTTCAGTTCGTTGCCCTTGGGGGCCGCGCGCCAGTCGATCACGATCTTTTGGGTCATGCCGGTTGCATCATCGGTCTCGTCCTTGACGGCGATACCGGACACAAGGTCGACAAACTTGGTCATACCCGACTTTTCCGCGATGATCGGCAGGGTGTAGGGATCCCATTCAAACAGTTTGTCGCCGCGGGTCACGTTCTGACCTTCTTTAACAAACAGCTTGGTACCGTAACCAACCTTGTGGCTGGCCCGCTCATCGCCGTTTTCGTCAACGATCGACAGCTTCATGTTCCGACCCATGACCATGATATCGCCTGCGGCGTTCTCAAGGGTCATTGCATTGTCAAAGACAACTTTACCGGAATGGCTCGCCTCAAGGAACGACTGCTGACCACCTTGGGCAACACCGCCGATGTGGAATGTCCGCATCGTCAGCTGTGTACCGGGTTCACCAATGGACTGCGCCGCGATAATGCCCACCGCTTCGCCTTGGTTCACCAGTGTACCGCGTGCAAGGTCACGACCATAGCACATGGCGCAGACGCCTTCTTCGGCCTCACACGTCAGTGGCGAACGGATGCGCGCGGATGCCACGGCAGCCTCGTCAATCAGGTCAGCCATACGTTCGTCGATGATGCTGCCTGCGGGGACCAACACTTCGTCCGTGCCGGGGCGCAGGACATCGTCGGCGTTCACACGACCCAGCAGACGCTCGGCCAATGACGACACAACCTCACCATCGTTCACAGCCGCAACAGCCGTGATCGCGGTTTCCGTACCACAATCGTGCATACGAACGATGCAATCCTGTGCCACATCCACCAGACGACGGGTCAGGTAACCCGAGTTCGCCGTTTTCAACGCCGTGTCCGACAGACCCTTACGGGCACCGTGGGTCGAGTTGAAGTATTCAAGAACGGTCAGACCTTCCTTGAAGTTCGAGATGATCGGCGTTTCGATGATGTCGCCGTTCGGCTTGGCCATCAGGCCACGCATACCGCCCAACTGCTTCATCTGAGTGACCGAGCCACGCGCACCGGAGTGGGCCATCATGTAAACCGAGTTTGGTTCACGCTCAGAGCCATCCGCGTCTTTATGGCTGGCGGAGATTGCCCCCATCATCGCGTCCGTCACCTTGTCGTTACACTTGGACCAGGCATCAACAACTTTGTTGTACTTTTCACCCTGAGTGATCAGGCCGTCCATGTACTGCTGTTCAAAGTCTTTGACCTGACCGCGGGTCTCATCGACCAATGGCCATTTGCTGTCAGGGATCAGCATGTCGTCTTTACCAAACGAAATACCGGCCTTGAACGCCTCACGGAAACCCATGGTCATGATCTGGTCACAGAAAATAACCGACTCTTTCTGCCCGCAATAACGATAAACAGTATCGATGACCTGCTGCACTTCTTTCTTGCGCAGCAAGCGGTTGACCAGATCAAAGGGTGCCTTTGCATTCAGCGGCAACAACGCGCCCAAAAGCACACGGCCCGGCGTGGTGTCAAAACGCGTCATGATTTCGTTGCCCTCGGCGTCGATCTGTTTGATCCGCGCCTTGACCTTGGAGTGCAGATGCACCTCGCCTGCGTCCAGCGCGTGCTGAACCTCGTCCACTGTACCAAAGACTTTGCCTTCACCTCTTAGCCCATCACGCTCAAGCGTGGTGTAGTAAAGGCCTAGGATCATATCCTGAGACGGAACGATAATCGGCGCACCGTTGGCCGGGGACAGAACGTTGTTGGTAGACATCATCAGAACGCGCGCTTCGAGCTGTGCCTCAAGAGACAACGGCACGTGCACGGCCATTTGGTCGCCGTCAAAGTCCGCGTTGAAGGCAGAACAAACCAGCGGGTGCAGCTGAATGGCCTTACCTTCGATCAGTACCGGTTCAAACGCCTGAATACCAAGACGGTGCAAAGTAGGCGCACGGTTCAGCATGACGGGGTGTTCGCGGATCACTTCATCCAGGATATCCCAAACCTCGGGACGCTCTTTTTCCACCAGCTTTTTGGCTTGCTTAACTGTTGAAGACAGACCTTTGGCCTCAAGACGTGAGTAGATGAACGGCTTGAACAGTTCCAACGCCATCTTTTTCGGCAGACCGCATTGGTGCAGCTTCAACTCGGGGCCAGTCACGATGACCGAACGACCAGAGAAGTCGACCCGTTTACCCAAAAGGTTCTGACGGAAGCGGCCCTGCTTGCCTTTCAGCATGTCAGACAGCGATTTCAGCGGACGCTTGTTGGCACCCGTGATTACCCGGCCACGACGGCCGTTGTCAAAGAGCGCATCCACAGATTCCTGCAACATCCGCTTTTCGTTTCGCACGATGATATCAGGCGCGCGCAATTCGATCAGACGCTTCAAACGGTTGTTCCGGTTGATCACGCGGCGGTACAGATCGTTGAGGTCAGACGTCGCAAAACGACCGCCATCCAGCGGCACCAGCGGGCGCAATTCTGGCGGGATCACGGGGATCACGGTCAGAACCATCCATTCAGGGCGGTTGCCAGATTCAAGGAAGCTTTCCACAACCTTCAAACGCTTGATGATCTTCTTGGGCTTCAGTTCGCCTGTGGCTTCTTTCAGATCAGCACGCAGCTGGTCCGCTTCGGCCTCAAGATCAATCGCCGCCAGCATTTCGCGGATCGCTTCGGCACCGATGTTGGCGGTGAAGGCGTCCATGCCGTAGGCGTCCTGGGCGTCCATATACTCTTCTTCGGTCATCATCTGACCGTAGGTGAGGTCGGTAAGGCCCGGCTCAATCACAACGTAGTTTTCAAAGTACAAAACACGTTCCAGATCACGCAATGTCATGTCCAGCATCAGGCCAATGCGCGATGGCAAGGACTTGAGGAACCAGATGTGCGCAACAGGTGACGCCAGTTCAATGTGGCCCATCCGCTCGCGGCGCACCTTTTGCAGCGTCACTTCAACACCGCATTTTTCGCAGACAACGCCGCGATATTTCATGCGCTTATATTTGCCGCACAGGCATTCGTAATCCTTGATCGGGCCAAAGATACGCGCGCAGAACAGACCGTCCCGTTCAGGCTTGAACGTCCGGTAGTTGATGGTTTCGGGTTTCTTGATCTCGCCGAATGACCACGACAGGATCCGCTCTGGCGATGCCAGAGAGACCTTGATCTCGTCGAACGTCTTCATCGGCGCGACGGGGTTAAACGGGTTGTTTGTCAGTTCCTGGTTCATTTTCAATCCTTAGATTTATCTCGAAAGCGGTGGGAGGGGGCCCGATTTCTTCGAAGAAATCGGACCGGAATTTTCAAAAATTCCGGCTGCCCTTACTCGTCTTCCTCCGCATCCAGGAGTTCCATGTTCAGGCCAAGGCCACGGACTTCTTTGACAAGAACGTTGAACGATTCCGGGATACCGGCCTCGAAGTTGTCCTCGCCTTTGACGATGCTTTCATAGACCTTGGTCCGGCCCGCAACGTCATCCGATTTCACCGTCAGCATTTCCTGCAGGGTGTATGCAGCGCCGTAAGCTTCAAGCGCCCAGACCTCCATCTCACCAAAGCGCTGACCACCAAACTGCGCTTTACCGCCCAATGGCTGCTGGGTGACCAGCGAGTATGGACCGGTTGAACGCGCATGGATTTTATCATCCACAAGGTGGTGCAGTTTCAGCAGGTATTTGACACCCACAGTCACAGGGCGGGCAAACTGCTCGCCTGTGCGGCCGTCAAACAGGATCGACTGACCGGATGTGTCAAAGCCCGCACGTTTCAGGCTGTCGTTCACATCCGCTTCCTTAGCACCGTCAAAAACGGGCGTGGCGATTGGCACACCGTTGCGGACATTGCCCGCGACTTCGACCAGATCTTCTTCGCTCATGTCTGCCAGACCCTCGGCATAGACATCCTCGCCATAGGCAAGGCTCATCGCCTCACGCACAGGTGTCAGATCGCCGGTGCGCTTATAGTCTTGCAGTGCCTCGTCGATGTTCACACCCAGACCGCGTGCGGCCCAGCCCATGTGGGTTTCCAAAATCTGACCCACGTTCATCCGGCTGGGAACACCCAGCGGGTTGAGACAGAAATCAACCGGCGTACCATCCGCGAGGAATGGCATGTCTTCCATGGGAACAACCTTGGAAATCACGCCCTTGTTGCCGTGACGACCAGCCATCTTGTCGCCCGGTTGCAGCTTGCGCTTCACCGCCACGAACACTTTGACCATCTTCATCACGCCAGGAGGCAGATCATCACCGCGGCGCACTTTCTCGACCTTGTCCTCGAACCGTGCATCCAAGGTCCGCTTCTGGATCTCATACTGCTCGTTCAGGGCTTCGACGATTTTTGCGTCGTCTTCGTCTTCCAGTGCCAACTGCCACCACTGACCACGGGTCAGTTGATCGTCCAACAGTTCTTCAGTGATCTTGCTGTTGGATTTGACACCTTTCGGACCTTTTACAGCAACCTTACCAAGGATCATCTGACGCAGGCGCGCATAGATGTTACGATCCAGAATGGCCAGCTCGTCGTCCCGGTCACGGGCCAGACGTTCGACTTCTTCCCGTTCGATCTGCAACGCACGTTCGTCTTTTTCAACGCCGTGACGGTTGAACACGCGCACTTCGACAACCGTGCCGAAATCTCCCGGTTTCACCCGCAGCGACGTATCGCGCACGTCCGATGCTTTCTCACCAAAGATGGCGCGCAGAAGTTTTTCTTCTGGCGTCATTGGGCTTTCGCCTTTTGGCGTGATTTTACCGACCAGAATGTCGCCCGGTTCCACGTCCGCGCCGATGTAGACGATGCCCGCCTCATCAAGGTTGCGCAGCGCTTCTTCACCAACGTTTGGAATGTCGCGGGTGATCTCTTCTGGACCGAGCTTCGTATCACGTGCGGCGACTTCGAATTCCTCGATGTGGATCGAGGTGAACACGTCATCACGGCTGATACGCTCGGAAATCAGGATCGAGTCTTCGTAGTTATAGCCGTTCCAAGGCATAAACGCGACGACCACGTTTTTACCCAAGGCAAGCTCGCCCATGTCCGTTGACGGACCATCGGCAATCACCTGACCTTTTTGAACCGTATCACCCACTTTCACCAGCGGACGCTGGTTGATACAGGTGTTCTGGTTCGACCGCTGGAATTTGCGCATGCGGTAGATGTCCACACCCGCGTCGCCCAGCTCAAGGTCTTCCGTTGCACGAATTACGATACGTGACGCATCAACCTGGTCGATGATACCGCCCCGTTTCGCCATGTAAGCCGCACCGGAATCCCGTGCCACAACTTCTTCGATACCTGTGCCGACAAATGGTGCTTCGGCCTGCAGCAAAGGCACCGCCTGACGTTGCATGTTCGACCCCATCAGGGCCCTGTTCGCATCGTCATTTTCAAGGAACGGGATCAGAGATGCCGCAACGGACACCAACTGCTTTGGGCTAACGTCGATCAGGTCGACAGAGGTCGACGGGGACAACGTATAGTCACCCGATTTCCGTGTTGAGACCAGATCGTTCACGAACTTCATGTTTTCATCAAGGTTCGCGTTGGCCTGTGCCACGGTGTGACGCATTTCCTCGGTCGCGGACATGTACTGTACATCGTCCGACACCACGCCATTGGACACCTTGCGGTATGGCGTTTCGATAAAGCCGTATTTGTTGACCCGTGCAAAGGTCGCGAGCGAGTTGATCAGACCAATGTTCGGCCCTTCGGGCGTCTCAATCGGGCACATCCGGCCATAATGCGTTGGGTGCACGTCGCGCACCTCAAAACCGGCACGTTCCCGTGTCAGACCACCTGGCCCAAGCGCTGAAAGGCGACGCTTGTGCGTAACCTCGGAAAGCGGGTTGGTTTGGTCCATGAACTGCGACAATTGGCTGGAGCCAAAGAATTCCCGTACCGCAGCAGCCGCTGGTTTTGCATTGATCAGGTCCTGCGGCATGACAGTGTCAATCTCGACCGAAGACATACGTTCCTTGATCGCGCGCTCCATGCGCAGCAGACCAACGCGGTACTGGTTCTCCATCAATTCGCCGACCGAACGCACCCGACGGTTGCCCAAGTGGTCAATATCGTCAATGTCGCCACGGCCATCGCGCAGATCAACCAGTGCTTTAATACATGCCACGATATCTTCGCGGCGCAATGTGCGCTGCGTGTCATCTGCATCCAAATCCAGACGCATGTTCATTTTCACCCGGCCAACAGCCGACAGATCATAACGCTCTGAATCAAAGAACAGCGTGTCAAAGAGGGCCGATGCCGCTTCCACGGTCGGTGGCTCACCTGGACGCATGACGCGGTAGATATCCATGAGCGCGGTGTCGCGGTTCATGTTCTTATCTGCCGCCATGGTGTTGCGCATATAGGGGCCAACATTGACGTTATCGATGTCCAACAACGGAATCTCGGTGATGCCGGCATCAATCAATTCTTTGGCCGTACCGCCGATCAGTGTGCCGTCTTTGTCGTATTCCAGCGTCATTTCATCGCCAGCTTCGACATAGATCGCGCCGGTTTCTTCGTTGATGATGTCCTTGGCGACAAACTTGCCCACAATATGCTCGAACGGCAGCAGCAATTCCTTGACCTTGCCGTCGTCGATCAATTGCTTGACCGCGCGTGGCGTCACTTTCTTGCCCATTTCAAACAACACATCGCCGGTTTTCGCGTCAACGATGTCATAGGTTGGCCGCGTGCCCCGCACACGATCAGGGAAGAAAGGCGCAACCCAGCCTTTGTTTTTCTTCAGCTTGTAGGTGACGGTACTGTAATACGCGTCCATGATCGCTTCTTGATCAAGACCCAAAGAATAAAGCAACGTGGTCACTGGCAATTTGCGACGACGGTCAATGCGCGCAAAAACGATGTCTTTGGCGTCAAATTCAAAGTCGAGCCATGACCCACGGTAGGGAATAATACGGCAGGCGAACAGCAGTTTACCTGACGAGTGGGTCTTGCCCTTGTCATGGTCAAAGAACACGCCGGGGGAGCGGTGCATCTGGGATACGATCACACGCTCGGTACCGTTCACGATGAACGTCCCGTTGGGCGTCATCAAAGGCATATCGCCCATGAACACGTCCTGTTCTTTGATGTCTTTAACCGATTTCGCACCGGTATCTTCGTCGATATCAAACACGATCAGGCGCAGGGTCACTTTCAGCGGCGCTGAATAGGTCATGTCGCGCTGCTGACATTCCTCAACATCGTATTTGGGCTTTTCCAGCTCATACTTGACGTATTCAAGCACGGAGGTCTCGTTAAAGTCCTTGATCGGGAATACCGATTGGAAAACACCCTGGATGCCATCGCCATCTGTGGGCGTGTCGGCATCACCGGAATTCAGGAACAGGTCGTAGGATGATTTTTGAACCTCAATCAGGTTCGGCATCTCCAGCACTTCGCGGATTTTGCCATAATATTTACGTAGACGCTTCTGGCCAAGGAAGGATTGTGCCATGTGTCGTGTCACCTTTCGTGTCTCTTGTCTGGCGTGACATCACCGGGGCCGTGATGCACACCCCTAAGAGCGGATATGTCCGGTCAATTCTTGAGCCGCGTCCCACCGCACCTCTTCCGACCTTTGGACCTCTCCAGAAGGAGGCTTTGCGAAAAAGCATCCTTCAAGACAGGTTTGGCCGGACAGAGAAACCTCTCCATCCAGCCAATGTTTGCTGCGGGATATGCCGGAATTTTCGCAAATTCCAGTCCGTTTTCGTTACCCGAAAACGGCTCCCTGATGAACCGGCTTAGGCCAGTTCGACCTCTGCGCCAGCTGCTTCCAGCTTGGCTTTGACGTCTTCGGCTTCGGCTTTGTCGACGCCTTCTTTGATTTTGCCGCCAGCTTCGACCAGATCCTTGGCTTCTTTCAGACCAAGACCGGTGATGCCGCGCACTTCTTTGATCACGTTGATCTTAGATGCGCCCGCGTTCTTCAGAACGACGTCAAATTCAGTTTTTTCCTCAGCAGCTGCACCAGCATCTGCAGGACCAGCCATCATCACTGCGCCGCCTGCTGCGGGCTCGATGCCGTACTCGTCCTTGAGGATTGTTTTCAGTTCTTGTGCTTCCAACAGCGTCAGACCAACGATGCTTTCTGCCAGTTTCTTCAGATCAGCCATGTTTTAGCTCTTTCCGTTAACGATATGTGTGTTCCAACGCGAAGGTTCAACCCTGCGCCAGCTTGACGATGTGCTTTATGCAGCCGCCCTGTCCTCGATGGTGGACAGGATCGAAGCGATGTTGCTTGCAGGTGCGCCAATGGCCCCGGCGATGTTCGATGCTGGTGCGCCCAACATGCCCGCGATTGTGGCGATAAGCTCGTCACGTGAAGGCATTTTAGACACGGCTTCGACACCGGCGACATCCAACGCGTTCTCACCCATTGCACCACCGAGAATGACAAACTTGTCGTTCCCTTTGGCGAATTCCTGAGCAACCTTGGCCGCGGCCACAGGATCCTCAGAATAGGTCAGAACGGTCATACCCGTCAGAAGGTTCGCAATGCTTGCGCATGGCTTACCCTCAAGGGCGATCTTGGCGAGCCTGTTTTTGGCAACACGCACAGACCCACCCGCTTCGCGAGCTTTGGCGCGCAGGTCCTGCATTTCAGCAACTGTCAAACCGACGTAGTGGCTTACCACAACGACGCCAGAGCTTTCAAAGACTTGGCCGAGTTCGTCGACCAGTTGTTCTTTTTGTGCTCTATCCACAGTTTCACTCCAGTAAGGGAGGGTTGCCCCTCCGGCTCAGTTTTGCCGGAACAAGAGGTGTCCCGACATTTCGGGTCCTTACGGGGGCCGGGTGTGTCACTGCGGAGAGCCTGTTCGGCGGCCCGAAGAAATTACCTTTTCCCGTCTCAGGCAGGAATTATGTTGGAAATAACGCCAACACCCACCGTCTCGGACGAATAGCGCAAAAGCGCGACGAATCGCGCTGATGAGCGTGAGGCTGGGCGTAGCGCTTTGTTTAAGGAGTTCCAACCCCTGAAACGGATAAATTTGCAACCTTGCCGCCAAAAACCTGACCGCAGGCGTCAGCCAGTATAGGCCACCATCGTATCGCGCTGCAGATCTATATGGGGAAAGTAGCGCGCAATCAATGTGTCGATCTTCAGATCGTTTTGAAAAAGCACGCCTTGGTCGTCCAGTTTCGCAAGTCGTGCAGCATCTGCCCGATGTATGACGTCATAGACATCGCGAAGACCCGCCTCTGCATCCTCACCATCGACAATCTCTTGCAATCGCAGCGTCAAACGTCCGCTGAAACCCCGCGCGCTAAGTCGCCATGCCAGTTTCGCACGCCAAACATCATATCCCTGATCCAGAAAATGCAGCAGATAAGCCCCGTCAGCAGCGCCCATCTTTCGATCCACAATCGGATGCAAGTCCTCAAAATGCAGAAAATGCTGGCGCATGGAGGCATCCTTGAAACCGGCCCGTGTTGCGGTCTTGCCTTCGGTATGGCCGATCAAACCGCTGCGCCGACGCATGTCTCTGGTGTAGTCGCCATAGATCTTTCGGACTTGCGGACGGGACATGAGCAGCCTGAACGAACTGACTGTCGATGCCGGACCGGTATTAAGGAACTCGGCAGGCAGGAACGTGATCCCCCGGATGTCGTTCGGGGTCTGTGAAAGTTCCTCTTTCAAGGTGCGACCTTCAAGATACAGCAGTTCGTCCCCATCGACGTGCAGGAACCAACCGCCGTCAGTCTCGTGATAAATCTTTTGGATGCATTTGTTTTGGCGGCGCACAAAGCGGCGATCAGGTGTCATGCCGACGCTTTTCAGATACGCAGGCGTAATACGAACGCAGCGCAGTCGGTCCATGTTTTGCAAAATCTCAATTGCCGGATCATCGGGATCATCAAAGCAAAGCACAATCTGGTCCGCGCCCTGCTCCAGATACCAACTGACAAATCTCAGTGTTGCATAAAGGGTCTCACGGACCATCGCGGCAACAGTCAGCATGCCAGGGACCGCTGTCCGGCGTGTGACGAGACCGTTGCAAAACGGGTTTTAAGGTTAATCATGGGCGCGCTTTTCCCGTAGACTGTTGGCCATGACGATTGCTAACAGCGTCTACCCCTGCGCGCAAAAAAGGCGGGCCAAGCAGCCCGCCTTTTCAATTGATGGTGTAGCGGCCGTGCCACAGCGCACGCCACAGCTTATTCGCCTGCAGCGTTGTCCACGGAAACAGATACGCTTGGGCCCATTGTAGAGCTCAGGTTGATCTTTTTCATATAGGACCCTTTTGATCCCGCAGGTTTTGCCTTGGACACCGCGTTCACAAAGGCACGGATGTTTTCAGCCAACTGGGCTTCACCAAAAGACGCTTTGCCAACGCCGGCATGCACAACGCCGCCTTTTTCCGCTTTGAACTGAACCTGGCCACCTTTGGCCGCTTCAACAGCTTCCTTGACGTCCATCGTAACAGTGCCAACCTTTGGGTTTGGCATCAGGTTGCGTGGCCCAAGCACCTTACCCAGACGGCCAACAATCGGCATCATGTCAGGGGTTGCGATGCAGCGATCAAAGTCGATCTTGCCGCTTTGCACGATTTCCATCAGGTCCTCTGCGCCCACAATGTCGGCACCTGCCGCTGTCGCTTCTTCAGCTTTGGGACCACGTGCGAATACCGCAACGCGCATTGTTTTGCCTGTGCCGTTAGGCAGGCCCACAACGCCGCGCACCATCTGGTCCGCGTGACGTGGGTCAACACCCAAGTTCATTGCGATTTCAACAGTCTCATCAAACTTTACGTTTGTGTTTGACTTGATCAACTTCACCGCTTCTTCAACGGTTACGTTCTCTTTGCCAGCAAATGCCTCACGGGCGGCGGCGGTGCGTTTTCCGAGTTTTGCCATTTTACTTGACCTCAATGCCCATGGACTTTGCAGAGCCCAGAATGATTTTCATTGCCTGATCCACGTCATTCGCGGACAGATCGGCCATCTTCGCTTCCGCGATCTCGCGCAACTGCTTGGTGGTCACAGAACCAACAGTTTCACGGCTGGGCGTTTTTGCACCAGACGTCAGCTTGGCCGCTTTTTTCAGGTAGTAGGACGCCGGGGGCGTCTTGATGTCCATGGTAAAGGACTTGTCCTGATAATAGCTGATCACGGTTGGGCAAGGGGCACCAGGCTCCATGTCCGCTGTCTTGGCGTTGAACGCCTTGCAGAATTCCATGATGTTGATGCCGCGCTGACCCAGCGCTGGCCCCACAGGTGGGGATGGGTTTGCTTGACCCGCTTTAACTTGCAACTTCATCGTACCGACGAGTTTCTTGGCCATTGGCCTTCTCCTTTTTCAACACCTTTGGGACGCGTCCCGCAGGATATCATGTTGCGTGGTCCGGTCCGGGTGCCGCGGCCCCCTCGCCTCCCACATGAAACGGCTTTTTCAAACCGCGAGGCGGGCAAAACCCGCCAATCCATCAGATCTGTTTATTGACCTGAGTGAATTCCAATTCGACCGGGGTTTCCCGACCAAAGATCGACACCGTCACCTTGAGGCGCTGGTTCTCTTCGTCAACTTCTTCAACCATGCCGTCAAAGTCTTCGAACGGACCATCGGCCACTTTGACCTTTTCGCCAATTTCAAAGTGAATGAGCGTCCGTGGCGCATCTTCGCCTTCCTGAACGCGGCCCAAGATGGCCTGCACCTCGGCGTCGCGCATCGGCATCGGGCGGCCCTGCGGCCCCAGAAAGCCGGTAACGCGGTTGATCGAGTTGATCAGGTGATAGCCGCGGTCGGACATTTCCATATGCACCAGCACATAGCCGGGCATGAAGCGGCGTTCGGTTGTTACCTTCTTGCCGCGACGTACCTCGATCACCTCTTCGGTGGGCACCAGTACTTCATCAATATCGGTGTCCAGCCCCTGCTCTTCGGCAGTGGTGCGAATTTGTTCTGCGATCTTTTTCTCAAAGTTCGACAGGACACTGACCGAATACCACCGTTTTGCCATCTGAAATCTGGTCCCTGTCTTGCGGCGCGCGCATCAGCGTCAGCACCCATTTCCGTGTATCACATCGGGCCTGCGCCCGGGCTCTCCTGAACAAAAAATCGGCGCGCAACTCGAATCGCCGCACGCCTATTGGTCAGGTCAGGCCTGCGCAATAGCCCGCACGCCGATAGGATTCAAGGGTTGAAAGCGATTTTTGGCCGTCGTTCAGCCGAACATGCCCAGCACGGCCTGCAGCCCGCCCCGGATAATGATATCAACAATTGCAAAGAAAACTGCCGTCAACGCGGCAAGGATGAAAACCATCACCGTTGTCAGCATCACTTCGCGGCGGGTCGGCCAAACGACTTTGGCAACCTCAGAGCGAACCTGCTGAATGAACTGGAGTGGATTGGTGGTGGCCATTGCGCGCTTCCTCGGGTTTCGGTCTGGACCCATGTAACCGCGCTTTTGCATGGTTTCAAGGTAACATTGGCTTTACGCGGTTGCGAGGATTACGCCTCGTTTTTTCGCAAGCTGTCAAAGCGGCGATCCAGCACTGCATCATGGCGCGCCTCTGCCTCTGCCATATCGCCAAAATCAGGCAGATAAAGCCCATCAACCGATCCTTCGGGGAACCTGTCCAGCATTGCGTCCCATTTCATCGCGAAGTTGTCCAGCTTGCGATGTATTTCGGCTGATCGCGTTCGGCTGCGCCGCGCATACCACCGCGCAAGCCCCATGGCCCTGAGCCATAACCCATCATAGCCAAAGATCAAGAAAATTGCAGTCAAGATAAGCAGGGACAAAAACAAGATCCCCAGTACCAACCACGGCCGAAAAACAATCAAGAGAGTGAGACTGGCCAGAACGATATGCTTTGGCGTGGGGCGGTAAGCCAATACTTTTGCTTTGGCGCGATCCAACATTGCATTGGCGCGATCCAGGATGCTGTCCCCGGTACGCGATGCCCTTGCGATGGCTTTTGCCTGCGCTTTCTCCGCGCGCTTTGCCGCCTTTGCATCTGCTTTCGACGATTTGGACAACGCCTTCTCACGGCGAGGGTCATGCGCCTGTGGTTCCGGATCAGCCAAAGGCGCAAATGCCGCCTTGGCCTTGGATACTTTCCGCTCTTTCACGGGCTCTGTTATGTTGACAGGCTCTGTATTGTTCACAGCCGCTTTGCTCACAGGCGGCGGTTTGACCTCTGTTTCAGCTTTCAAAAGGTTGCGAATTGCCGCCATCGAGTCTGGATCAAGGTCTGCGCTGTTCGGATTTGGTTCGGTTTCGGGCAGTGTCGTCATTTTCGTCTCTCTCAACCGCTCGCGCTCAATCTACACGGGGTTTCGGACCGTTGATGGGCAAGAATATGGCGAGAATGTGACGATTGAAAATGGCAGGGGCTGAGGGACTCGAACCCACGACCCTCGGTTTTGGAGACCGATGCTCTACCAACTGAGCTAAACCCCTATGCCGAGGCACGGGGTAGTCGCAATTTGCGCTGCGATCAAGAGGGATTGCCACGCTGGCTTCGATTTTCCGCGTGGATTCGAAGTTTTAAACCTCATTCTTGCGCAGGTGGCTTGCCCCTGACAGCACCAAGTGCCTCGACATCTCCACCGCAGATTTCGGCCTCATGGGCCAGGATCGTCGCAATGGGCCAGTGCCACCATGCGATCTTTTGCAGGCGGTCGGCGGTTTGGGCGTCAAACCTGCGCCCCACCAGCCGAGCGGGGTTGCCCGCGACAATGCTGAATGCAGGCACGGCACCCCCGACAACAGCACCTGCGCCAATGATAACGCCATCCCCGATCCGGGCTTCTGGCAGAATCTTGGCCCCCTGACCAATCCACACATCATTGCCGATAACAGTGTCCTTTCCCGGGCCGGGCATTGAGGGTCGCCCCTCTCGCGCCCCACCGCCAAAGATTGCAAATGGATAGCTGGAAATCCCGTCATAGCGGTGATTGGCAGAGGCGGTAATGATCTGAACCCCATCAGCGATCTGGCAAAATTTGCCGATGATCAGGCGCTCAGGGCTGAACTCAAAAAGATACGGGGCCAGGCGGGCAGCCCAATCATCAGGTGGATCGAACGCACTTGCATAGGTGTAGGCCCCGATCTGCATGCGCGGATGATTGATGGCAGCGGCGAGGAATACAGTGCCCTGATGAGGCGAGCCATCGGGCAGGATGATGGGATGGAGCGTGTTAGGCTTGGGGTAGTCGGACATAAAACATCCTTTGATCAAAGTTGGAATTGCTCAGATCGCAGTCTTGTTCATGTCACCCTCCAATTGTTGCACCAAACATAGCGAAAGTGGCGTCAAAGGGAAAGTGCCGGCACCTCAAATGGCTAGGGCATCGCCGACCACAGTTGCAGCAACGCCAGCATCGCAAATGAAAACGCAGTGGTGAAAAGTGCACGGATGAACCTGCCACGTTTGATTTCCCGCAGCTTGGACACCTTTAGGACCTCATACACAAGTTCCGCGCGCCAATCGCTGTTCTGAGCGGCATTCAGCAAATCATCAAAGGTGCCATGATGCCTGGTCTCGACGTACAAGACCCGTTGCAGACCCAACTCGGTCGTATCCTGCACTTTTGGGGCTGACCGTCTTGAGGGATAAAGAACGTATCCAAACAAGAACAGCGGAGCCATGACAACCAGCCAGAACAAGGTAACAAGTAGGAGCCCGGCCTCACCTGATCCCGGTAACCCGCCCATCGCGGCCGCAACAATGTTCAGTGCGAATGTATATCCAATACCAACAATCTGCGCTTTGGTATCATAAGCACGGACCGTCGCCTGCGCCTCTTCAAGTGCGAGTTGCAGGTATTTCAGCGGCAAATCGGTCTCATTGGTCATGGTTCAGTCTGTCCCGGTATGGGTTAGCAAGGGCAAAGTGACGATTGTTGCATGTGGTGCACCGCGAATAACATTTTTGTCAGGAATGTGAGACCCGAAATTGCTCACCTTATTGCGTTCTTGCAGGTTCGCTAGTGGCCGTTGGAGGCTGACTGGTGTTGGCAACGCAAAAGGCCGCAGCATGGGCTGCGGCCTTTTGATGTTTCAGATGCGGTTGCGTGCCCTGATGCGGGCCGCAGCCTACTCGGTGATTTTGGAAACCACGCCCGCACCCACGGTCCGGCCGCCTTCGCGGATCGCAAAGCGCAGCCCGTCTTCCATCGCAATCGGTGCGATCAGTTCAACGTCGAACTGAAGGTTGTCGCCCGGCATCACCATTTCTGTGCCCTCGGGCAGGTTCACGGTGCCGGTCACATCCGTTGTGCGGAAGTAGAACTGCGGACGGTAGTTGGCAAAGAACGGCGTGTGACGGCCACCCTCTTCCTTGGTCAGGATATACGCCTCGGCGGTGAACTTGGTGTGCGGGTTGACCGACTTTGGCTTACACAAAACCTGGCCACGCTCCACGCCTTCACGCTCGATACCGCGCAGCAGCACGCCAACGTTGTCGCCTGCTTCACCACGATCCAGCAACTTGCGGAACATTTCAACGCCCGTGCAGGTCGTCTTTTTGGTGTCGCGGATGCCGACGATTTCAATCTCGTCGCCCACGTTGATCACGCCACGCTCGATCCGGCCGGTCACAACCGTACCACGACCAGAGATCGAGAACACGTCTTCAACCGGCATCAGGAACGGCTGATCCACGGCGCGTGCGGGGGTCGGGATAAACTCGTCCACAGCCTTCATCAGTGCACGGATCGAATTTTCACCGATCTCGGGGTCGCGGCCTTCCATGGCTGCCAGCGCAGAACCGGGGATCACCGGCATGTCGTCGCCAGGGTAATCGTACTTCGACAACAGCTCGCGGATTTCCATTTCAACCAGTTCCAACAACTCTGCGTCGTCAACCTGATCAACCTTGTTCATGTAAACAACCATCGTCGGGATGCCCACCTGGCGGCCCAGCAGGATGTGCTCGCGGGTCTGTGGCATCGGGCCGTCGGCCGCGTTCACAACCAGGATCGCGCCGTCCATCTGTGCGGCACCGGTGATCATGTTCTTCACATAGTCCGCGTGGCCAGGGCAGTCGACGTGCGCATAGTGACGGTTTTCCGTCTCATATTCCACGTGTGCCGTCGAAATCGTGATCCCACGGGCTTTCTCTTCGGGCGCGCCA
Organism: Sulfitobacter sp. SK011; assembly: GCF_003352065.1. NCBI lineage: Bacteria > Pseudomonadati > Pseudomonadota > Alphaproteobacteria > Rhodobacterales > Roseobacteraceae > Sulfitobacter > Sulfitobacter sp. SK011. The sequence continues at coordinate 3,730,880 of NZ_CP025803.1, forward strand.
TCAATCTGGTCATACGCCTGAAAATCACCAAAATACTTGGTGATCGCCGCCGTCAGCGTCGTCTTGCCGTGGTCAACGTGACCAATCGTGCCAATGTTAACATGTGGCTTATTACGTTCAAACTTTGCCTTACCCATGGGGCCGCCCTTTATATTGAGGGGCCCTTACATGAGGACCCAAACCTATCTGGCGCGCGATCTATTTGGTTCGGGCAATAAAATCAAGCGCGACTTGCCGCGCTCTTTGCCTTGAATTGCTATTCTGCAGCGACAGATGCGACAACCTCTTCCGCTGGCGTACCTTTGAACCAGCCTTCGGCCTTATTTTGCTTTATCAGATATGTTTCAATGGCTTTGGCCGCATTTTGACTGAGGTTCTTGAGCTGCTCTTCGGCTGTCTTGGTATAGCCGGACCCAACCACCGGCCCCTGATCAAAGGATTCAAAGACCGTTATCTGGTAAGGCTCCGTGTTCAGTTTCTTATTCTTTGCGTCATCCCAGACCGTCAGCTTTATGACCAATATCGACTTTGGTGCAAAGACCAGTGGAATTCCGGGCTGCGCCAAGGCATAGCCTTCAATGCTCATCCCGAAGTGATAGTTGCGCGCGCCGTTGTAGCGGCCAAATCGCTCTTCTGTTGCATCGGTCAGCGCCGTTGTCAGTTCTTCGACAGAGGCCGTCCGGCTAAGCGGCGCTTTTTGCACTTTGGGTGCAACAGCGATGTTGTGCTGCAGGTTGAAATCACCCAGAGGCACAGCAGCCTTGTTCAAATCGGCGGCACCATTACAGGCGGCAAGCATCACAACAGACATCAAGACAGCAAGAATACGGTTCATTAATAGCCCCCCAACGGCAACAACATCCAAAACGCGATACCCCACCGACGACAAGGGTGCAATCAATTGCCGCGTTTGAAGTCGGACAGACTGCATCTATGTTGAGCATGAAGGAGCACATCTCATGACCACAAACGCCGCCCATCCCGTCCGGGTTCCTTTGGTCACTGAACCGTGGGGCATCTTGAAAAGCCTGCGTATGGCGCGGCGCAATGTGCTAAGCATCATACCCGATATCGCCACCAAACAACCGATCGTATCAGGCAAGACCGGCAAGCGATGGCATATGGTGATGGACCCCGGTGCGATCCGCCATATTCTGCTGGATGGACTTGAGGACTATCCGAAATCCGTCGTGACAAAGAACTTGCTCAAACCTGCCATCGGCGAATCGCTTTTTATCGCTGAAGGGGCGCATTGGCGCTGGCAACGGCGCGCGGCAGCGCCGGTGTTTTCGCACCGCAACGTGATGAACCTTGCGCCAATCATGACCGACGCCGCTGAACGGGCGTGCACACGGATCACCGATGCGGGGCCGCGTGCTGTGAACTTGCTGGATGAAATGGTCACGACCACCTTTGACGTGATCGGCGATGTGACGTTTTCCGGCGGCGATACCTTTGATCGCGACAAGGTGCATGGTGCCATTGACGCCTATATCGCCCAAGCCGGCAAGATCAGCCTCTTTGATATCTTGGGTTTCCCAGACTGGGTGCCGCGCCCCGACAGATTGATGTCAGGCAGCGCGCTGAAGGAAATGAAAGGCATGGCTGACAGCGCGATTGAGGCACGCTCAAAGCGCGGCCATGAGGGTGTACCGGACCTGCTTGATCTGCTGCTCGAAGGTGTTGACCCAAAGACGGACCGCCGGATGAGCACCGCAGAATTACGCGACAACCTTTTGACCTTTATCGTTGCCGGACATGAAACGACGGCGCTGACGCTTGCGTGGTCGATGTATCTGATGGGCTTTGATCAAGAGGCCCAGACCCGCGCGCGCAAAGAGGCGCAATCGGTTCTTAAAGGGCGTACGGCCACCGGGGATGACGTTGAAAACCTGCCCTATATCCGCATGATCATAGACGAAGCCCTGCGCATGTATCCGGCTGCCGGGATCATCTCGCGCACAGCGCAGAAGAAAGACACGCTGTGTGATCGCGAAATCTTGCCCGGCGATACGGTGATGATTCCGATATATGCGCTGGGTCGGAATGAATTATTGTGGGACGATCCTGACGCCTTTCGTCCCGAACGATTTGCCGACCGCAAGGCGATTGATCGATATGCCTATCTGCCGTTTGGAGATGGGCCGCGCATTTGCATCGGGGCCAGCTTTGCCTTGCAAGAAGCGGTGATCATTCTGGCGACGTTGTTGTCGCGCTTCAAATTCACGCCAGTGGCAGGCAAAGAACCGGAGCCTGTTATGATCCTGACCTTGCGACCCGAAGGGGGCGTTTGGCTGACGGCAGAGCCGGTCTAGTTACAGATCGCTTGCAGCGCCTTCCATTCCGCATCGGTCATAGAGGGCGCATATTTTGCATTCGGATTGACCACTGAGCGGGCCGCATCAATGCGGTCGCCCAGCGACGGGTGGCTCAGGAAATGGGCCGCCACACCTTTGCTGTCGCCATATTTGTCGCGTAGATTTGCAAACATATCGCCCAGCGCACCGGGGTTTATCCCTGCCTGCTCTAACACCCCATGCGCAAACGTGTCCGCACCGATTTCCGCTTTTTGGGAATATTGCGCGCTGATCAACCGTTCCGTCAGGAATAGAACTGCTGCACCGCCCGCAAAATCGCCAAACAGCAGACCCAATACCCCAATAGACCCCGCAGAGCGTAATGCGTGCCGGGTCGGATCGCGACTGATCACATGGCCGATTTCATGGGCCATCACGGCGGCAACTTCGTCAGGTCCGTCCGCCGCATCAATCAGCCCCTGAAAGATCACAACAAATCCGCCGGGCAAGGCAAAGGCATTGACCATGTGATGATCAAGCACCGAAACGGTCACATCCTGGCGAAAATCGCGCTTGCCGCTCAGGTCTGCGACCAGACGCTCAAGGACGGCGCTGCCTTCGGGTGCCTCGCAGACCTCAAGCGGGTTCAAGCCGGTTTCGTCCAGCGCCTCGCGGATATGACCAAAGGTGGCTTCGCCCAGTGCGCGCTCGCCCTCTGCGGGGATCAGCACCGCAAGATTATCCGCCAATAACGGGACCAGAAAGCCGACCTGCAATGCCACTGCCCCCACCGCGGCCAATGCCCAAGCAGCCAGACGCCCACGGCCATGCGGCGGCGCGCGACGGTGCAAATGCGGTATACTGCGCAAGAGTTTCGGGTCTTTCAGCACCAGCCGCGCTACCGGATCATTGACCCATCGCAGGATTGCGTTTGTTTTTGCTGCGTTGTCAGGCAGTTGCCTGATCTCAGCAAGGGGCCAGCGAACCGTTGTGTCATCGTCCAGCCTAAGTTCAAGAGTGTCGCCGGAAATCATTGGCTGAACCGATTGGGCCACCGGCGTATCACCGTCGAAATAATGCGCGCGCGCGGGCATCAGGCCACTCATATCGCGGCCCCCAGATCAAGCGCCTCGGCAAAGCCTTCGGCCTGCGCCAGTTCGTCGCGCGCGCGTTGGCTGATGTTCGCAATTCCGACGGTCGCTGGCAGTGTGGTGGTCAGCGCCATATGCCGCATGATCGGAAAGGTGACGAAAGTGTTGTGCAAAACGCCCCACATCAGGAAAACAGCCAAATACATGACCCCCAGCAAGACCAGGGAAAGCCAGCGCGGCCAGTCCGAAAACGGGCTTGAACCCGCAGCATCAGGCGACAGGAGAATGCCATAGCCAAAGAATGCTGCGGCCATAAAAACCATCAGACCGATCCCGATGACCAGCGCCAAATAAGCGATGAAATTACCCCACACATAAATCATGGTGATGCGCGGACCTTTAAGTGCGGATGCAAAGGCAATGCCATCCGCGCTCTTGTGATTTGCCATCAGGCGTTTGGCGACCCAACGGTAATGAATGGCCCCGTAGATCAAGCTTGAGAAACACACAGGCACCAACCAAAGACGCATCGGATCGTTCAACCCAAGTGCCGCATTTCGCCCCTCAATAACGGCATCCAACTGGCCCAGAAAAACATCAAAGTTTTCCGGCATGTCGCCCAAGACTGGCGCAAACCACAAAAGCCAAAGCGCCGTTCCCAAGCTTGCCAACACTGCGATGATAAACGGGGCCGCCGCCTTGTAAAGCATGGTCCACCGCCCACCCTGCACCAGCTTTGCAGACCCAAAAAAGGTACGATCCGTGCGGTATTTCTCTAACAGAAATGTCATGCGGGGCCACAAGAGACCAAGGCTCACAATCGTCAATGCCCAGTGCAGCAGCGCGCGTCCCGCATAGCCCCATGCGCCTTTTTCCAAACCAAACCGCACGCCCCGCCACCGGGTCCGCGCCAGCACATAGCGACGTGCGCGGTAACGGGCGTAAAACCAAATGGGAATCACTCCGACAAGGCTCGCCAGATATCCCAACCAGGAAGAATTGAAGACCGAAAAGCTGACAAACATCAGCAGTAAATTCACAATGCCGATGTAGAACGTCAGGATCACCACCGCGATAAAAAACCCCAACAGCTTTTCCATGGGATCACCGACATATTCCAGCGGATGGCCGCCGGGCCGGATCGCCGACCAATACCAGCGGCGCAGGCGGGTCTTCATCCAGAACCGATAGAAGCCCAGGGTCAGAATGGTGAAAAAGCCGGTCTTTAACGCAAGCCAGAACAGCGCACCACGTTTGCCGACAAAATCCACAGCCATGACATCAGCCTTTGGCGGCTCAGACACCGGTGGCTCAATCCTCATTTTCGGGCTGGCAGCTGTCCAAGGGCCGCGCGGCGCAGGCGTATCGCTCATAACGCCCGGTCCCGATCAGTTGAATTTATTGTCACGCGGGAACCCACGCGGGGCCATGCGCCCCGCACTGGCCCTTTTGCCGGACCATTCGGCCAAGTCCACCTCTGTGCGGGTGCGACCCGCCGGATCAAGCCAGCTCAGCCCCTGCGCGCTGTCATAGGTGGTGGCATCAGACAGCCCACCGTCTTTGTATTTCTGCAAACGCACGCCTTTGCCCCGCCCCATTTCAGGCAGTTCATCAAGGCCGAATACCAACACTTTGCGATTCTCGCCCACTGTTGCCACGCTGTCGCCTCTGACCGGGCGACACACCCGTGCAGATACATCGCCGCGCACATTCAGCACCTGCTTGCCACTGCGGGTCTGGGCAATCACATCGTCTTCGGGCACCACAAATCCATCGCCTGCACTGGATACCACCAAAAGTTTGCGGCCCTGCTGGTGGATGAACAATGCGACAATCTGGGCCTCGTTCGGCAAATCAACGATCAGGCGCAATGGTTCGCCCATCCCCCGCCCACCGGGCAGGTTTGAGGCGGAAACTGTGTAAAAACGCCCGTTTGATCCAAACGCCAGCAGCCGGTCCGTGGTTTCAGCGTGAAAAATAAATCGCGGTCCGTCTCCGTCTTTAAATTTCAGTTCGCGGTTGAGATCAATGTGGCCGGTCATCGCTCTGATCCAGCCCATCTGGCTGCACACAACGGTGATCGGCTCACGGTCAATCATCGCCTCAATGGGCACATCTTCAACTTCACCAGCCTCGGCAAATGTCGTGCGCCGTGCACCACCGTGCCAATCCTTGCCAAATTGTTTTTTGGTTTCGCGCAACTGGTCGGTGATGCTGTTCCATTGCAGGGCATCACTTTCCAGCAGGTCCTCAAGTCCTGCGCGTTCTTCCATCAACGCGGATTGTTCGCGCAGCAGTTCCAGTTCTTCCAAGCGCCGCAAGGACCGCAAACGCATGTTCAGGATCGCATCAACCTGCACCTCGCTCAGCGAAGGTTCGGTTGCCGGAGCCGGGGACACATAATCTGCCTCATCGCGGGCCCGGACGTGATCAAGCCCCCAGTCCTCGCGCATCAGTGCGGCCTTTGGATCGTCATCATAGCGGATAACATCAATCACCCGATCTAGATTGAGGAATGCAACGATGAAGCCTTCCAGAACTTCCAAACGATGGTCGATCTTTTCCACACGGTGGATCGAGCGGCGTTGCAACACCTCACGGCGGTGATCAAGAAAGGCGCGCAGCACCTCTTTCATGCTGCAGACTTTGGGCGTCAGCCCGTCAATCAACACGTTCATGTTCAGCGAAAAACGCACCTCAAGGTCCGAGTTGCGAAAAAGCATGCCCATCAGCACATCGGGATCCACATTCTTGGACCGCGGTTCAATGATCATCCGCACATCTTCTGCAGATTCGTCGCGCACATCCCCAAGGATCGGGATTTTCTTAGTCTGGATCAGATCGGCGATCTTTTCGATCAGCTTGGATTTCTGCACCTGATAGGGGATTTCTGTGATGACAATCTGCCAGACACCGCGCCCCAGATCCTCAACAGCCCAACGGCACCGCAGGCGGAATCCACCTTTTCCGGTGCGATAGGCTGACGCGATATTTTCGGGCGGTTCAACAATCACGCCACCTGTCGGGAAATCCGGCCCCGGCACGTAGTTCAGCAGTGTGTCGTCGCGGGCATCGGGCGTCTTGATCAGGTGGATACAAGCGTCACACAGCTCCGCAATATTATGCGGAGGGATGTTCGTCGCCATCCCCACGGCAATGCCGGATGACCCGTTTGCCAACAGGTTTGGAAACTGCGCGGGCAGCACGACCGGTTCGGTCAGCGTGCCATCATAATTTTCACGAAAATCAACGGCGTTTTCGGTCAGCCCGTCCAACATCGCCTCGGCCACGGCCGTCATGCGTGCTTCGGTATAGCGGCTTGCGGCGGGGTTATCGCCGTCGATGTTGCCAAAGTTCCCTTGCCCATCAACCAGCGGATACCGCACGTTGAAGTCTTGGGCCAAACGCGCCATCGCATCGTAAATCGCCGCGTCACCATGCGGGTGATAGTTACCCATCACATCGCCGCTGATCTTTGCCGACTTGCGAAAGCCCCCATCAGAGGCCAATCGCAATTCGCGCATTGCATAGAGGATTCGGCGGTGAACAGGCTTGAGCCCGTCACGCGCATCCGGCAATGCGCGGTGCATAATCGTCGAAAGCGCATAGGTCAGATAGCGATCACCAAGCGCGAGGCGCAGGGGTTCGGACACCTCTTTTGGGTCCAAGTTTGGGGGATCACCGAGTTCTGACATAGATGCTGTGTAGCCAAGGGCGCGACAGGCGGCAAGCGGATGATTGCACCCTTTGTGTAAAGCCGGCGACCAACTGCGGCAGCCCTGCCACGGGAAGAGTTTATTACAATTCCCCCTGCACAAAATATTAACAATTTGCTATTGGAACGTTTGAAGAAGTTTTGTGTTAGTATCCAAGTTAGATGTTCTGGGGTTCGGTAATGAAGAAATTTATTTTAGTCACTTTTGGTTTTCTGGGTTGGGCGTTCTATGAAATGAGCGGCGGCGCTGAGTTTGAACCAGCAAGTGTGCGTATGGCCAGATTGAACCCTGTCGCAGAAACCCAAACGCCCGTTCAGGCCGAGATGGTGCAAGAGATACCGACCGAGACTATTATCGCCGAGGCACCCGTGACGTTCGTGGACACCGATCCACCGCTCGATAACACCGTAACACGTGTGGCCCTGAACCTGACATCTTTGCAGGACGTTCTGACAGAAGCAGACCCGATCGAGCCGGCACTTGAAGCAACGGGAAAAGACGACACTGGCGTACCCCAAAATGTAGGTGTCTTGGTGTCATCCGCCGATACCCCTGCGATCATTCCGAGCCTGATTGCCCCGAACGAAGGCGTGGCGGCTGATCAGACTGCAAATCTTGCATCATCGAGTGTGGGGGATGTGCGTACTGTGTCTGCAAACCGGGTGAATGTGCGGGGCGGGCCGGGCACAGATTTCGACGTCGTGACCAAACTGGTGCGCGGTGACGCGGTGGAAGTATTGCAAGACAACGGTGACGGCTGGGTCAAGATGCGCACCCTTGATGGCGGCCCCGAAGGATGGATGGCGGATTTCCTTTTGGTGGGCGGTTAAGCTTCCGTTAATCCGTTGAACTCACGCGATGCTTGTTGTGTTTCGCGCAATGACGCGCAATGAAAGGTCTCCAACTTGGGGGCCTTTTTTATGTCTGCTAAATCCATCCTGATCACCGGCTGTTCCAGTGGCATCGGCTATGCCGCGGCCCATGGCCTGCGCGCACGGGGCTGGCGGGTATTCGCGGCATGCAGGCAACAGTCCGATTGTGACCGCCTTGCAGCAGAAGGGTTCGATGCACCCCTTTTGGACTACACCGATGAGGACACCATTCACGCGACCATTGCCCATGTGCTGGCGCAAACGGGCGGCACATTGGACGCGGTATTCAACAACGGTGCACACGGGTTGCCCGGTGCGGTGGAAGATTTGCCCACCGCAGCTTTGCGCGAAATATTCGAGAGCAACTTTTTTGGCTGGCACACGCTGACCCGTGCTTTGATCCCTGTGATGCGCAAACAGGGGCACGGTCGAATTGTGCAATGTTCCTCTGTCCTGGGGTTCGTCACCATGCCCTGGCGCGGTGCCTATAACGCAACCAAATTCGCCCTTGAAGGGCTGACCGATACCCTGCGCATCGAAATGCGCGATACCAATATTGACGTGATCTTGATTGAGCCGGGCCCTATCACGTCAAAAATTCGGGTGAATTCGATCCCGCATTATGAACGCTGGATTGACTGGAAATCATCAATCCGCGCAGAGCAATATCAGACAACTCTGAACAAGCGTCTTTACGAATCGTCTGGCCCGGACCGGTTTGAATTGCCCGCAGATGCTGTGGTCAAGAAACTGGTTCATGCGGTCGAAGCGCGCCATGCCAAGGCGCGGTATTACGTCACAACCCCCACCCATATTGCTGGTGTATTACGCCGTATTCTGCCAACAAAGGCGCTGGATTGGGTACTGGGTCGCTAAAAAAGGTTGCGCAATGGCGCTTGCCCGCTACATCTGCGGGCAACAAAGGATAGTCTTATGCCCTCTGATCCCCTTTTTGTCATTGTCGTGCTGGCCGTTTTGCTGGTTGTTGTGGTGCTGATGTTTGGCCTTGGCGGTTTCGCCGGAGGCGGCGCGTTTAACAAGCGCAATGCCAACAAGATCATGCGGCTGCGCCTGATCACGCAGTTCATCGCGGTGGTGCTGATCGTGGCCTATGTCTACCTGCGCAAGGATGTCGGTTGATGGTTGTTCTCAATAAAATCTACACCCGCACAGGGGACGCAGGGACAACCGCTTTGGGCAATGGTGAGCGCGTCGCCAAGCATAATGCGCGAGTCGAAGCTTATGGCACCTCAGATGAGTTAAATTGTTTTGTTGGCGTTGCACGGCTTGAGGCGACCGGTGAAACCGACGCTGCATTATCCCGCATTCAAAACGATCTCTTTGATTTGGGTGCCGATCTGTGCCGCCCCGACATGGATGCTGACAAAGATGCGGAATACCCGCCCCTGCGCATGGCTGCCGAGCAGGTTGACCGGCTTGAGCGCGAGATTGACGTGATGAACGCCGATCTGCAGCCACTGCGCAGCTTTATTTTGCCGGGTGGCAAAGCATTGGCAGCGCATCTGCACGTTTGCCGCACAGTGGCACGGCGCGCCGAACGCTTGGCGGTGTTTCTTGCAGAAGACGAACCAATCAATCCATCGGCGGTAAGGTACCTCAACCGATTAAGCGATTGGTTCTTTGTCGCCGCGCGCATGGCAAATAACGGCGGCAAGGATGATGTGCTGTGGGTTCCGGGCGCGAACCGTTGAACGTCGTACATAACCTAAACGCGTGAGATACAAAATCGGCTAGGTTTCAAGGCGCTACGGGTTCCCAAAGCTCAATAGCGTTGCCTTCCAGGTCACTGAGATGCGCAAATTTCCCGATGCCCGGCATATCATCCAGCCGTTTCACCGCAATGCCTGCCTTATCTAACTGCCGCATCATCGCCTCCAGATCGGCAACCCGGAAATTAAGCATGAACGATTTGTCAGCCGGGAAATAATCTGTATCAGCCGCAAAAGGCGCGAAAACTGTCGGTCCGCCTTCGGCCATCCAGGGAAGGCTCTCAGCATCTGTGGGGACGGGATCAATACCAAGATGATCATTGTACCATTTGGCCAGCGATTGCGCATCGCCCGACCGAAAGAAAAACCCGCCGAATCCCAAAACCTTTTCCATGTCATTCTCCTTGTTGCACAAAAGGCGGATCAAAGGTGGCGCTAACACTATTCCGGACGTTACGTTCGTGGCGCAATGTCGCGCAATAATGACGATTTTCCTCTGTTTCACCGCACCTGAACGTTATATCACCCAACGAGAGTTTCGGAATGCCGGACATCCGGCACCAAGAGTTGAGGAGAAAAACGCCCATGAAGGTATTGGTACCTGTCAAACGCGTGATCGATTACAATGTGAAAGTACGCGTAAAAGCGGACGGATCGGGTGTTGATCTTGCCAATGTGAAAATGTCGATGAACCCCTTTGACGAGATTTCTGTCGAACAGGCGATCCGCCTGAAAGAGGCAGGTCAAGCCGACGAGATCGTCGTAGTTTCCATTGGCGTCAAGCAAAGCCAGGAAACGCTGCGTACGGCGTTGGCCATGGGTGCGGACCGGGCCATTCTTGTTGTGGCAACAGATGATGTGCACAATGACATTGAGCCGCTGGCAGTTGCCAAAATCCTCAAGGCAATTGTAGACGAAGAAAAACCGGGTCTGGTCCTGACGGGCAAACAAGCCATCGACAATGACATGAACGCGACAGGGCAAATGCTGTCTGCGTTGCTGGGCTGGTCGCAGGCAAGTTTTGCTTCTGAGGTTGCCATTGACGGTGATCACGCCGTGGTCACACGTGAGGTGGACGGCGGCCTGCAGACCATCAAAGTGACGATGCCAACCGTTGTCACCGTTGATCTGCGCCTGAATGAGCCACGCTATGCGTCCCTGCCCAACATCATGAAGGCAAAGAAAAAGCCGCTGGATGAAAAAACGCCTGAGGATTACGGCGTTGATGCGTCTAACCGTCTTGAGATTGTTAAGACGGTCGAACCAGAAGCGCGTGCTGCTGGCATCAAAGTGGCATCGGTTGACGAACTGGTCGCGAAACTCAAAGAAGCGGGGGCTGTGTAATGGCTGTTCTACTCCTTGCAGAAGTTACTGACGGCGAATTGGCAATGGATGCCACAGCCAAGGCTGTGACCGCCGCCAAGCAATTGGGTGACGTGACTGCACTGTGCTGTGGTGGTTCTGCCGCTGCAGCTGGCGAAGCCGCCGCCAAGATTGATGGCGTGTCGAAGGTGCTGGTCGCAGAAGACTCATCCTTGGGTCACCGTCTGGCGGAATCAACAGCCGCATTAATTGTATCGCTGGCGGGTGATTACGATCACATCGTCGCCCCGGCCACGACAGACGCAAAAAACGTGATGCCCCGCGTCGCGGCGTTGCTTGACGTGCAAATCATCTCTGACGCCTCAGGTGTTGTGGATGCCGACACATTCGAGCGTCCGATCTATGCCGGTAACGCCGTGCAAACCGTCAAATCAAAAGACGCAAAAAAGGTCATTACCTTCCGCACATCGACATTCGATGCAGCAGGGGATGGCGGATCTGCTTCTATTGAAACCATAAGTGCCGTCGCAAACCCCGGTCTGTCCGAATGGGTGGAAGACAAGGTCGCAGCATCTGACCGTCCTGAGCTTACCTCGGCGGGCGTGGTTGTGTCCGGTGGTCGCGGTGTCGGGTCTGAAGATGATTTCGCCCTGATCGAAAAACTGGCTGACAAACTGGGTGCTGCTGTTGGCGCATCCCGTGCCGCGGTTGATTCCGGCTACGCCCCGAACGACTGGCAGGTTGGTCAAACGGGCAAGGTTGTCGCCCCTGATCTTTATGTCGCGGTCGGTATTTCAGGTGCGATCCAGCACCTGGCCGGTATGAAAGACAGCAAGATCATCGTCGCCATCAACAAAGACGAAGAAGCGCCAATTTTTCAGGTTGCCGATTTTGGTCTGGTTGCGGACCTGTTTACAGCCGTGCCCGAGCTTATCGAAAAACTGTAGTTCTTGATAAGAAGACACGCCCTGGAAACGTGACATAAGGCCCGCCTCGCATGGCGGGCCTTTTGCTTTCATGCCAATGAATTGATCGCCTCAATCAACATTTCAGCCGCCTCTGCATGGGCACCCGGCCCCATCATTTGCTCAGCGGAAATTGCCTCCATCTGGCTGAACACCATGCCAGTTGTGCCTGCTGAAATTGCCTCTTGCGAGGCAACAACCTCGACCACTTTGGTGGCATATGGCCCTATTTCATCCATCATCTCTCGCGTGACAAAAAGCGGATCGGTGCCCAAAGTTTGATCATCATTTTCATCGCCGGACTGCGGTGCATGATCAGAAAGCCACAACAAGATCGTCTTGCCTTTGATCTGCCCCAGCATCAGCCGCATCCGCGCCAGCCAAGCCTGCTGCAGTTCTGCGCGCACTGTTGCGAACCTGTCCGGCGACACCAGCATTAGCCGCCTGAGCATGTGTTTGTTAAAGTGGAAATCCGCAAAATCCACCTCGCGGTAGATCGTGCTCAGCAGCTGCGATGCAGAAACAAACCGATCATTACGCCGCGGATGGACCGCGTAGAACCTGTTGGTCATGTTCTGCGCGCCAAGCACCTGGATCACCGTGATCTTGGCCTTGACCGCCGCATTTACGACGAATGGATCATGCGCAAATGCGTCAATCCCTGCATTTGGAAAACCGAAATTGGCACAGGTCGTGCCGATGGCTTTCTCCACCTGAGCAGGAAAAGGCTGTTCTATAAATTTCCCGTAGGTTTCAGTGCCCCCAATGAACGCCAGATACGGCGTGTCCAAATCACGCCTTGGCCCCCGGAACAGTAATTTCGAATTGCCGTATCTGCACGGCAAATAATCAAGGGCCCCCGGCCCCAACGCGTCATAGGTCATCTCGCCCACCTTTTTAACTCACCCACCACCAAGATGCAGCACCGGGTCCTGCGATTCCCTTAATGAGCGATTTTGATGCATCTTTTAGCCAATCCACGCCCTTGCGGCTGAACCCCCACGCACCTTATTGTGCCCAGGTAGCAGCAAAGGGCGCAGCCATGAATATCCAGTCAGTCGGGGTCGTCGGAGCAGGTCAAATGGGCAATGGCATCGCCCACGTGATGTCTTTGGCTGGATATGATGTCATGTTGTCTGACGTCAGTGCCGACGCCTTGACCAAGGCCATTGAGATCATGACCGGCAACATGGATCGTCAGGTCAGCCGCGAAAAAATCACCGCATCAGAGCGTGACACAGCGCTTGCCCGGATCACCACCACCCAAACGCTTTCTGAATTGGGTCAATGTGATCTGATCATCGAATCCGCCACTGAACGTGAAACGGTCAAGCAGGCCATTTTCGAAGACCTGTTGCCCCATTTGAAGCCTGAGACAATTCTGACCTCAAACACGTCTTCAATCTCAATCACCAGATTGGCCAGCCGCACCGACCGGCCAGAAAAGTTCATGGGATTCCACTTTATGAACCCCGTGCCGGTGATGCAGCTGGTGGAGCTGATCCGCGGTATCGCCACGGATGAGCAAACCTTTAACGCCTGCAAACAAGTTGTTGACCGGCTGAACAAAACGGCCGCCTCCGCAGAAGATTTTCCTGCCTTTATCGTCAACCGCATCCTGATGCCGATGATAAACGAAGCGGTTTACACCCTGTATGAAGGGGTCGGGAATGTGAAATCTATCGACGATTCTATGAAATTGGGCGCGAACCATCCGATGGGACCGCTTGAGTTGGCAGATTTTATCGGGTTGGACACCTGCCTGGCCATAATGAACGTTCTGCACGACGGGCTTGCGGATACAAAATATCGCCCTTGCCCACTTTTGACCAAATATGTCGAGGCGGGATGGCTGGGCCGGAAGACCCAGCGCGGATTTTACGATTATCGGGGCGATGTTCCGGTACCAACACGCTGATTTTTTCGGGCGCGCCGTTGCATCAATTTTCCAAGACCTCGGGAAAGGTTCGAGGTCGAAATTAGTCCTTTAATGCCAAGGTTTGCGTCCGCAACCAGGCCATGAACCCGCGTGGATCATCGGCATGTTTGTCGATGTCTTCCTGCGCAATGGGGTGCCCCACAATCGGTGCCTGAGGTTTGTTGCAACTGTGAACAATCTCATGCAACAGCAAACCCTGGCGCAGCATGGGGCTAAGTTTATTTGCGATCTGATAGGCCCTGCTGTTCTGACCGGGAAATTTCATCGGCACCACGCTTGCCCCCGATCGGCGGATCATTTTGGCGGTAAACACATTCCATTCCGCTTCAACAGCAGGACCAAACCAAGTCTCTGAGGTTGCAACGACGCCCGAGGGAAACAGAGCAACGACCCCACCTTCTTTGAGATAAGCCATTGCATTGGCTCGCATTTCCACGCCTTTGCGCTGGGCATCAGGATCATGAGGAAATGGCACTGGAATCATATAACTGCCTGCCACCTCATCAATTGACGTCAGCAAGGAACGCGTCAGAATCCGGTAATCAGGTCGGACGCGTCCAATTAGATCTGCAAAAATCATCCCGTCAACCATGCCATGCGGATGATTTGCGACCACCACAACGGGCCCCGTTTTCGGAATACGGTCCAGTTGGTATTGCGGCGTGGTCAGGTCAATCCCCATGGTATCAAGGGCAGCACGCCAAAAATGCTGGCCCGACGGCGCGCCGCGTTTTTCAAATTTGCGGATCATGCGCAGGATTGTCAGTTTGCCGGTGCAAAGCTCCATCGCGCTGATAATCCGCGATTTGATCGGATCCTGAAAAGTGGAGGCATAAGACAGACTGCGGCGGTCGTACTTATTGAAGGACACAGTCCCATCATCAGGTGCCACACCTGCGTCCGCCTTCGTATCATTTGTCTCATCAACCAAGCGGGATCACCTCTTTCAGACCGTTTTCAGTTTCCTAGAAGCCTTCGCCGAATTTGTCCGCGACAAGTGCTGTCAATGCTTCTGCCAATGCAGCCTCGTCCGGGCCAGACGTTTGGACGTCAATAGTGCTCCCCCGCGCGGCTGCCAACATCAAAAGCCCCATGATACTGTCACCGGACGCGGACATGCCATCTTTGCTGACCTCAGCGCGGGCGTCAAATGCTTCGACCACTTCAACCAATTTGGCCGAAGCGCGCGCATGCAACCCTTTTTCATTCACGATCTTGAGAGAGATATCAGTCATTCGTTTTGGGCCTTTTAACCTGCGCTGACATTTTGGCTGTCGATGTATTTCTTGCCTGCTTCAAGTGCCGCGCGAACCGCGTCCGGAACATCCATTTGCCGGGATTTGGCAAGCTTGATCAGCATTGGCAAGTTTGCACCATAAATAATTCGCCGGTTTTCGGGGCGGCAGGCGAGCAAGCTAAGGTTGGAAGGTGACCCGCCAAATAGGTCTGTCACCACCACAACGCCTGATCCCTGATCGACCTCGTCCGCGGCGACACATATTTCGCGTTCCTTTGCGGCGCGGTCATGGTCTGCCTCAATAGAGATCGCCCGAACCCCAATCTGGGACCCCACAACATGTTCAATGGCCGACAGATATTCCTGTGCCAATCCACCATGTGCAACTATCACAATTCCGATCACGTCACTGCCTTTACCGGGTGCTGGCGGTCCAGCTCGCGGTGTCTTATTGACACCTGCCAGCCCTGCTCTGCAAGGCTCAATGCGTGCTGTTCTGCCAATGTGACGGAACGATGTTGTCCGCCGGTACACCCAAACGCGATTGAAACATGTGACTTTCCCTCATCGCGAAAGGCCGGCAACAAAAGCGCACCAAGCTCAAGCACCTTGCTGGCAAAAGCGTCGTACCGGGGATCTTGGCTGACATAGGTTGCCACTTGCGGGTCAGTTCCATTGAGCCCACGCAGGCTGCTGTCCCAATAAGGGTTCCGCAAGAACCGGCAATCATAGACCATGTCAACACTGCGCGGCAGGCCACGTTTGTAGGAAAACGACTGTACCGAGATGGTCAAATGATGCTTGCCGGTCGGGGCAAACCAATGCTCGACCTCAGCACGCAGCTCGTGCACGTTCAGGTTGGTTGTATCAATCAGAACGTCGGCGCGGGCACGAATGGGCAACAACATGTCCTGTTCGCGGCGAATACCCTCTGCGGGTCGATCCGCAGGGGCCAGAGGATGACGGCGCCGCGTTTCAGAGAACCGCCGCAACAACACGTCGGTCGAACAATCCATATAGAGCAGTTCAACCATCAGCCCCTCACGGGCCGATAGCTGCCCCAAAAGGTCCAGCACACCATTTGTAGAAAAGTCGCGGTTGCGCGCATCAATGCCCAACGCCACAGAGCGCTCCTGCGCAGGCCCATCCAGCAACGCGGGCAATAGCCGCAGGGGCAGATTGTCAATTGCCTCAAACCCTGCATCTTCAAGCACATTCAGCGCCGAAGACCGCCCCGCACCGGACGGCCCTGTCACAAGCACAAAGCGACGACGCTCTGGATCCATTTTTGGGTCTTGAGGTGTTTCGGGCTCTTTCATAGAGGCATATCTAGGGTGCCCTGCACATAAAGCCAAATCCCTGCTGCAAAATGCGGGCTGGGTGCGGCGTAAAGGCAGCGCAGTGGTATACCAAGAACTGAATAACAATGGGCATCAGGCAGCCGCTGTTCTTCCCGCTGTGAAAGGTCAACGACCAGTTGCAGAGCCGTTGAACCGACATACTCCGCACGGAGCAATCCAATGCCCCGCGCCTCGATCAACCCGCGGATTGCGTCAGGCGCGGTCGCGGTCAGTGCCCCGGCACCATCAAGGTCGATCTGCGTGCGATCATCTGCGACCAACCCCGCGCCCATCCCGATCAATTGCAAAGCCAGCGAAGATTTCCCGCTGCCCGACGGCCCCACAATCAGCACGCCCTTGCCAGTGATTGAAACGGTCGTCGCGTGCACGATTTCAGTGCGCTGCTTCATCGCATACTGCGGCGTTTGCTCACGCGCTTAGGTAGGCAGGCCGACGACAAACCGTGCACCCAATGGCTCGGACGTGATGTCAGCGTCTGTAGGGCGAATGTTTTCGGCCCAGATTACACCACCATGCGCTTCGACGATTTGCTTTGAAATCGCAAGGCCAAGGCCGGAGTTATTGCCAAAATGCTCGTCCGGGCGCTGGGAATAGAAACGCTTGAATATCTTTGACAACGCCTGTTCCGGAATGCCGGGGCCTGTGTCCTCAACAACGATCAAAACACGGTTTTCACGTTTGCGCGCCCACACACGAATTGCATCGCCATCTTCACAAAACGAGATAGCGTTGGTGATCAGGTTTACGAATACCTGAGCCAACCGCGCCTCCAGCCCATGCACGATGATCGGCGAGGAGGGCAGATCGGTAATGAAATCAATGCCTTTGCCCTTGGCATCTTCACCCAGGTACTGGCCAAGGTTGCCAAGCATATGCAGCAAATCAAATGGTTCTTCTTCTTCCTTGACCAATTCTGAATCAAGGCGTGAGGCATTCGAAATATCGCTGACCAAACGGTCCAGCCGCCGCACATCGTGGTCAATGACATCAAGCAGTTTGTTACGTTGATCTTCACGCTTGATCATCCGCAGCGTGCCGACAGCAGACCGCAGTGAGGCGAGGGGATTCTTGATTTCGTGGGCCACGTCCGCTGCGAATTGTTCGTTCCCGTCGATGCGGTTGTAAAGCGCTGAAACCATACCGCGCAATGCGCCCGACAATCGACCAATCTCATCCGGGCGGGCCGTCAGATCAGGAATTCGAATGCGTCCGGGATTCATTTTGCGGGCATCCTTGTCACGGCCCAATTCCGCCGCCGCAGAAAGATCCGCAAGTGGATTCGCGATGGTTGATGCCAAAACAAGACTAAGGCCAATCGAGACCAGTGTCGCGATGACGAACATCTGCAAAACGCGTTCCCGTTCACTGCGCACAAATTTATCGATCTCTCCCGCGGCAGAGGCAATAGCGACCACACCCACAGCCTGACCGCCCTGCATGATGGGGGTCATCACTGTGAACAAAGTGTTGCCGGCCGTGTCCAGCTTGTACTCTATCTGTGTACCGTTTTTCAGGCTACCTGCGACCAAGGTTTTAAGCTGCGTTTCCATAGGTTCACCAACGGGTGCATCCTCTGCTCCGCTGAAAGGGCTGGAAACCAAATTCCAAACCCAGCTCAGTCCATCGGTCAGAACGGTCGGGTTTCCTGTATCAGGTACACCAGGCGTTTTTTCCAATGCCAAACGCCCCTCAGATACCGCAACCAACGTTTCAGCGGCGTCAAAAACAAAGATCTCGATCCCACTGCGCAGGTCGAGACCATTGAGTGTCGCTTCGACATCAATACCGTCCTTGGTGGCTAGATTTACGGGTGCACCGTCAGGCAGTTGCGCCTCAAGCACATCCGCAATCAATTCAGCTTCTGAAACCAGCGAAGCCCCCCGTTGAACCGCAAGCGAGTCTCTTGACGAATTGAGATACAGAATGCCGGCAACCAGCACGTTCAGAGCGATAAGGTTGAACGTGATGATCTTTCGCGTCAGCGGCGAGGCCCGCAGCGAAAACAGACCGCGCCGTTCACGATGCACCCGCATCTCATCAGGCACGGCCGCATGCGGCGCGACCCAATCGTCGCCCAGCACAACATCGCCGTCCCGCGTGGTTTGGGCCAGATCCCGCACAAAGTTCCTTTCCACAATCGCCATCGGCGCTACTTACTCTTCGTTATATCTGTAGCCGATACCGTAAAGTGTCTCAATCGCTGAGAATTCATCATCCGCTGTGCGCATCTTCTTGCGCAGACGCTTGATGTGGCTGTCGATGGTGCGGTCATCCACATAAACTTGATCGTCATAGGCCACGTCCATCAACTGATCGCGTGATTTGACAAAGCCGGGACGCTGGGCCAGAGCCTGAAGCAGCAAAAATTCCGTGACGGTCAGGGAAACATCATTGCCCTTCCATGAAACAGAATGACGCAAGGGGTCCATCCGCAACTCACCGCGGTCCATCACTTTGGTTTCCTCGGTGTCCCCGACTTCATTGGTTTCAACCGCATCTTGCCGACGCAACAAAGCGCGAATGCGTTCAACCAGCAAGCGCTGGCTAAATGGCTTTTTGACGTAATCATCCGCCCCCATACGCAGGCCCAGAACTTCGTCAATCTCATCATCTTTTGACGTCAAAAAGATCACTGGCATGGCGGTCTTTTGGCGCAGCCGTTGCAACAAATCCATGCCGTCCATGCGTGGCATCTTGATGTCCAGAACCGCCATATCGGGCAGCTGTTTGTTAAACGCGTCCAGCGCTGCTTGACCATCATTATAGGTTTCCACTTCGAAACCTTCGGCTTCGAGAGTCATCGCGACGGACGTCAGGATGTTCCTGTCGTCGTCCACCAATGCAATTTTCGACATTGCCTGTTTCCTTTTTTCTGCTCAATTACCGATTTTTATTTTTCGTCATTGATCACCATAATTGGTCGCCGAATCAATCTTTAAGTGCGAATCAGCCGCAGCTACCTCCCTATTTTCGCCACAATTTGGTTATTAATGGCTAAATTGCCGCACTTTCTCACCACCGGTGAAGCCAAGAATTTATGCAACAGCAGACTATGAGACACCAGAGAGGCCAAAGATCGCTATGGTGGCGCTAACTGCATTAAAGCTGGCTGTTCATAGCTCAAACCCTCGTGCTAAGACCCGCTTTAGGGCCAGGTTGGCCAAGGGTAAACCAGCCCGTTCAAGCAAGACTTGCGCCTAAAACTGCGCAGTACAGGAGACAAAATATGACATCTGGCCGGGTAAACCCGCAGTTTCGCCTTGAAGATCAACAGATCAACGGGTTGGGCAATGTCTATTACAATCTGATGGCACCTGCGCTCATTGAAACTGCGCTAAAGCGCGGTGAGGGCACGTTGGGCAATGGCGGCGCGTTTCTGGTAACGACTGGCAAATTTACGGGGCGGTCGCCAAAGGACAAACATGTCGTCAAAACGGACAGCGTGACCGAGACAATTTGGTGGGAAAACAACGCTGAAATGTCACCCGCGGGATTTGATGCACTTTATGCTGATATGCTCGAACACATGCAGGGCGGCGATTATTTTGTGCAGGATTTGGTTGGCGGGGCTGACCCCAAATACGCAATTAACGTACGCATGATCACCGAACTGGCGTGGCATGGATTGTTCATTCGCACAATGCTGCGGCGCCCGGATCGCGAGGCATTGGATGAATTCATCGCCGACTTCACAGTGATTAACTGTCCCAGTTTCAAAGCAGACCCTGCCAAACATGATTGCCGGTCAGAGACCGTCATCGCGATGAATTTTGACCGCAAGATGATCTTGATTGGCGGCACCGAATACGCCGGCGAAAACAAGAAGTCTGTTTTCACTTTGTTGAACTATTTGCTGCCTGAAAAAGGCATCATGCCGATGCATTGCTCTGCCAACCACGCGACCGGAAACCCTGTCGACACCGCTGTTTTCTTTGGGCTTTCTGGAACCGGCAAGACAACGTTGTCCGCCGATCCGGGTCGCACGCTGATCGGGGACGATGAACATGGCTGGTCTGACAACGGCACCTTTAACTTTGAGGGCGGCTGTTATGCCAAAACGATCAACCTTAGCCGAGAAGCAGAGCCGGAGATCTATGCGACAACAGAGAAATTCGGCACCATCATCGAAAACATGGTCTATGACGAAGAGACCAGGCAACTGGATTTCCAGGATGACAGCCTGACGGCCAATATGCGCTGCGCCTATCCGTTGCACTATATCTCTAACGCATCGACAAAGGCGGTGGGTGGCCACCCCAAGAATATCATCATGCTGACCTGTGATGCCTTTGGTGTCCTGCCCCCAATCGCGCGGCTGACGCCAGCGCAGGCGATGTACCACTTTCTGTCCGGGTTCACCTCAAAGGTGGCGGGAACGGAACGGGGCGTAACCGAACCGGAACCGACGTTTTCAACCTGCTTTGGCGCGCCGTTCATGCCGCGCCGCCCAGAAGTCTACGGCAACCTGCTGCGCGAAAAGATTGCCCAACATGGCGCTACATGCTGGTTGGTCAATACTGGCTGGACAGGGGGCGCTTATGGCACCGGCAGTCGTATGCCGATCAAAGCCACCCGCGCCTTGCTCACGGCAGCCCTCGAAGGTGCGTTGGCGGATGTTGAATATCGCAAAGACAAGAACTTTGGCTTTGAGGTGCCTGTTTCCGTTGCTGGTGTGCCTGACATCCTGCTGGACCCACGCCGCACATGGGATAATCCCGAGGCGTACGATCGCCAGGCCGCCAAATTGGTTGGCATGTTTGCAGAGAATTTCGGGCAGTACCTGCCATACATCGACAGCGATGTGAAAGACGCCGCAATCGGATGATATATTGTGACTTCTGGGTCAAAAGAGCCGCAGGTAACTGCGGCTCTTGTTGCATCCGTCAGGCGGCAAGTGTTTCCAATTCTGCGCTGGGCAAATCCAGCAAGAACCGAATATCCTCGTCGCTCATGTAAACCATGACTGCTTCCATCGCATCCGGTTGGTTCTTAAGATACCAACGCAGCGCAAGTGGTTCGGCATGCATGAAACCCATGCGCAGGCAAAACCCTTTGTACGCCACAGGTCGCGTCATAAAGCCGATGACATACTCAGCCCCAAATTCCTTTATCGCGGCCAGCATGGCGCAACGTCCCAGAATGCTGGAAATGCCGGTGCCTCTGAACTGACCGGGTTCGCCGCCTACCCATGTTTCTCCAGAATACACGACGCGGCCTTTTATCCTTTTGGCACCCGGCCCAGGCTTGTATCGGGATCGACCATAGTCGATGTCCATTTCGGAGGGGGCAAACCCATGAAAATTCTGCCGAAAAAACTCTGAGACAGAATCGTTTCCGGTGGGCAGCAACCGGAGTGCCTGCGTATGCATGATCCGGCCTTGGCTGTCATGTCCAACAATCCACGCGGAATTGTTGTGGTTCATGTCGTGGGTGTCAGGATTGAAAGGGTCACCAATCCGGTGATCGGGCCGCGCCTGAGCCAGATACCCCAGATATTCCTCGAAATCATGACCAATGGTCAGACGAATTCCAAGCTTTTCGAGAACATCACGACTTGAGGCCTCAAATCTGTCCTCCGCGTCAAAACCATATAGCGCCATCGACCCCTCCTGCGGTTGCATTCAAGGCTAATCATAACGCATTTTATGTATTCTGCCGCAATATTCGCGCGTAGGTCGTTTTATGAGCGGTTTACATCACCATATCCTCTGACATTTGACGCAGCATATCGTCGCTGACATCTTGTATATCTACATCATAGGTTCTTCGAACCGCAGATATCATAGCAAAACTGTCGTCCGGAAAACGGGCACCAAGCAGCAGACGCTCGAAAGAAATCGGCAACATTTCAGCCTTTGTGCCCATTGGAAGGACCGTAAAAATGTGATCAAGCCGCACAGACTGATTCGTCTCAACTTCGGCGTAGGCAACGTTGGACAACACGCCAAAATTACCACCTCCCGGCATTTCGCCGAGCGGACGGCCAATGCTGGATCGCGACACAGTCCAGCCAAACCATGTAACAAATGAACTTTTCTCGCCAACTTCTGTAAACAACCATTCCTCGCCAGCGCGTCGGAAAACGGTACAGTTTGGCCTCACCTGCTTCAGCGCGTCATGTTCCAGATGCCCCCCCGCCAGGGCCCAGGCTTTCATTACATCAGGCAACATAGGTGATGTTGATTCAAAGAGCTTACCGATTGGTTGCTGTTGCTGGAAAAAGAACCAGCCGTCAGGATCTTCGCGACGCAGATATTGCATCCCATTGATCAACCGGGATTGTCCTGTCAGCCATCCCTCAGCACGGGCCAGTAAATCAAGCGCTTCTGGCAATACCGCACTCCCCAATTCGGTGAGCACGTATTGCCGGTCAGCCACCGCAAAAAGCGGGCCACCCTTTATCTCTTCAAGTTGGTTAACGTGGCGCCGTACGGTCTGTCGGGTGCTATGCAATTCCCGTACCGCATGGCTCAAATTTAATGTCGCGGCCAAACAGGTGAAGGACCGCAACATCTCAAACAAAAGCGGATTGCTCCGGACATTCGCATTCGGCAATGGCAGGTTACCGTCCAAGAGATCAACACCCCGGATTCATGGTTAATAAATCATACAGCATGGGAACATGTATCACCCATCAAGGTGTGTTTTGTCAACCCGTAAAGGCCTATCTATAGTTGAAATCGGCTGAAAGTTACTCAATTGCCTGAAAGCGCGTTTTTTTTGCAAGGTGGTCGGAGTTCAATCAGAGGTTCCAGTAATATGTCCCACCCAGTCGATGTTCACGTTGGTCGCAAGCTAAAACAAGTACGCACTCTGCGCCGCCTTTCCCAAACCGATGTTGCCCGCAAGCTCAATCTGTCATTCCAGCAGATTCAAAAATACGAAATTGGCTCCAATCGCGTTGCGGCAAGCCGACTGTTTGAACTCTCTCAGATCTTGGATGTACCACCGTCGTATTTCTTCGAAGACCTGAAAGACAGCGCCGATACGCCCCCTAAAAAGGATCCTGGCATGGCGATTGTTACGGCCTTGGCGGCAATAAAGGACGATGCTGTAAAGTCCCGAATCGTGACATTTATCGAAGATATTTCAGGCAAAACCGTCGCGCGCCATATTTAACAGCTAGAACAAGGCGCGCCTGACAAGGTTGGCCCCGGCGACCAAAAGTACGAACAATGTTGCGCGCCTAAAAAGTTGCTGATCAATCTTGTCCATCACTTTGCCGCCGATCCACATGCCAAGTGCAGCCGGCAGAATCAGGGCGGCGGAAAAGGGCCATGTTTCTGCCCGCAATACCCCGGACCCGATATGCGCGCCCGCAAGGGCCGCGGAGCCCAAGCCGTAAATAACGCCCTGAATCCGCATCTGGTCATACTTTGGGGTGTTCAGTGCCGTCAGGTAAGCGACCGTTGGCGGCCCCCAGACCCCAGACATCCCCCCCATTACACCCGCAAATCCGCCAGCACATGCCTCAACGATCGTCGTGCGTTTTGCCAAATGGAATTGATATCCCGACAGTTGCAGCACGGCAAAAAATACCACTGGAATGCCGATCACCAACTTTAGCACGTCATCCGGCACAACACGCACCAGTTGTGCCGCAATCACGAGTGTGATTCCCCCCGCAATCAGGAAAACCCGAAACAACTTGATCGATTGCCACGCCGCCGTTGGCCCTTGCCGCAACGATTGCATCATGTTGCTGACCAGCGTCGGAAGAATCAGCCCGGCAAGCGCATATTCCGGCGCAATAAAGAATGTCAGGCCAGAGATCAGGACCAGCGGCATTGCAAAACCCACCACACCTTTGACTAAACCTGAAATCAAGGCAACCAACAGCGCCAGAATCAGATGACTGGTTGTCAAAAAGGGGAATAGAGCGTCCATGGGCCCTACATAACACCTGATAAATTCAGCGCATTCGAATTCCATCGCGTAATTTTAGAACAAAACGCCGCACCCAAACGTATCTTTGTTGTGCTGCACCTGCAAAGTAGCTATCCAGCTTTGCAAGCAAAAAGGACGATCACATGCCACATGACGGTCAGGATATGACGATGCAAAAGCCGATAATTCTGGATGATCTGTTGAAATTGACTGCGGCGGTGCTGCCTCCGCTTGATGCTGTCCTGCAAAAAGCCGTCACTCGCGTCCGGGAAATGGTCACTGCGGATGGCCGTGTTTCTGCCCCCCTGATCGAAGCGCATCAAACCGCCGCCCATGGTTTGGCATGGTTTGCCACATATACCCAGGCGCTGCGCCAGATGCAGGCATGGGCCGAGCGCCTGAGCGCGGAGGGTCGTTTTGGCGAAACAGAACAACTCCTCCATCAGATCGCCTTTGGTGAATATCTTTGGCAGATCTATGGCGGCATCCAGATGAACCAGGGCGAGGTCGTCCGCCTGCAGGACATGGGGCTTTCCCAGGACGACATGCGCGGCATGATGGAGCCTGCGATCATGTCACTGACCCAAGGTGGCAACACCCAATCGGCACGGACGCGCTTGGTTGAATTGATGCAGGAACATTCCGCCAATCTCACGGTGGGTGCCAGCGGGTTGGACGACGAATTGGAAATGATCCGCGAACAATTCCGCCGTTACGCCGTCGAAAAGGTCGAGCCATATGCGCATGAATGGCACCTCAAAGATGAATTGATTCCGATTGAGGTGATCAATGAACTGGCGGAAATGGGCGTTTTTGGCCTGACCATCCCCGAGGATCACGGCGGTCTGGGCCTGTCCAAGGCATCCATGGTTGTGGTCAGCGAAGAACTAAGCCGGGGCTATATCGGCGTCGGCTCGCTCGCCACCCGCTCCGAGATAGCCGCCGAACTGATTCTGTGCGGCGGCACAGAGGCACAAAAATCCCAGTGGTTGCCAGGTCTTGCCAGTGGTGAAATCCTGCCAACAGCGGTTTTTACCGAGCCGAACACCGGGTCCGATCTGGGCGCGCTGCGTACCCGCGCCATCAAAGACGGTGACGACTATAAGGTGACTGGCAACAAGACGTGGATCACCCATGCGGCACGCACGCATGTGATGACCCTGCTGGCGCGCACCGATCCAGACACCACCGATCACCGGGGACTGTCCATGTTTCTGGCCGAAAAAACGCCAGGCGATGACGCCAACCCGTTCCCCACACCCGGCATGACAGGCGGCGAGATTGAAGTGCTGGGATACCGCGGCATGAAGGAATACGAACTGGCCTTTGACGGATTTGAGGTCAAGGGCGAAAACCTTTTGGGCGGCGAAGAAGGCAAAGGGTTCAAGCAATTGATGGAAACCTTCGAATCGGCCCGCATCCAAACCGCTGCACGTGCGGTGGGCGTTGGCCAATCCGCGCTCGATATCTCAATGCAATATGCGCAAGACCGCAAGCAATTCGGCAAAGCGTTGATCAACTTCCCGCGTGTCTCGGGCAAATTGGCAATGATGGCGGTTGAATTGATGATCGCCCGGCAACTGACCTATTTCAGTGCATGGGAAAAAGACCACGGTCGACGCTGCGACCTTGAGGCTGGCATGGCGAAACTTCTGGGTGCCCGGGTTGCCTGGGCCGCAGCGGACAACGGCCTGCAAATTCATGGCGGCAACGGTTTTGCGTTGGAATACAAGATCAGCCGGGTTTTGTGTGACGCCCGTATTCTTAACATCTTTGAAGGTGCCGCAGAAATTCAGGCGCAAGTGATCTCGCGCCGCCTGCTTGGTTAGGTCCTTTGGACGCGCACCGCACCCAAGCGGGGGTGCAGCCCACGGGCCAGCATCCCTGCGCCAAGCATCCCGCCACCACAAACGGCAAACAGCCCCGCGAGCGGCATCACCATAAGCACCAAGGCAGCGACAGCAGGCGTCAAGATCCCCGATACATCCCGGTAACTGGTGTAAACCGCTGACATCTCGGTGCGCTCGGATGGTTTGACGGCCATCAGGAATGGCAGCCCGCCGCACACGTCCAACATGATCAACATTGATGACGCGGCAAAAAGGCTGCCGACAACGACCCATGGCAAATCAGAAGTAACCCATGCCGCGACAAACAACGCACCACCGATCAGAAACGCCCCACTCACAGAGGCGCGCACCCCGAGTTTACGCACCAACACCAACATTGCCGGAGCCACAAAAAGAAACATGTTCGACGCCGAGAGCGCTGCGGCACCGACCGTGTCACCCAAACCCTTTTCCACACAGTAAATTGGCAGATAGACCACATAGACCCACCAGCCACACGAACGGACCACCGCAAACAACCAACCCGCAATCAAACGCGGTTGCGCCACAAAACGCCCCAGAAATGCGATCGGCAACGGTGACGGCGTGCGGGCGCGGGTGATCTGCTTGCCGTTTCCCAGCCGAAGCCGCCAAAACACAAATATCTGTGCAGCAGCAAAGCATCCCGCAACAATAAACGGCGCTGGTGTCCACCAATTGAGCAGCCAGACCCCGATGATCGGCCCGGCTGCCCAGCTTGGTCCGCTAAACACCAATCGCAATGTTTCGGATTTACCCAGATTGGTACGGGCTACATAATCAAGCACATAGGCGTTCAAACACACGGCCACAGTCACCGTTGCAACGCTCAAACACCCCAGTGCGATGGGAACGAGCGCGGGCAGTCCCGTCATCGCCAGTGCAATTCCCAGAACATAAAGCACTGATCCCACAGAATACATCAACCGGCGCGACAACCGGCCGGCAAGCCATGGAACCAACAAGCCAAAAATCAACGAGACAATGCCAACCGCCAGGTAAATCTGACTCACAGTAGCGGCATCGCCATAAGCGCGGTAAACCACCAACGGCATAACGGACATCAATGTGCCCCGAATACCTGCTTCCAGCCCGGACAGAATGGCGAAGTCCCTTACCTTTGGGATCGGCAAATGGGTCAGCGGCAAAGGGGCACGTGGTGCAATCATGAAGCCACTGCACCACTTTATGCCGCAGTCTGTCTTGGCCTTGTACGACACCAGACAGGTCGATTATGGCCCGTCCGAATCCTTGCCACATCTCAGCTCACAGCATATCCACCTGAATATGAGCACAACCCGCCTGACCTCAGACGATTGGCTAACCGCTGGATTTGATGCCTTGCAGCATGGTGGTGAAAATGCGCTCGCCGCGGAACCATTGGCGCGTCAGCTTGGTACCACGAAAGGGTCGTTTTACTGGCATTTCAAGGATGTTCCCGCCTTTCATGCGGCACTCATCACCAGTTGGCACGGTACTGCAATGGGGACGGTGACGGCCCAACTTTCAGGTGGCGGACCAGCCGATCAACGCCTGCGCAGCTTTGGCGCAGAGGTGTTGAGCGACCCGGTTGAGCCTCGCTTGCGGGTCTGGGCGCTATCAAATGCGGATTTGGCAGATGCATTGCACAAAGTAGACATTGAACGACTGGCCTATCTCACGACACTTTTGCGTCAGCTCGGCCTTGGAAATCCTGATTTTGCGCGCGCGTTGCTGGCCGCTTTGGTAGGTTTGCCGCAGGTTTCTCCAAATGACCGGGCTGTGCAAACAGCCACGTTTGACACGCTGGTCGATACGGTTCTGGCCCTGTCGCAATGATCGGAGCATCATAATGTCAGTCCGCCTCTTGCTTGCTCTCTTGCTCGCCCTGCCCGCCTGCAGGAACGACGAAAGCGTCCGCGCATATGGTGCCGCTGACAAAGAATGGCGTTTGGTCGAACTTGCGGGCAACCCCTTTGATGCAACAGCCACGCTGACGTTCCCCGAACCAGGTCGCATCGCAGGCGCGGCACCGTGCAACACCTTTAGTGCTTCAATGACCGTCCCTTACCCTTGGTTTGAAGTTGGCTCCATCGCCGCGACAAAACGTGCCTGTCCCGACCTGCCATCCGAAACCGCGTTCTTTGTGGCACTTGAACAGGCAACATTGTCAGAGGTGCTGGGCAACACGCTGATCTTGTCCAACACGGACGGGTTGAGCATGGTCTTTACCGCCGGCGGGTGAACGCCTCGACAAACCGTGCGCGGGCTTCGGGCAGCGGCTTGCCGCCCAAGTCATGTGCCAAATGCCGTTCGAGGAAATATCCGGTGGTCACAAAGCCCTGCCCAATTTCAGCATCTGACCCCTCACCCTCGCCGCGCAACACGTCGGGCAATGGCAACATCCTGTCCGCCCACTCACCTGCGCCCTTTGCAGACACAGCGCGCCCTGATTTGGGGGATACAAAACACAACCCCTCCGTCGCACCGGTAACCGCACAGGTGCTCAGATCAAGCGCATATCCCATCTCTTCCAGCAGCCCCATTTCCCACTGCAAATAGGCCAGCGGCCAGACATCGGGCTGCCCCAACAGATCAAGCAAGGTTTGTGTCCGGTCATAAAGCGGCGCGTGCGCCTCGCGTTCCGGCAGGCAAAACGACAACAGCGCCGTAACCGTGTTCAAGCCCGCCAGCGCCAACCGATCCCCCATCGCTGCTGCCGCGCGACTGCGCACCGGTTCTACGCTAAAGCTGCCAATGTGATCTTCCAACCTTGCGCGCCACACCACATCCAGCTGTGCACCCGGTTGCAGAATTGGTGCGATCTTGCGGCTGGTCCCTCCGCGCACCACACCAACGTGACGCCCATGGGTCGGCGTAAACATTTCGATGATCGACGATGTCTCGCCATGCTTGCGCGCGCTCAGCAATATCCCCTGATCGCGCCACTCCATCAGCTGAGCCCATCCTCATCCAACAAATGCCGCCCCGCACGATCTTCAACCTCGATCACCCAAAGGTCCGGATCAAAACTGCGCTGACGGGCGATGGTTTCATCCACATCGGCCTCGGCACCACTCGCCAGTTCAATCCAACGCCGATCCCCGGTCATCAGATCAAAAGACCGCTGGAATACCACGGCCTGCCCATCCAGTGTATTAAGCTTAATCAGGACCGCGCCGCCGGTATCATCGCCGTGGGCCACCACAAACGCCGGAATATCCTGGAATCGCAACCGCGCCAGATAGGCATCAACCCAAAAACGTGCGGTCAGGCGGGGCATGGCACCCCCCGGTTCATTGTTCTGAAAATACACACCTTTGGTGCGACGACTGCCAATAAGTCACCCGTTGCCATCTTTAAAATCCAGCCCCATTTCGGAATACCGCTCGGCATCCTCCAACCAGTTGGGTCTTACTTTGACCTGCAAAAACAGATGGACCCGCCGTCCCAGAAACTCTTCCAATTCCTCGCGCGCCGCTTTGCTGACGCCTTTGATTGTCTCACCCTTGTTGCCCAACACGATACCCTTATGGCCATCACGTACGACATAAATCAGCTGATCAATCCGCGCAGTACCATCATCGCGCTCTTCCCAGTTTTCCGTCTCGACAGTCAACTGATACGGCAATTCCTGATGTAGCCGAAGCGTCAGCTTTTCGCGCGTCATCTCTGCGGCGATCATCCGCATCGGCAGGTCGGCAATCTGATCCTCCGGGTAGAGCCACGGCCCCTCAGGCAATTCATCAGCCAGCCAGTTGCGCAACGCCTCCACGCCATGTCCACGCTCTGCCGAAATCATAAAGGTTTCAGCGAAGGAAAAGCGTTCGTTCAGGTCTTTGCTCAGCCCCAACAATACCGGTGCCTCAACCTTGTCGATCTTGTTGATCGCCAGGGCGACCTTGCGCCCTTTGCCAATGTCAACAAGCCCCTCAAGAATGCGCTTCACGCCTTCGGTCACACCGCGATGGGCCTCAACCAGCAACACCACGATATCGGCATCTGCTGCCCCGCCCCATGCGGCGGCCACCATTGCACGATCCAGACGGCGGCGCGGCTGGAAAAGGCCCGGCGTATCGACAAAAACAATCTGCGCATCACCTTCCATCGCTACACCGCGAATGCGCGCACGTGTGGTTTGGACTTTATGTGTGACGATGCTGACCTTGGCCCCGACCATGCGGTTCAACAGGGTGGATTTGCCCGCATTGGGTTCTCCGATCAGGGCGACAAATCCGGCCCTCGTCTTGGCGACAGGCGATGTGGTCATGTGTCATTCTCCAACTGCGCCAGCAATAGGGTCGCGGCGGCCTGTTCTGCATTTCGTTTTGAATTTGCAGTCGCTTTTGCCTCAGCACCGTTGTCGAGCATTGCCGCGATGGTGAAAACGGGCGCATGATCTGGGCCACTTCGGTCAATCTGAACGTACTTTGGCGGGTTCAACCCACGCGCCTGCGCCCATTCCTGTAGGGCCGTTTTGGCATCGCGGGCATCCTCTTTCACGCTTTTAACACGTTTGCCCCAAAGGCGCAGCACCATATCGCGCGCCGCGTCGAAACCACCATCAAGATACACGGCGGCAATCACCGCCTCTATGGCATCCCCCAACAGCGCCTGTTTGCGCCGCCCCCCCGAAATCATCTCAGACCGCCCCAGCTTGAGCACTTGACCCAAATCGATTTCGCGCGCGACATCGGCGCAGGTTTCCTTGCGCACCAATGCATTGAAGCGCGGGGCCAATTGCCCTTCCGTGGCGCTTGGATCAAGGGCCAGCAATGCCTCTGCCATCACCAAACCCAACACCCGGTCACCCAGAAATTCCAGTCGCTGATTGTCATCGCGATTGGCCGACGACATCGATGCGTGGGTGACGGCGCGGCCAAGCAATTCAGGCGCGGCAAACTGATGCCCGATGCGCCCCTCAAAGGCCTTCAGATCGCCACTTAACTTCATTTGACCGCTTTAAAGAACCGGTCACTGCGCCACGTCCAGAAAAACAGCATCGACCGCCCAGCCGAGCTGAACATGATCCGATCCGCGCGACCGATCAGGTTTTCATAAGGCACAAACCCAACGCCACCGGCCTGCTGCGCCAACCGGCTGTCAGCAGAGTTGTCACGGTTGTCGCCCATGAAAAAGTAATGTCCCTCAGGCACCGAATAGATGCCTGTCCTGTCAGATTGCTGATCGGCAATGTTCAGGACGATATGTTCAACACCATTTGGCAATGTTTCGATCTGGCGGGATTTCTGGCACAATCCACCGGCCCCAACCGGGCCATTTTCACAGCGCGGGCGGAGCGCTTGAGGGCCTTGCGGGGCCATTATTTCCTCAAACATCCCCGCATCCTGCAACTGAACGGGCTCACCGTTGATTTGCACCACACCCGCCCTGACCTGAACGGTGTCACCGGGCAGACCAATCAAGCGCTTGATATAGTCACGTCCAGACACCGGATGGCGGAACACAACCACATCGCCCCGTTCCGGCTCACCCCCAAACAAGCGGCTGTTGTCACCGTCAAACATGCCACAGATATCCTTGGCATCCACTTCGATGCCAATGCCCGGCATCATAAGGCTCGGACAGGACGCATAGGAATAGCCATAGGCCATCTTGTTCACGAACAGAAAATCACCGATCAGCAGCGTTTCCTTCATCGAACCAGACGGAATCCAGAACGGTTGAAAGAACAGACTGCGGAAAACACCGGCAATCAGCAGCGCGTAGACAATTGTCTTGATCGTTTCGACAAAGGCGTTGCCGGTCTTTTCCTTGGCGGCCATGCGGCACTCCATAATGTTCAGGGTCGGGATGTTCCAATTTTGCAGCTACATGCGGGCGGGCGGCGGCACTGTCAAGCACAGGCACCCACACAAGGCCCCGACCCGCCTATATCATACCGGCACTTTGGGACGCGCCTCAATCACAACAAAGGCCTGTGCCCAGGGGTGATCATCGGTCAAAGTCACATGGATGATGGCCTCATGTCCGGGCGGCGTCATGCTTGCAAGCCGTGTCGCGGCCCAGCCTGTGACCTCCATCACCGGCTGGCCCGAGCGCAGATTGCTGACGGCCATATCGCGCCATGAAATACCCATGCGCAACCCCGTGCCCAGCGCCTTTGAACAAGCCTCTTTCGCGGCCCAGCGTTTGGCGTAGGTGCCCGCAACATCCTTGCGCCGCTCTGCCTTGCCCTGCTCAACCTGCGTAAACACACGATCGCGGAACCGATCCCCAAAGCGGTCCAGCGTCCCTTGGATGCGCTCGATATTTGCAAGGTCAGTGCCGATACCAAGGATCATGTGACGGCCCTCATTATCAATTTATCTGACCGGCCTTCATAGCGTTAAAATCAATGCGCCACCGTGTCGGCACAGTGGGGCAACACCGGGGGTCATTTGGCCCCGGCATCGTTGTCGTCACATCTACAAAATCCTGCGAAAACACGGCGTCACGTGGTTGCTGACCATACATGCCTTCAACCTCTCCGGCAAAGGCCCAGGCATTTGCCTGCCGGATGAACACCCCTATTGCGATCCCTGTGTTTCCGGCTGCACCGGGGATGTGTTCATATACAATGCCAATCGCTGTGGTCGCTTGGGCCGGATCCGGCGCATTGGGCAGCCAAAATGAAACTTGCGCCGTACCGGAGTTGGTCAGGTACTGAAACAACAGCGCATCCAAATCACCCCAATCCTGCGCCTGAGCGTTCTGGGCCGCACAGGCCATAATAAGGGCCACTATCCACAACTTCATCTCAATCAACCTCACGTGCCTCATCCATCAAACGGCGCATTTCGGTGATGGCAGGTTCAAGCCCCAGAAAAATCGCCTCTCCAATCAGGAAATGCCCGATGTTCAATTCCCTGACCTCCGGAAACGCAGCAATCGGCGACACCGTGTCATAGGTCAGCCCGTGACCTGCATGCACCTCAAGCCCAAGATCATGCGCAAAGGTCGACATCTCTTCCAGCTTTTTCAATTCGGTCTGGGCGTCCGGCCAACGCCCTTCAGCGAAGGCATCGCAATAGGCACCGGTATGCAGTTCGATGACTTCGGCACCGATACGATTGGCCGCTTCGATCTGACGCTTGTCTGCCGCAATGAATATCGAAACCCGGCATCCAGCATCACGCAGCGGTGCGATAAAATGAGCGAGTTGATTTTCCTCACGCGCAACTTCAAGCCCGCCTTCGGTGGTGCGCTCTTCGCGTTTTTCCGGCACGATACAAACCGCGTGGGGTTTATGGCGCAGCGCGATTTTTTGCATTTCGGGTGTCGCAGCCATCTCAAAATTCAGTGGGATTGAAAGAACCTCCATCAGCCCGTCAATATCCGCGTCAGAAATATGCCTGCGGTCTTCGCGCAAATGTGCGGTGATGCCGTCCGCACCAGCCTTTTCAGCAATCTTGGCGGCACGCAATGGGTCCGGATAGGCCCCGCCACGCGCGTTGCGCACGGTCGCCACGTGGTCGATGTTCACACCCAGTCTCAGTCTATTCTGCGTTGCCATGTTTATTCCTTACCGGTTGCGTCAAGCTCAGGTTATTTTGCTTTGCGCTTTGCGTCTGCCTTTGCCGCAGCTTTTTGTTTGAGCGCCTCGAATTTCGCTTTGATCATGCCCTTGCGGCGCTTTTGATAGGCCCGCAACAACGGCACCGACAGATAATAGGCGACCGACGCGCACAGAATGCCCGGCAGAATGCCCCCGATCAAATAGGGATAAAAGACCTCGCGGCCGAACACGATAAGGCCGGACCAATCCATTTCCGCCTTGGTGAAAATAGCCGCAAAGTTGTACCATAATTCACTGCCAGCATCGGCGAATTTGCCAGTGAACGATCGTTTCACCCCTTCATCCATCTTGGCACCCAAGATCCAGTGACCGGTTTTGAGCGAAGCAATACCAATCGGCACATAGGTCAGCGGATTGCCGAAAAACGTGGCCATGAGTGCTGCCAGAATGTTCCCCTGCATGGCCCGCGCCACAAAGGCCGCAACAATAAAGTGCATCCCGTAGAACGGTGTGAAAGTTGTGAAAACACCTGCCCAAATGCCCCGCGCAATACGCTCCGGGCTATCTGGCAACCGCCGCATCCGATGTTTGACATAGTGAAACGCACGCGTCCAACCCCCGCGTGGCCACAGAAATTCGGCCATCGCGCGCAATGTTGGTTTTGGATCACGGCGTTTAAAAATCAACTATTGGTATCCAGTATCAGTGTTACATTTGCCAAAACATTGGCCGGTCGAACCTGGCACCTTCAAACCGCCAGTTTTTGTGCGTTCATATCACGATGCCGCGTAATCTCTGCCACATCATCCTCTGCTTCCAGCGTTAACATAAGCGAATGCAAATGTGCCACATCCCGCAGGTCCACATAGATCAATAGCCGATAAAAATCAGGTTTGCGCTCCAAGAACTCCAGATCAGAGATATTGGCGGATGCCGCGCCGATCAAGGTGCATATCCGACCTAATACCCCCGCACCATTGCCGATGGTCAGGTCGATGACCGCACCGTAAACCGCCGGGTGGCTGCCTTCGTGCCACCGCAGGTCCAGCCAACGTTCTGGCTGGTCCTCATAGGCAGACAGGTTTTCACAATCAATGGCATGAACGGTCACGCCCTTACCGCGAAAAGTGATGCCAATAATCCGTTCGCCTGGCAGCGGATTACAGCACGGCGCGCGGTCAAACGATTGGCCGGGCTCCAGACCAACCACGGCGCGGCGCGCATCAATCTGATCGGCCTTATGGGGTGCCAGATCAGGATAGACCGATTGCACAACTTCCCGTCCCGTCAATTCAGAGCTGCCCAGCCGGGCAAGCACTTCCTCTGCATCATTCAACCGCATATTTTTTGCGGCGGTGCGCAGCACCTTGCTTGTCGCCTCTTTTCCCACATGCAGGAAGGCCGACCTTGCCAGTTCCTGACCCAGCTTGATGAACCGCGCACGATCCACCTCGCGCAGGGACCGCCTGATCGCGGCCTTGGCTTTGCCCGTTGTGGCAATATCCAGCCAGGTCACCTGTGGTGTTTGACCCTGAGCGGTGATGATCTCAATCGACTGACCGTTCTTAACGCGGGTCCACAAAGGCACACGCATACCGTCCACTTTGGCACCCACGCAGGCATTGCCGATGCGGGTATGGATGGCATAGGCAAAATCAATTGGCGTACCCCCACGGGGCAATTTGACGACGTCGCCTTTCGGTGTAAAACAAAAAACCTGGTCGGCGTACATTTCCAGTTTGACCGCCTCAAGGAAATCCTCGTGGTCGTCTTCTGCATCGAATTGTTCTGTCAGTTGGGCGATCCATTTGGCCGGGTCGACAGCAAACGGGTTCTTTGACCGCACACCGTCCCGGTACGACCAATGCGCCGCAACCCCTGTTTCAGCCACATCATGCATCAACTGCGTTCTGATCTGAACCTCTACACGCTTGCCGTCGCGCCCTGACACGGTGGCGTGGATAGATCGATATCCGTTGGTTTTGGGCTGGCTGATATAGTCCTTGAACCGGCCCGGCACAGCACGCCAGCGGCGATGAATGGCCCCGAGCGCACGGTAACAATCCTCTTCGCTGCCCGTGATGATGCGAAACCCATAGATGTCCGACAACCGGCTGAAGGACTGCTCTTTCTCTTCCATCTTGCGCCAGATGGAATAGGGCTTTTTGGCGCGTCCGAATACCTCGGCCTCTATGCCCGCTTTGTCGAGTTCTAACCGCATATCCCCCGTGATGCGCTGGATCACATCCCCTGATTCGCGTTGCAGCGTGATAAATCGACGGATGATGGATTGGCGCGCCTCGGGGTTGAGCACCTTGAAGGCGAGGTCTTCCAACTCTTCGCGCATCCATTGCATCCCCATGCGCCCGGCAAGAGGCGCATAGATATCCATGGTTTCGCGTGCTTTTTGCTGCTGCTTGTCGACGCGCATCGACTTGATCGTGCGCATGTTGTGCAACCGGTCGGCAAGTTTGACCAGAATGACCCGCATGTCCTTGGCCATCGCCATAAACAACTTGCGAAAATTCTCGGCCTGCTTGGTCTGGGTCGAATTGAGCTGAAGATTGGTCAGCTTGGTGACACCATCAACAAGTTCCGCCACTTCATGACCAAAGATCTTTTCCACTTCGGCATAGGATGCTTTGGTGTCTTCGATGGTGTCATGCAACAAGGCTGTGATGATCGTCGCATCATCCAATTGCTGTTCGGTTAGAATGGCCGCAACCGAAACGGGATGCGTGAAATAAGGTTCGCCCGAGTGACGAAATTGCCCCTCGTGCATCGCAGCACCATAATCATAGGCCGTGCGGATCAGTTTTTCATTGGTCTTGGGGTTATAATGATGAACCAGCGCTAGCAGGCCATCGGCAGTCATCTCGGCGTTGTTCATGCCATCTGCCTCTTGGCCCCTACGTCCAAAAACGCAAGGGCTCGGGGGTTTACCCCTGTCCCTGTGCCGCCATCAACTGACGCAACAGCATTTCTTCGGACATGCTGTCTTCTTCTGGCTTGTCCTGCTCTGCACCCATCAAAAGCGCCATGGCGTCTTCTTCAGGCTCATCAACTTCGATCTGGTTCTGGTTGGATTCAATCAGACGCTCGCGCAAGGCATCAGCAGATTGTGTTTCATCCGCAATCTCACGCAGCGATACGACGGGATTCTTGTCGTTGTCACGATCCACAGTCACAGCAGACCCTGCCGAGATTTCGCGCGCCCGGTGGGCCGCCAGCATGACAAGTTCAAATCGGTTGGGAACCTTGTCTACACAATCTTCTACAGTAACGCGGGCCATGGAATGCTCCAATATCTCAATATGCGGTCAGAAGGGGAGTATTTAGGAGGCTTTGGGCCGATTTACAAGCGGCTATTCGATCCGACGCACGGCTGATTTTTCGGCCTCCGGAACCGCCTCCAACAGGCTTCTGATGGATTCTCCAAGGATTGGGTGCACCCAGTCCGGTGCGACATCTGCAAGCGGTACCAAAACAAACGCGCGATCCTGCAGACGTGGATGTGGCAAAATCAATTCATCCGGTGTGCGGTTAATCTGTGCCTCGACTGGCAATTCGCGCCATGTCTGGTGGGTTTTGAGGTCAGGTAACACAAAATCATCATAGCTGATCATATCCAGATCAAGCGTGCGTTGCCCCCAGCGCCGGACCCGTTCGCGGCCCAACTCTGCCTCGATGGCGTGCAATATCTCCAGCGCCTGTGTTGGCGACCACGGGACGCTGATCTTTGCCGCTGCATTCACATAATCGGGACCGTTCCCAGCGGGAAACGCCGGCGTATGATAAAATGGGCTCAGGGCGCGAATCACTGCTCCGTTTTTCTTGAGCGCGGCGACCGCTTCACGCAGGGTTTCCTGCGGTGGCCCTTTGGGTGACGTCAGGTTACCCCCAAGCGCTATGAGTAAGATGTGGTTCATTTTGAGCGGATCATCGCCATTTTCCCCGCGATTATGCCTTTGCACCCTGCGCAAAAAGTCCTACCTATACCCCCCAATAACTCGGGGCAAAATTATTTGATTTGTGCTTTGATCGTGAATTCAATGCGACGTTATCTCAAGCCTGATTGTTTGGCGACGGCCCCGCCGAAAGGAAATAAAAATGTTCTACAAAGATGAGCGGCTGGCGTTGTTTATCGACGGCTCCAATCTTTATGCCGCAGCCAAATCCTTGGGCTTTGACATCGACTACAAGCTCTTAAGACAAGAGTTCATGCGCCGTGGCAAACTTCTGCGCGCAATCTATTACACCGCTTTGCTGGAAAATGACGAATATTCGCCAATACGTCCTTTGGTGGATTGGTTGCACTACAATGGCTACACCATGGTGACGAAACCGGCCAAAGAATACACCGACAGCATGGGTCGGCGTAAAGTCAAAGGCAACATGGACATCGAACTGGCCGTGGACGCGATGGAGCTTGCACCGCGGCTCGATCACATTGTGATTTTCTCCGGTGACGGCGACTTTTGTCCCCTGGTAGACCATCTGCAGCGCCGGGGCGTGCGCGTTTCTGTTGTGTCGACGATCCGCAGCCAGCCGCCGATGATTTCAGACGAGCTGCGTCGCCAGGCGGACAACTTCATCGAATTGGACGATCTGCGCGAGGTAATCGGCAGGCCCCCGCGCGAACCGCTGCCTGCAGAAACCCAGTGATCGAAAACTGACGCCGGTGCCATGGCAAAGACGGCCATTGGCACGGCTT
Organism: Sulfitobacter sp. SK011; assembly: GCF_003352065.1. Taxonomy (NCBI): domain Bacteria; kingdom Pseudomonadati; phylum Pseudomonadota; class Alphaproteobacteria; order Rhodobacterales; family Roseobacteraceae; genus Sulfitobacter; species Sulfitobacter sp. SK011. The sequence goes on from NZ_CP025803.1 coordinate 3,769,378, forward strand.
TAGCCCTGCGGCGGCACTGGACGAATGGCCCTCAAGGCCTTACTTCTGGGCCAACCCGCCGGAGTGCCCGATGACCAAACCTGCCCTCACGCTTTATCTTGCCGCCCCGCGTGGATTTTGTGCAGGCGTGGACCGCGCCATCAAGATCGTCGAAATGGCGCTGCAGAAATGGGGCGCGCCCGTCTATGTCCGACATGAGATTGTGCACAACAAATTCGTTGTCGACGGGCTCCGCGATCTGGGTGCCATCTTTGTCGAGGAACTGTCTGAATGTCCCGACGACCGCCCGGTGATATTCTCGGCGCATGGTGTGCCCAAATCGGTCCCCAATGCCGCCGAAGCGCGCAATATGATCTATGTCGACGCGACCTGCCCGTTGGTGAGCAAAGTCCACATCGAGGCCCAGCGGCATGCAGATGCCGGTCTTCAGATGATCATGATCGGACACAAAGGCCACCCCGAGACCATTGGCACAATGGGCCAATTGCCCGACGGCGAAGTTCTGTTGGTCGAAACGCCCGATGACGTGGCAGACGTCGATGTGCGCGACCCAAACCGTCTGGCCTATGTCACCCAGACCACGCTCAGCGTGGATGATACCGCCGATATTGTCGCCGCTCTCAAGGCACGATTTCCGGCCATCATCGGCCCCCATAAAGAAGACATTTGCTACGCCACCACAAACCGCCAGGAAGCCGTCAAAGCGATGGCCCCGAAATGCGACGCAATGCTGGTCGTCGGCGCGCCCAATTCGTCAAACTCACGCCGCTTGGTTGAGGTGGGCGCGCGCGCCGGATGTCCCTATGCGCAATTGGTGCAGCGCGCCGCAGAAATCGACTGGCGCAGCTTGGATGGCATCACCAGCATCGGCATCACCGCTGGCGCATCTGCCCCCGAGGTGCTGATCAACGAGGTCATCGATGCATTCAAGACCCGCTATGACGTGACCACCGAAATCGTGGAAACCGCGCAAGAGAACGTTGAATTCAAGGTGCCCCGTGTGCTGAGGATCCCGGCATGATCCGTATTCCAGCATCTGCACTGTTGCTGGGGGTCGCCGGGCTCATCCCATTTATCTGGGGTGCCTTGGTCACTTTGGGTTATGTCAATGCCAGCATCGGCGACCCTGCGGCTGGTGGATATTCTATCATTGCAGCCACCGATGGATCCCTCTTGATGATCCGATATGGCGGCATCATTCTGCCCTTCATGTCTGGTATTCTCTGGGGGTTTGCCACCAAAGCCGAAGGCAACCAAAGCGGCGCGGCCTATGTCCTTTCCGTTCTGCCCGCTATCTGGTGGTTCCTGATGCCCGGCACCGATGCACCCGGCGCATTAATCAACCTGATGATCGGCTTCTCAGCCGTCTTGCTCCTTGATCTGGCATTTCAACGCTGGGATCTTGCGCCGCCGTGGTGGATGTCCCTGCGGATTCCGCTGACAATCGTGGTGTTGATCTGTCTGGCCATTGGGGTCTGGGCGTGAGCGATCCTGAGACGCTTGGCGTCTATGCCAAAAAGGCAGAGGAATACGCAGGTCTCGTCAAAAAATCTGCAAAAAAAGACCCATTGCAGGCCAAGTTCATTCAAGCGCTCCCCGAGGGTGCTCATGTGCTTGATCTCGGCTGCGGGCCGGGAAAATCTGCAGGCATCATGGCACAGGCAGGCTTGTCCGTCACAGCGATGGACGCGGTGCCGGAAATGATCGCATTGGTCCCGGAACATGCCTTGATCACCCCGGTTCTCGGCACCTTTGACGACATTGCTGGCACCGGGCTGTACGACGGCATTTGGGCCAACTTCAGCCTGCTGCACGCAAAGCGCACCGACCTGCCCCGCCACCTCAAGGCATTGCACAACGCACTCAAACCCGGTGGCCTTTTTCACATCGCCCTTAAGTCAGGTGAAAACAGCAAACGGGACCGGCTCGGGCGGTATTATACATACTACACACAGGCCGATTTGACCGATTTGCTGACCGCTGCGGGCTTTGTGGTTGACAGTTGTACCACGGGCCGCGATGTGGGGCTTGATGGCACACCCGCCGATTGGATCGCCCTGCACGCCTATGGCTAAACTTTTCGCATACACGGACGGCGCGTGTTCAGGCAATCCCGGCCCCGGTGGCTGGGGTGCTTTGATGCAGGCACGCGAGGGCGATACTGTCGTAAAAGAACGCGAACTCAAAGGCGGCGAGGCCGAAACAACCAATAACCGGATGGAGTTGCTGGCCGCCATCAACGCGTTGGAGGCGCTGGACCGTCCAACCGAGATTACCATCGTAACAGACAGCAATTATGTGAAGAACGGCATAACCGGCTGGATATTTGGCTGGAAAAAGAACGGCTGGAAGAACGCCGCCAAAAAGCCCGTCAAAAACGCTGAATTGTGGCAACGGCTTGATGCGGCGAACGCCCGCCACACCGTCACGTGGGAATGGGTCAAAGGCCACGCTGGCCACCCCGAAAATGAACGCGCCGATGAACTGGCCCGCGCGGGCATGGCTCCGTTCAAAAAATGACCCTGCTCAGCCTGCTAGATTACGCGTCCGTCCTGATCTTTGCCATCACAGGTGCATTGGTCGCCAGCCGTGCACAACTTGATCTGGTCGGCTTTGCCTTTATTGCCTGCCTCACTGCACTGGGCGGCGGCACCATCCGGGATCTACTGCTCGACCGTAATCCGATTTTCTGGATCGCGAACCCCACCTATCTGGCCGTTGGTGCAGGGGCCGCTTTGGTGGTCTTTTTTACTGCACATCTGCTCGAAAGCCGCCTGCGCACGCTGATCTGGCTCGACAGTCTTGCACTGGCGGTGGCGGTGGCCGCAGGGGCGGGCGTTGCGCTGTCACTGGATCAATCTGCCATTATTGTCATCCTGATGGGGATGATCACAGGATGTATGGGCGGCTTGATGCGCGATGTTGTCGTGGACGAGGTGCCGCTGGTCCTCAAACAAGGTGAGCTTTATGTCACAGCCGCGTTTGCCGGCGCTGCGACGGCAGTTCTAGTGCGCGTTTATGAGTATGATACGTTGTTGGCACTGCTGGCCTGCGCCATTGTCACCTGGATTTTGCGCGCAGGGTCGCTTTTTTTTGGCTGGCATCTGCCGGTCTACAAAAGCACGCCGCCCAAAACCTGAACGATCCGCCCCCCACTTCACCCTTTTTCAAATACCGTCTTCATCGCCGCCAGTGAAACGGTACAATGATCAGCGCCCCGATTGAGGATACAATCGCATTCAGGCCGGGGCTCGAAAATCCAAACCCGAACATGATCCGCACGAAATAGAACAGGAATGCACCGCCAATACAGATGATGATCGACTGCAGAATGCCATTGTGGGTCCACTCTGTCTTTTCGGAAACATATCCCACAATCCCGGCAATCACGACCGTCCCGAACATGGTCAGAAACATCTGCTATTCTCCTGTAAGCCGCGTGCCCGGCGCAATCTGCGCGCCGCGTTGAAAATCATCAACATCTTGCACAGCCTTGCCCGCCCGTTGCAAGCGCGTCAGTTGTACAGCACCCATACCACAGGCGATGCGCAGACCCTTGTCCAAAACCTCACCCGCAGGGCCAGACCCCTCAGCCAAAGTTGACCCCAGTACCTTGACCCGCGTACCCGCGTGCTCGAACCACGCACCGGGAAACGGCGACAGCCCCCTGATCAATCGGTCAATGTCCTGCGCCGGTTTGGTCCAATCAATCCGCGCTTCGGCTTTGTCGATCTTTGACGCATATGTCACGCCGTCATCTGGCTGTGGCACCGGCGTCAGATCATCCAGCGATGCCAGCGCCTCTACTATCGCTGCTGCCCCCAGGGCGCTTAACCGATCGTGCAATTGGGCCGTTGTTTCATCCGCACCAATGTCTGTGACTTTGCACATCAACAAAGGACCCGTGTCCAGCCCCGCGTCCATCTGCATGATGCACACGCCTGTTTCTGCATCTCCTGCCATGATCGCCCTGTGGATCGGTGCAGCCCCGCGCCAGCGCGGCAACAGGCTTGCGTGAATGTTCAGACATCCCTTGCGAGACGCATCCAACACCGCCTGCGGCAGGATTAGACCATAAGCCACGACCACCGCCACATCCGCCTCAAGTGTTGCAAAAGCCGCTTGTTCCTCAGCGGGCTTCAACGACACCGGATGGCGCACCGGCAAGCCCAAGGCTTCGGCACGCATCTGAACGGGGCTCGGCCGATCCTTTTTGCCGCGCCCGGCGGGCCGTGGCGGCTGGCAATAGACTGAAACAATGTCGTGGCCCGCCGTCACCAGCGCATCGAGCACCGGGACTGAAAATTCTGGCGTTCCCATGAAAATGACGCGCATCGCTATTCCTTTCTACCGCAGGCCTCAGCCTTTGGTCTTGCGGGCCCTGCGCAACAGCATGTCACGTTTCATCTTGCTCAGATTGTCGAAATACATCCGCCCTGCCAAGTGGTCGATCTGGTGCTGAACCGACGTCGCCTCAAGCCCCACAAAATCGCGTTCCAAGATTGCACCACCTTCGTCCATATAGCGCACTCTCACGCCACGCGGGCGGCTGATCTTTGCGGATACTCCCGGCAAATTTGGGCTGGCTTCTTCGTGCACATTCATGATCGCCGAGGCATCAATCACCTGCGGATTGGCCAACCGGATACGCCGGTTGCGCGCCTCGGACACATCCACCACGGCCAGTTGCTGCATCACACCGATCTGCGGCGCACCAAGACCGACACCGGGCATCGCATCCATGGTGTCGATCATATCCTCCCAGATACCGCGCACTTCATCGGTGATCTGCGGCACCTCGGCGGCCTTTGTCCTGAGCCGTTTGTCAGGCCACGGGAGGCAGCGCCGCACAGTCATTGCGCATGATACTCCGCAATCAGGGCATTCCGTTCGTCGGCACCCAGATGGTCAAAGGTCACGACCCCATCCAGATGATCCAATTCATGCTGCACGCAAGCCGCTGCAAACCCTTCAAAGCTCTGCACATAGCGCCCGCCATTAAGGCCCGTCCACACCATCTGCACCTGCGCAGGGCGGCTGATGTCAGCGGCGACACCCGGGATGCTCAAGCAGCCTTCGCTGTTGGTCGCCCGCTCGTCGCTCACTTCCTGCAACATCGGATTGAGGCAAACAATCGGATCAGGCTTGCCCTCTTTCCACCCTGTATCCATCACAAATATGCGCTGCATTGCGCCCACCTGCGGCCCCGCCAAGCCGCGCCCCGGTGCGGCATACATTGTCTCAAGCATGTCGGCGGCCAGTTTTTCGATTTCAGGGGTAATCTGAGTGATCGGCGCACAGGTTTCCGCCAGACGTGGGTCCGGCCACTTCAGTATCGGCAGAACGCTCATCCGCGCGCCAACTCGCGTTTGAGCTTCACCATCTTGCGGGTGATCATCTGACGCCGCAGCGGTTTGAGGTAGTCGATGAACAGCTTGCCATCTAGATGGTCAATCTCATGCTGCACGCAGGTCGCCCACAACTTGGTGAATGTATCAGTTACTTCCTTGCCGTTCCGATCAATCCAACGCACATCAACCTCGGCTGGCCGTGTCACATCGGCAAACTGCTCCGGGATCGACAAACACCCTTCTTCATAGGTGTTCAGATCGTCCGATGATGCGATCACTTCGGGATTGAACATGATCATGGGGCGCGGGGCCTCGCCCTCTTCCTTTACACAATCAAGCACGATCAGGCGGGTTAAAACGCCAACCTGAGGGGCCGCCAAGCCAACGCCGGGTGCCTCATACATCGTGGTCAGCATATCATCGCCCAAAAGGCGCAATTCATCCGTCAGGTCCGTGACAGGTGCGCAGGCTTTCTTGAGCCGGGGGTCGGGGTGCAAGAGAATGGTACGTTTCATGAGCGTGATTTATGCAATGCCTGCACAGACTGCAACCGGGGGCTTGCAGTGCCCGCGTTTCTGGGTAGCTTGGCGCGCAACGTCACAGGAGGCCTTAATGAGTTTTGACCAGATCATTGATCGGCGCGGTACCGATTCGAGCAAATGGGACCTGATGGAATCCTTTTCGGGCGTATCCCCCCGGGACGGCATCCCGATGTGGGTCGCAGATATGGATTTTGCCGCCCCCGATTTTCTGCAGGATGCCGTGCACGGCCTTCTTGAAAAAGCGAATTACGGCTATTTCAGCGGCATGGAAACGTATCAGGACGCCGTCAAATGGTGGATGCATCATCGCCACAACTGGTCAGTGGAAGCGGATTGGATGTTTGTCACATACGGTCTGGGCAACGGCATCGCCATGACGTTGCACGCGTTCAGCGCGCCGGGCGACGGGGTTGTGACCTTTACACCCGTCTATCACGAATTCGCCGCCAAGATCGCCAAGACAGGCCGCGTGAACACGCAACTGCCGCTGACCGTTCAGGCGGATGGTACCTATGCTATGGATTTCGACGCCTATGATGCGCTGTTGACCGGGAATGAAAAAATCGTCCTGATCAGTTCCCCGCACAATCCTGCCGGGCGGGTCTGGTCACAAGACGAACTTACGGCGCTAGCGGACTTTTGCACACGTCACGATCTGCTGCTGGTGTCAGACGAGATTCACCATGACCTCATCCTGCCGGGGCACACATTTTTGCCGACCCATGTGGCGGTGCCACAGATTACCGACCGGCTGATCACCATGACCTCCGGCTCCAAGACCTTTAACATTGCGGGTGCCCGTACCGGCTGCGTGATGATCCCCGATCCTGACCTGCGCGCCCGTTTTGGCGCGTTCTACCGCAGCCTTGATATCAGCCCAAACCTGTTGGGCATTACCCTGACCCGTGCCGCCTATTCCCCGGCAGGGGCGCTCTGGGTTGATGGGCTGGTGGCCTATCTTGATCGCAATGCGACCCTGTTCAATGACCGGATAAACGCCATCCCCGGCGTGCGCGCAATGCCGATGCAATCGACCTATCTTGCATGGGTGGATTTTGCGGACACCGGCATGACGTCAGATGAGATTCTAGACCGCATTCATCGCGACGCGCGGATTGCCCCAACACCGGGCAGCGGCCTTGGCAAGGGCGGCGAAAGCTTCATGCGTTTCAACATCGCCACTCCGCGCGCCCGGCTCGAAGAAGCCTGCGACCGGTTGGCCGACGCGTTCAAAGACCTGCAGTAACCGACTTTTGGCGAGGCGAAGTCAGCCCCGCCTCAGATCGTCTTTACCGGCCATCCGTGATCAGGCCGACAGGCGCGTTCGCCAGCTTCTCAAAATCCAATGCCGCTGATTGAGCGACGGCAGTGGCGCGTTTGAATTCATACTGCATTTCGCCTGCCTCCTCTTCGCCTGCAACAATGAGACACTGGAACAAATGGTTCGCCCCATCGTAAAGATCGACGAGCCCGCGCAGGTGCGGCGCATCCTCTGCCGCAACGGCAAATCCCGTTTTCCACATCCGCAGAACCGGGTGCATCTGTCCGTCCACATTGATCCGCAATCGCGATGCTTTGCGCAGCCCGGCCAGACGTGCCGCATCCAATCCTGCCTGAATTTCTTTTGAAAAAACCGTTTCCATCGTTACCCCCTAAATAGGTCTAAGCTGCCCTAATCAGCCCTAAATTCAAGTTAATTTTTTATTACAAGCTATGAGTGTGCATTCACGAACGCCTGCTGCGCGGCGTGAATCTTGGACGTCAGCCGATGAATACTCTACATATGGCGGGATAATTGAGGAGATAGACAAGATGGGGCTGTTGGTTGACGGCGTTTGGCAGGATCAGTGGTACGATACCAAATCTTCAGACGGGAAATTTGAACGTGCACAGGCACAGTTTCGCAACTGGGTCACAGTGGACGGCAGCGCCGGTTCCTCAGGAAAAAGTGGCTTCAAAGCAGAATCAGGGCGATATCACCTCTATGTCAGCCATGCCTGCCCCTGGGCGCATCGCACGCTGATTTTCCGCCAGATCAAGGATCTGACATCGCACATCGACGTCTCTGTCGTGCATCCCGACATGCTGGGCGAAGGCTGGACATTCAAGACGGATGACAAAGGGGCCACCGGGGATCGCTTGTTCGATCTGCCGTATGCACGCGACATCTATACCAAGGCTGATCCAGAATTTTCTGGCCGCGTGACCGTGCCCGTGCTGTGGGACACCGACCAGAATACCATCGTCTCCAACGAAAGCTCTGAAATCATTCGCATGTTCAATTCCGCGTTTGACAGCATCACAGGCAATACAGAGGACTATTGGCCTGGCAGCCTGCGGTCCAAAATCGCCCCGGTGAATGACCGCATCTATGACACGCTGAACAATGGTGTGTACAAATGCGGCTTCGCAACCTCGCAAAGCGCATACGACGCTGCGGTTCATCCCTTGTTTGAAACTCTGGATTGGCTCGAAGGCATCCTGTCAGAGAACAGATACCTGATTGGTGACAGGCTGACCGAGGCGGATTGGCGTTTATTCACCACACTTGTGCGGTTTGATCCGGTCTATCATCTGCATTTCAAATGCAACCGGGCCCGTATCATAGATTACCCCAACTTATGGGCCTACACCCGCGAGCTCTATCAATGGCCCGGCGTGGCGCAGACCGTCAATTTTGACCATATTGTCCGGCATTACCACTACAGCCACGAGACCATTAACCCAAACCGGATCATCCCGATCAATCCGGCCTTGGATTTTGACGCACCACACGGGCGCGGATGAAAACCGCTCTCAGCTGTCTTCTGATCCGTAATGCGCAACCATAGCCGCCAAATCATCTGGCGGCGTCGCCAGGGGCAGGAACGCCCTTGCATTCGCCGAGTGCGCAAAGATTGATCCATCTGAGAAGAACGTCGTGTTGGTCACAAAAATGACCCGCGCATCAGGCTGCCGATAATTCGCATAGTCGGCGACAGCAAGCGCCGATCCATCCTCAAGCACCAAATCCAGAATGATAATATCTGTGTCCTTTTCCGCGAGAAAAGCAATCGCGCCGTCCTGGGTTTCGGTTTTCGACACCCACATACCCTGACGTTCCAGATGCCGCTGCCATAGCCCAGCCAACTCTGGCTGGCTCTCAACAATCAGAACACGCAGTTGGGTTTCCAAGGACACCGTTTTCCCAATCTTTAAACAAAGGCAACTGATAAACACGATAGTTCAAAAACTTAACAAACAGTAAAGTTTCCACTAAGGAACTTAACAAACAGGAAGGCCCTTGAACAAGCGGCATTTTTCCGCTCTTTGCAATCCGTCATTCTGGCTCAATTTGGCCTATGTCCCGACGAAAGGTAGTGCACGTTGGACAATCTCAAACGCGACCATGGTGGCGGTGTGGATGCTGCCGCAGCCGCATTTGGTGGGGCGCGTGAAGATTGGCTGGACCTGTCCACTGGCATTAATCCGGTCCCCTACCCACGCCCAACCATCGCAGACGATGCATGGGTTTCCTTGCCCGATCAGGCCGCACGCGATGCGATCGAAACGGCCGCGCGCGAATTTTGGAATGTGCCGGAAACGGCGGCGGTTCTTGCGGTTCCTGGTGCGTCTTCGGCCATCGCCCAGATCCCGCGATTGGCGCAGGCGGGCGACGTCCACATCCCCGGCCCGACCTATAACGAACACGCCGCCAGTTTCGCCGCCACCGGATGGCGCGTGACCCAATCGCCTGACACCGCCTCAGCATCGATTCATGTTCACCCCAACAACCCCGATGGCCGTGAATGGCGTGCCAAAGATATACGCGGCGCACTGCGAATTATCGACGAAAGCTTTTGTGATGTGATCCCCGATGCGACACTGATTTCCGAGGCCACGCAGCCCGGCACGCTGATCCTGAAAAGTTTCGGCAAGTTCTGGGGGCTGGCTGGCCTACGGCTCGGTTTTGTCATCGGCGATCCGGTGCTTGTTGAACGCTTGGGTGCAATGCTCGGACCATGGGCCGTTGCCGGGCCTGCGTTGACCATTGGCACGGCGGCCCTGCGCAACAGCGATTGGGCCGCTGCCACACGTACGCGTCTGCAACAAGATGCGGATCGCCTGGATCAATTGGTTTTGAAAAAGGACGCAAGACTGGTTGGCGGGACCTCGCTTTTCCGGCTCTACGAGGTCGCGGATGCCGCCCAATGGCAACACACACTTGCCCACCATCACATCTGGTCGCGGATATTTCCCTATAACCCAAAATGGCTGCGGCTGGGCCTGCCCGTTCCTACCGGATGGGATCGGTTGGAAGCAGCACTGGCATGAACACCGCATTGGTCCTGAGCCTTGCGCTGTTGCTTGATGCGATGTTGGGGGAACCCCAGTGGCTGTGGAACCGCCTGCCGCACCCGGCGGTGCTCATGGGTCGGTTGATTAACCAGTGTGATGAACGTTTCAATTCAGGACACTCGCGAAAGTTTAAAGGTTTGCTGGTGCTCTTGGCCATCATCGCCGGGGCTGGTTTTCTTGGTCAAATCCTCAGCCTTTTTGGATCCTTGGTCGAGGTTGTTGTCGTTGCCATCCTGCTGGCGCAACGGTCCCTCGTCGATCATGTGCGCGCCGTCGCTGACGGCTTGCGCCTGTCACTGACCGAAGGACGTCGTGCCGTTGCGATGATCGTCAGCCGCGACACCAACGCGATGCAGGAACCGGCCGTCGCGCGTTCCGCAATTGAAAGCGCCGCCGAAAACCTGAGTGACGGCGTGATTGCACCTGCCTTCTGGTTCCTGATTGGCGGCTTGCCCGGATTGCTGATCTACAAGATCGTGAACACCGCCGACAGCATGATCGGCTATTTGACGCCGCGCCACGCGGACTTCGGCTGGGCATCGGCCCGCATGGACGATCTGCTTAACCTGATCCCCGCCCGCCTGGCCGCTGCCTTGATTGCGCTGCCCGGCGGGGTCTTACAACGATGGCGCGGCATTCAGACCGATGCCGCCAAACACCGATCCCCCAACGCCGGCTGGCCAGAGGCCGCGATGGCGCGTGCCATAGATGTAGCCTTGGCCGGGCCACGCAGCTATGATGGTCGGATGCAGCAATTTGCGTGGGTGAATGGTACGGGGGCGCGTATCATCGGACCTGCCGCAATCGACGCTGCCATCACCCGTCTGTGGCAGGCATGGGCGGTGATGCTGGGCATAAGCCTGACCCTCGGCCTGTTGTTAATCTAAAGGACCATCATGCGCCCCATTTTCTTTGCCGCTGCCCTTCTCGCAACACCCCTCACAGCCTTTGCCGACACACCCTGTGGCGGACCATTCACCACCTTTATCGAAGGTCTCAAGACCGAGGCCGCGGCGTCGGGGATTGCCCCAGGCACCGCCGATGCATTCTTGGCCAATGTCGGCTTGGATCCCTCCGTTTTGCGCGCCGATCAAAAGCAAGGCGTGTTTCAAATACCGTTCGTCGATTTTTCGCGGCGGTTGATCTCAAACGACCGGATCAACCGCGGTCGGTCAAACGGTCAAAAATATGATGCGGTCTTTGACAGGATTGAGGCCAACTATGGCGTTGACCGGGGCGTATTGCTCGCCTTCTGGGCGTTCGAAACCGATTACGGGACCTTTCAGGGGGATTTCAACACGGCAAACGCGCTGGTGACACTTGCCTACGATTGCCGCCGCCCGGAACTCTTCCGTCCCCAGATTTTTGCCGCGATGGAACTTTTTGCGCGTGGCGATTTTAACCCGAACACCACCACCGGTGCATGGGCTGGCGAAATTGGCATGGTCCAGATGCTGCCATACGATATCCTGGAAAATGGTGTCGATGGAGATGGCGACGGCGTGGTGTCGCTCAAAACTTCCCCTGCGGATGCCCTCACATCGGGTGGCAAAATGTTGCAAAGCCTTGGTTGGCGGGCGGGCGAACCGTGGCTGGCAGAAGTCGTGCTGCCGCGTGATTTCGACTGGTCACAGACAGGATTGGAAACAGCCAAACCCATCTCGGAATGGTCGGCCCTCGGCGTTGAACCCCGCAATGGCCCGCTGGTTGAAGGCTTGCAGGCATCCGTGCTGATCCCGCAAGGTCGCAATGGCCCGGCCTTTATCGCCTACCCCAATTTCCGCGTTTATTTTGAATGGAACCAAAGCTTTACTTACGTCATGACCGCCGCCTATTTCGCCACGCGTTTGCAAGGGGCCAAGGTCTTAGATGCGGGCAATCCGGATACGGGACTGGACAGCAACCAGATGAAAGCATTGCAGAACCGGTTGCAGGGCTTGGGGTATGACGTCGGTGACATTGACGGCATCCTTGGCTCTGGCACCCGTGCCGCCGTGCGCGCCGAACAGAGTCGGTTGGGCATGCCGGTGGATGGCTGGCCTACACCCGAACTCCTGTCAAAGCTCTGAGACGAGGAAATTAAGATGGCCCTTAAAATATCAGCCGCCCAGATGGTTGCAGATGCCCGCGCCCGGATTGAAGAGATTGAAACCAGCGATGGCATTGCGATGGTCAATGATCCAAATGTCCGGATCGTTGACCTGCGCGACCCCCGCGAACGGGCGCGCAGCGGCTTTATCCCCGGCAGTTTTCATTGCCCGCGTGGCATGCTAGAATTTTGGGTTGATCCCGACAGCCCCTATTTCAAAGACGTTTTTGCCGAAGACAAGAAGTTCGTCTTTCATTGCGCATCTGGCTGGCGGTCCGCCATTTCCGTGGCCACATTGCAAGACATGGGCTTTGACGCAGCGCACCTCAAGGACGGATTCAGTGGTTGGGAAAAAGCGGGCGGGCCGGTTGAAAAGGACGCGCCCAAATAGCGGCTCCTACAATCATCTGGGCCGCACCGGAAATCGTCCACCATCCTGCGTCAACAGCACCAAACGCCCATGGCTGCGCACGAACCGATCACATCGCGTGCGCCCGTTTACAAAGGTGACACAGACCTTGCCGTCTGGCTGCACCTCAAAATGTCCAAAAGCTGTCGCACCGCTCTGGTATGAATAGCTATAGGCACCACCCACAGAATACCGCGACTTTCCGCCCTCATAAAACGACAGACTATGACCATACGTGAGGTTGAGAACCTCGTCATGCGTCAGCGCCGTGTCGTCCTCAAGCACATCAAACCCATCGGCAAAAACGCACGTCGGAAGCAGGGCAAGGGCCAGAACAAATCTCATGGCAAAAGGCTACTGCCGGACACCCACAATAGCCACTGACGTTCACGCGACCAACGTTTCAGCGGCCTTCAGATCGACAGAGACCAATTGGCTCACACCCTGTTCGGCCATTGTCACCCCAAACAGTCGATCCATCCGTGCCATCGTGACAGCGTGGTGGGTGATGATCAAAAACCGCGTGTCTGTCTGGCGGCACATTTCGTCCAACAGGTCGCAGAACCGCGTCACGTTGGCATCATCCAGCGGCGCATCAACCTCGTCGAGCACACAAATCGGCGCAGGGTTTGCAAGGAAAACGGCAAAGATCAGCGCCATCGCCGTCAGCGTCTGCTCTCCCCCGCTCAACAGGCTCAGCGTGCTCAGCTTTTTGCCGGGTGGCTGGCACATGATTTCCAATCCCGCTTCGAGCGGATCATCAGATTCGACCATCACCAGGTTGGCCTCACCGCCACCAAACAGATGTTTGAACAGCAATGAAAAGTTGGAATTGACCTGTTCGAATGCAGTGAGCAACCGTTCGCGTCCCTCGCGGTTCAGACTGGCAATGCCACTGCGCAATGTTTTGATCGCTTCTTCAAGATCCGCCTTTTCAGCCGCCAGGTTGTCATGCTCTTCTTGCACTTCTTTTGCATCTTCCTCAGCCCGCAGGTTCACGGCCCCCAATGCATCACGCTGACGCTTGAGTCGATTTACATCGGTTTCCAACGCATCCGCGCCGGGCATCTGATCGGGGTTTACATCAAGTGCTGTCAGCAATTGATTGGGCGTCACCTGCTGATCCTCGGCGATCCGTTCCGCCGCAGCCGCCGCTGTCTCTTTCGCGGCCTCGGCCCGGGCTTCTGAACGTGCGCGGCCCTCACGGGCCTCTGACGCCTGCCGCTCCGCATCGCGCTCGGCGGTTGTCGCCTCACGTTGCGTGCTTTCACCAACAGAAAGTCTATCCGCCGCCTCTGCGCGCCGGGCTTCTGCCGCTGAAATTGCATCACTCAGCTCATCGCGCTTTGCGGCGATCTCGGCTGGGGCGGCGCTTGCCTCTTTCAGGTCTGCCTCTGAGGTCGTCTTGCGCTCCACCAATTCCGCAGTGCGCTTTTCGGCTGTCTCCAGTCGATGCCGCCAGCCGCTGATTTCCTTGGTGACTTCCTGCGCCCGTTTCGTACGCGCCTCGCCTTCGCGGCGCAATTCGTCATGGCCGGACCGCCGTGACATCATCGTGATGCGCGCGGCCTCGACGGCCATGCGAATGTCATCAACGCTGGCGCGCGCCTCCGTCAGATCGCCCAAATCCGCCAACGCCCGCTCCGCCTCAAGCACACGTCCGCGCGCCGACATCGCTTCGTCCTCGTGGCGTTTGACGGCCAGACCAAGGCTTTCCAAACGGCCCTCGGCCAGATTGCGATCTGCTTCGGACCGGCTCAGCGCGCGACCTGCATCGGCAACCATCCGATCCGCATCGCGCCGCGCCTCACGTGCGCGTTTGTCCGCATCGGATTGTTCAGCCAAAGTGCGCGTGAGGGTCTCATGCGCTGACCGCGCGCCCTCCGCCCTCTGGCTGGCCTGCTCAAGCGCTTGCTTCAGGACCTCAAGCCGGTTCAACTGTTGCAGCCTCAAGGCAGCAGCGGATGGCGCATCCTCAGCCCACGCGCGATAGCCATCCCAGCGCCACAGATCACCTTCCGGCGACACCAACCGCTGGCCCGGCAACAATGCATGTTGCAAGCGCGGACCGTCGTCAGGATCAACAAGCCCTATTTGGCCCATGCGGCGGACCAGTACATCCGGCACCGACACATGCTGCGTCAGCGGCGTGACCCCGGCAGGCAGCGGTTGCGGTGCATCATAGCCCGGCAAGACCGCCCAGCCCGACGGCCCGTCCGGCTCAACCTGCGGCGCGCGCAGATCATCGGCCAATGCCGCGCCAAGCGCCTTTTCGAACCCATGTTCAACCTGTAACCGGTCAAGGATTTGCCCGCCCTCAGCAGTGTCCCGTTCCACCAGCTTGGCCAACGCGCCTGCCTCCGCACGCAGGGCGTTCATCTCGCCCTCCGCCTCAGACCGTTCGGCGCGCGCATCGGCTTCTCTGGCTTGGGTCTCGGCGCGGGCGGCTTCGGCATTCAATAGGGCAGTATCGGCGGCTTCTGCGGCGGCAACGGCAGCGGCTTCGGCACTTTGGGCTGCCGCAAAATCCACACCTGCCTTCTCAAGCGCGGCACCACTTTGCGCCACGGCGTCTTGTGCCTTCTGCGCCTCAGCCTCTGACTTTTCCTGCGTCTTTCGGCTGTCTTCAAGCAACCGTTCAGCCGATCCATGCCGGGCAGCCAGCCGTGCCATATCTTCGGTCAGCTGTGACAGATCACCTTCGCGCACCTGCAAGACCGCCGCCGCCTCACGCGCTGCCTCTGCGGCGCTCTCCAATGCTGCGTCATGCCCCTCGCCCGCCTTGGCCAGTTCGCGGGCCTCCCATTCCAGCCGCTCGATGGTTTCGCCCGCGTCCTTGTTCAGCCCGCCTTCACGTTCGATATCCCGCGCCAACTGCGCAATGCGCCCGGCCAATGTTTCGATCGTCGCCTGTGCGCGCGCCTCCTGATCGGTCAGCGTATCGCGCTGCACCGCCAACCGCTGCAACACTGCGGCTGCAATGGCCTCTTCCTCGCGCAGCGCGGGCAAAGCATCCTCAGCAACCTGTCGCGCCTTCGCGGCCTGCTGGACCACGCCTTGCGCCTGCGCTGCCGCAGTCACCCGGGCGCGCAGCTCTTCATCCGCCTTTGCGCGGGCATCATCCGCTTCGCGCCAGCGCCGATAAAGCAGCATCCCTTCGGTCTTGCGCAAATCATCCCCGATCTCGCGATAGCGCGCCGCTTGTCGCGCCTGCCGGGCCAATTGCGCCAACTGGGTTGCCAGTTGTTCAATCACATCATCAACGCGGGCAAGGTTCGCTTCGGCACCGTTCAGTTTCAGCTCTGCCTCATGGCGCCGCTGATAAAGACCGGAAATCCCGGCAGCTTCTTCCAGAATACGGCGGCGGCTCTTGGGCTTGGCATTGATCAGCTCTGCAATCTGCCCCTGCCGCACCAATGCAGGGCTGTGCGCCCCGGTTGAGGCATCGGCAAACAGCATCTGCACATCGCGCGCACGCACGTCTTTGCCCGCCGCTTTGTAAGCACTGCCCACATCTCGGGTGATCCGGCGCACGATCTCAAGATTATCGGTGTCGTTGAAGCCTGCTGGGGCCAACCGCTCACTGTTATCAATGTGCAGAGCGACTTCTGCAAAGTTGCGCGCGGGCCGGGTGGCAGCCCCGGCAAAAATCACGTCTTCCATGCCGCCGCCCCGAACAGCTGTGGGGCGGTTTTCACCCATCACCCAACGCAGCGCTTCCAACAGGTTCGATTTACCACAGCCGTTTGGCCCCACAACGCCGGTCAAACCATCTGAGATGATCAGGTCGGTGGGGTCCACAAAGCTTTTGAAGCCTGTCAGTCTAAGTTTGGAAAAGCGCAAGTACTGCCGTGCTCCGATGATTCCATAGCTCGGAGGAAAATGAAGGTTCAGCGCCCCCTAAGTCAACACCATCACACCATACACAGGGGGTATATCGGCGATTATCCACAAGATATTGCGATTTTAGGCGGGATAGCAGTCCAAATCGACACTGACCTGACCAACGCCCCGCAATTCGGTCCCGCGCACTGGGATGCAATCAAGCGCCGCCGGCGCGATCCGGTCACGTGGCGCGCCCTTACCACAGTCCAACAGCCCTGTCGCCAATGCCTGATCGCCGCGCACCTCTTTGACTTTGCACCCGCTGACTTTGGCCATGGCGATGCCCGCTTGGTCCCGGATCGGTCCGAACCGAGGGGCATATTGCATGTTGACGCGCATCGCTTCGGCCAGATCATCGCGCACGCGCACATCAAAAACCGACCCCTCAACAGTCACTCGGGTGGCCGGCAGGCCGCGAAAATGCGGGCCTGCGGTGTTGCAGGCAGCAAGACCAAAGCAGAGACATATGAGATAGGCATGACGCGACATCCCGTATTGTCAGACGCGAATGGTTAACAATTTGTTACCCCTCATGCCGCCCGGCCCATAAAAGCAATTGCTGCCTCGGCCCTCTGGTCATATAATTTGACCAATTCGAGGATTTGCCATGCCCTTTCGCCCAGTGACCCAAGAAAAACTGTCTCATGCCGTGATCGGCCAGATCGAGCAACTGATCTTGCGCGGCATCTTACGACCGGGTGAACGGCTGCCTGCAGAACGTGAATTGGCCGAACGGTTTGGCGTTTCCCGGCCTTCCCTGCGCGATGCAATATCACAGCTTCAGACGACAGGCCTGCTCAGCACCAAACCGGGGGCCGGTATCTATGTCGCTGACGTTCTGGGCAGTGCATTTTCGCCTGCACTGATTGATCTGTTCTCGCGTCATGACGAGGCGGTATTCGACTACCTGTCCTTTCGCCGTGACATGGAAGGACTGGCCGCGATGCGCGCGGCACAGTTTGGATCCGACACCGATCTTGCCGTCGTTCAAACCGTGTTCGACAAGATGGAAAAGGCCCATACAAAGCGGGATGCCAATGAGGAAGCGCAACTGGACGCGCAATTCCATATGGCAATTATTGAGGCCAGCCATAACGTCGTGATGCTGCATATGATGCGCTCAATGTATGAGCTGCTGCGCGGCGGGGTGTTTTATAACCGCCAGGTGATGTTCAAACAAAAAATCAGCCGTTCCGCGCTTTTGGATCAACACCGCGCCATCAACAACGCCTTGCAAAGCCGCGATCCCGCCGCTGCGCGGGCTGCGGTCGAAGCGCATCTGACTTACGTCGCCGCCTCGCTGACCGATCAGCAAAAAGCCGACCGCAACGACCAGATCGCCCGCCAGCGTCTGGAGCATGAAAGCAACACCTGACCCCGACCAGTCGCCAGGGTAATGGACCGCACAGATCTTCGCCCTCCCAGACAACAAAAAACCCCGGCCAATGACCGGGGTTTTCAGAATTATCGTACTGACATCAAAGCCTAGTGCAGTTTCGCATCTACCTGCTCAATCGCCTCATCAATCAGCTTGTTGCCATCTGCGGCAGACATCTGTTTCGCGATCACGTCTCGTGCCGCAGCAACCGCAATCGTAACGGCTGTATCGCGTACTTCTTTCACCGCGGCAGCCTGAGCTGATACAATCTGTTCCTCTGCAGCGGCCATCCGGCGCTCCAGTGATTTGGCCAGATCTGCACGTGCCTGTTCAGCAGCGGCATTGGCTTCTTCCTTCGCGGCAGAAACGATGCGGTCCGCCTGATCCTGCACTTCTTTCTGCTTGCGCTCATAGGACGCCAGCAATGTTTGCGCTTCTTCACGCAGGGTGCGGGCTTCTTCCAACTCGGACTTGATGCCATCGGCACGTTTGTCCAGCATCCCACCCAAAAGTCCCGGCACCTTGAAGTATATCAGCACGGCGATGAACAAAAGGAACGCCAGCAAAACCACAAAGTCAGTATTCTTAAGCGAGAAGAACACGTCGCCCGCAGCAAATGCAGGAGAGGCCATCAGTGCGGCCAACGCGGTTGAAACGGATAAACGTAAGTTCTTAACCATTGGTTATCCTTTCATCCGTGAGGTCACAGCAGCGTTGATGGTTTTGGCATCAGCCTTGCCACCCATCGCTGCAACGATTTCTTTGGCCGTATCCTTGGCCACGACTTTAACGTTCTCCAACGCGCTTGCGCGAATTTCAGAGATCGCTTTTTCCGATTCAGCGGCTTTCGCTGCAATCTCGGCGTCGGCACGGGAAATCGCATCATCCAGATCCGCCTGCATATCCGCTTTGGCTTGCCCAACGATGCTGTGCGCCTCAGCGCGGGCATCCAGCAAAGCCTTGTCATATGCAGCTTCGGCTTCAACGGCTTTGGCCTTGAGGTCTTCGGCGGCGGCGATGTCATTGGTGATCGTACCCTGACGTTCTGCCAGAACCGCACCAATACGCGGCAACGCCACGCGGGACAGAATAAAATATGTCGCGATCAGCGCCAGAACCAGCCAGAATATCTGATTTCCCCAAGTCGAGAAATCGAGCTGTGGCATGCCCGGTGTGCTGGCGTGTTCAGCCATGTCAACGCCAACGGCGTCGGCCAAACCATCGCTATGTGTTTCAGTTGCCATTTTGGCTTCTCCTTGGAAACTTGGCCGTTACGTGCCGGGCAGATACGTGCGTCGCATCTGCCCGCCTGTAAGGATATCAGTTCCGAGGATTAAACAGCGAACATCAACAGCAGAGCAACGAGGAACGCGAAGATCCCCAAAGCTTCTGCAAAGGCGATGCCGATGAAAAGTGTTGCTGTCTGACCGGCGGCTGCCGATGGGTTGCGCAATGCGCCGGACAAGAAGTTGCCAGCAACGTTACCAACACCGATGGCTGCTGCCCCGGAACCGATTGCTGCCAAGCCTGCGCCGATGTGTGCGAGTTCGCCTTCCATGTGAATTCTCCTATTAGGTTGGAAGTTGAGTATTAGGACGGGTTAATTTCGCCCGAATGAGTAAAGTCGTTAGTGACCCGGATGCAGAGCGTCTTTGAGATACACGCATGTGAGGATGGTGAAAACGTAGGCCTGAATAAAGGCCACCAGAACCTCCAGCCCGTACATCGCCGTGATGGCAATGACTGACGCCGGAGAAATGATTGTGATTGCGGCAAAGCCTGCGAAAACCTTGATCACCGCGTGACCCGCCATGACGTTGCCCGCCAAACGAATGGAATGGCTGACGGGGCGCACGAAATAGCTGATCAATTCAATGATCGCGAGCACGGGACGCAGGGCCAGAGGTGCCGATGACACCCAGAACAAGCCCAGAAACGCGGTGCCGTTCTTTACAAAGCCCAAAACGGTAACGGTCAAGAAAACCGCCATCGCCAGAACAACAGTCACAGCGAAATGCGACGTTGGCGTAAAGGCGGTCGGGATCAGACCAAGAAAGTTGGCGCAGACGATAAACATAAAGAGCGTCATGATATACGGGAAATACTTGATCCCATCCTTGCCGCAGATGTCCTCGACCATTTTATAAACAAAGCCATAAGCCAATTCAGCGACCGACTGTATCCGCGTTGGGATGATTGAACGCTTTGACGTGCCCAGAACCAGCAGGGCAAAAGTCGCCAGAACCGCCAGAGCCATCCACAATGTGGAGTTGGTGATCGAGTACCAGGTTACAGCTCCATCGCCCAAGATGTTCTCAACCTTGAACTGATCCATCGGGTGAAAGACCAAACCGCCTGTCTCTTCGCCGCTTGCCTCTGTTGCCATTTCAGGCTCCTTCGTTCTTTTCAGCCTGTTCGGCCAACTGCTTTTCCTGGATTTCCTTGGCAGAGCGGAGCATCGTTTTCACCCCAGCCGCAAGGCCCAGCATTACAAACAGCACCATGAAGATGGGCAATGTGCCGAACAGCAAATCAAGCCCATATCCGATGCCAAAACCGATCCCAAGACCGGCCACCAATTCAATCACCATCCGCCATGCCAAATTGGCCTGAGAATAATGCTCATCCACGCGGGGTTTTGGCGCGTTGCGCTTTCTTGCGGCGTCAAGTTTGGCCTCAAGCTGCTGCAGTTGCTGCTGTTGGTCCGGGTCTGGCACGCCGCATCCCCCATTGGATAACTTGTCATGTAGCTACTGGCGGGATAGCTCGGAGTCAACCGCTGCCATGTTCACTGCGCGCTGCAATTAACATTTTGTTTTTGAACAACTTTTCACAACAAAGGTGCGCGCCAAATCACCCATCCAATCTGGCAATGTGTCATCCTGAGGCTTTTTCGTTATTCAACCAATTGGTTGATGTTTTCAAACTGCTGGTTCACTCCGGAAGGAACGGGTCTCATCAAGGAGCCACGCACGGAACTGCTTTACCGCTGAGCGACGCACGCCACGGCTGCCGTAAACCAGATAAAAGGCACCATCCCTGATCCCGATATCAAAACACCGCACCAAGCGCCCCAGCCCGACATCAAACGAAACACATTCTGACGACCCCAAGTACACCCCAAGCCCATTCAGTCCGGCCTCGTATGCGAGCGGCGGCTTCATACGCCACTCATGATCCAAAAGCGCATCCGTTTGAACACCGGCAGCAGCGAACCATGGCTTCCAGATGTTGTTGGTCCGATCTCGGAGCAGCGGCAGTTTCAACAAATCCTCCGGCTTGCGAATGCCATCTTCCATCAGATCAGGGGATGCATGGGGATAGATCGGGGCGGCGCTTAACAGATCGGACGGCCCGTCCAATTTACCCGTATGCGCAAACCGGACAGCAATATCCGCCTCGTATCTTTCAACATCCGCAAGAGCAGGCGATGCCTCCAGCCGCACCTCGACTTCTGGATAGGCCTTTTGAAACCCGGCCAATCGCGGAATGATAAATCGCTCAGCAAAAAGCGGCTCGCTGTTCACCGTAACCTGCCCTGTTGGCACATCGGCAAGGTCGTCCGTCGCATCTGCGATCATATCCAACGCAGGCAGCACCCTTTCCAGATAGCTGCGCCCCACCATCGTCAACTCGACCCCACGCGGCAAATCACGAAACAATTTCACGCCCAGGCGGGCCTCTAACCCGCGCACATGCCGGCTGATCGCGGAATGACTGACCAACAACTCCTCCGCCGCACGGCTAAAGCTTTCGTGGCGCGCCGCGGCATCAAACGCACGCAAGGCATTCAGAGGCGGAAGATTTCGTGACATTCATATACGTGCGTTTTTTGCACACATAATGTCAAGTATTGGCGTTTGATTCAAAGGGATTCCTCACCGTATCAATGCATATCACTCACAGATAGGTGGAAAATCATGTCCTATATGCATTTAAACGCGCTGCGGCGCGCAGGGTTCACTCGTGCGAAAATTCAGCGTATTGCGAAATGGCTCAGCCTAAAGTTATTGGCCAAATTAACCAAGCTGGGGTCAGATCCGCGTCAAAGCTACCCCAAACTCTCAGATCATTTGGCGCGGGACATTGGGCTGGACCCTGCAGACCGGGAATGGGGCAGCATCGAACTGCCGTCGCAGACAACACATCATCCACGCGGATGAAACGCTTTCCTGAAGCTGCGACCCTAGGTATGACAGGGCATGACACGTGACATTGATCAGGTATTTGCCGCCCTCTCCGACCCGACCCGCCGCACCATTCTGGCGATGCTGCTTGAGGATGATATGGCTGTCACAGATGTGGCAGAGCCATTTGACATGTCTCTGGCCGCGATCTCTAAACATTTGGGGGTTTTGTCGGCTGCTGGGCTTATCTCTCAGGAAAAGCGCGGGCGGGTCAAATGGTGCAAGCTGGAACCCGATGCGATGCGCAAAGCTTCGGTCTGGATGCAGGGGTTTGGACAGTTCGAACCGGTCAATCTGGATGACTTCGAAAGGTTTCTCGCGCGCGAACTCGCGGAAGTGGTGTCAGACGAGGCATAAAACCGAGGTATAAAATTTCAGGCCCCGTCTGATGGTTCGCTTATAAAACGAACTGAACGATCGCCAAAACAATGACCACAAGACCGACAAGATAAATAATACCACGCATGGAAAGTTCCTTTTAGTTTGCTTCTGGACCCTAACACATCAGGCAGCGGTTCGGTTCCAAAAAAGGTTCAAACGGTCTTGGCCGCATCATCGCGCAGCAGCAAAAGCAGCGCCAGTACGGTAAAAGCCACCCCGATCAGCACAATTGAACCGGGCGCGCCCTTGCCCAGCATGATCTCCCAGACGATGACCCAGCTTGGCGTCAGATAGGTATAGGCCATCACCTTGGCGGACGGCAGGCGCAGGGTGGCAAACTGCAACAGAATGATGGTCAATGCGGTTGCAAAAAAGGTCACATAAACAAGCGCAATCCAGACCATGTTTGGCAATTTGGCCCACTCAACAGCGACAAGGTCAGACCAGCCATATATCAACAGCAGCACTGATCCGGCAAGCAAAGTGCCAAAAGTAAACATCACCGCACTTTCGCCCCGGTTCAGGCGACGCACCATGGGTGTATAAATGGCATGGCTGACGCAACCAATGAAATAGATCGCTTCGCCCCGGCCCACGTCAAACGCGAGAAAGGCGGCCAGATCCGCTTTGAAGATGACCCAAAGCGCCCCGCAGCCCCCAATGCTCAGGGCAAGTGCCATGCGCGGTGTCAGAACCTGCCGCAACAGCACCCAAGCAAAGCCCGCCGCCATCAGGGGAACCAGTGTAAAGACAGCCGCCGCACTGACGGGTTGCGCGGTTTTCAGCCCCTCAAACATCAGCACAAAGTAAACCGCAAAAAGCCCGCCCAGAATCGCGTACCGCCAGGGTGCTGTGAACCCTTGTCGGCTCACCGCGCCCCGTGACAAGGCAAATCCGCCAACCAGTACCGTCGCGATACAGAACCGAAGCGTGTTGAAAGCTGTGGGGCTGATATCATTGGCGACCAGCGCGCCCAGTGAAAACGACCCTGCAACCAGCGCCGAAAAAGCGAGCATGGCCAGATGCCCCAAGGTGCCAGGGTTCATTGCGGCCCCTGTTGCATCTGTTCCTTGATGAACCGCAGCAAAGCCTGCACTTTTGTTGTGCGGTGCAGATCGACATGGGTCACAAGCCAGATCGGTGCAGCCCATTCTGGCCGCGGTGGATATATCTCTACCAGACCGGGATCACCCTCTGCCTGTTCTTTGACCAGAAATCCAATGCCGGCCCCGGCGCGCACCGCAACTTCGGCCGCGCGGGTATCAGAAGTGCGGTATGATATTGACGATTCCGGCACATTTTCGCGCAGCCATTTGTAATAAGGTGCGCGGTTGTCCAGATCATCTGCCCCGACGAAACGGTGGTTAGCATAGTCCTTTGGTCCTTCCGGCATGCCGTATTCAGCCACATAGCTGCCACTGGCATAGGCACCTATTTGCAAATCCAGCATCGGCTGCACAACGTTGTCAGGTTGGTCAGGTGCCAACCCCGCCCGGATGGCGACATGGGCTTCACCATATTCCAGCCGAAACAGCCTGGAGCTGGTAAGATACCGGACAACCACATCCTTGTGCTGTTTCTGAAAAGCCGCAAGCATCGGTGCAATCTGCGGCGCGAGAGATGTCAAAGACGTCACAACCAGATCGCCAGACACCTCAGACCCCCGCCCTTTGATCCGGCCAACCATTTGATTGAACTGGTCATCGGTTGCCTTGGCCACGCGCAAAAGATCCTCGCCAGCCTCGGTGGCAGTGTAACCACGTGGGTGGCGCTGAAAAAGCTTTACGCCAAGCCGCCCCTCCAGCGCATCAATATGGCGAATGACCGTCGCGTGATGAACACCCAGAACCTCGGCCGCACCGCTCACCGTGCCCACACGGGCAACTTGGTACGCAGTCTTTATCTCATCCCAATCGTCCATCTGAACCTCATGTGCGCTGGCGAACATAATCTGCGCCATATTGCCCGTTGAGTTCGCATATACAATAGTCAATTGAAAGGCAGACCCACCTCCTTCTGAAAGGACCTCACATGACCATTCTACGTATTGATTCATCCGCCAATATCGAAACCTCCGTCACCCGCGAACTGACAGACCGCATCATCTCAATTTTGGGGGCAACCGAGGTCACCATCCGCGACCTTGCCAAAAATGCATTGCCGCAGATCGATCACGCCTGGACCGTCGCCCGCGCCGTGCCCGCAGAGGACCGCACCGATGAACAGGCGAACGCCCTTGCACTATCCGATGCACTGATTGCAGAAATCATGGCCGCAGATACGATCGTGATCGGCGCACCCGTGTACAATTTCGGCGTGCCAGCGGCCCTCAAGGCCTGGATTGACCTGATTGCCCGTGCGGGCGTGACGTTTCGTTACACTGAAACCGGGCCGGTCGGCTTGGTTGATGGCAAGCGCGTGATCATCGCACTGGCTTCTGGTGGCACACCGATGGGCTCTGACATGGATTTTGCCAGCGGCTATCTGCGGCAGGTGCTGGGCTTTATGGGAATGACTGACGTGACCTTTGTCGCCGCGGACACCCTAGCCAAAGACCCAAGCGGCACAATTCTGCGCGCCCATGCGCAGATCGACACACTGGCCGTTGCCGCATAAAGGTCAGGGCGCGGCACACCTTCAGGGTCGCGCCCCCTTTGACAGAATTAGCCGTTGCGGCTAAGGCAAATGCCATGAAAGTGACCCGCAATACCCCAGATCAATTGATCATTGCCGATACACCCTGGCTGATCAGCATCGCATTGACCTGTTTCATTTTAATCTTCGTCGCTGCCGGCCTTTTGGCAGCAAGTGAAGAACCGTGGTTTGGGTTTCCCTTTGCCACCATTGGTGCCGGGATCGGAGCGGTCGCCTTCTGGGCGTTTGTCCGGCGGGTGCAGGTTATCATAGATCGCCCAGCCAATACGCTCACGATCCGAAGGCAGTCCATTCTGGGCTATCAAAGCGTCACACACGCCCTAAGCGATCTGTCACGCGCGGTGGTGGAAACCTCCGTCAGCAACAATCGCTCATCCGGGTCTCGCACACCCATGAGCCGGGCAACACTGATCTTTGACACCGGCATGAGCGCAGGCGCGCACCCCATCACCGAAGTCTACACGTCCGGTCAGGGTGCCAGCCGCGCCGCACGCGCCATCAACACCTGGCTCGGACCCCAGCACAACAGTTGACTCTGCTCCGGTCACAGCCTAAACGCCGCTCAACTCCCGGAAGCATTGCCTTCCGGTCCCCGCCTTTTGTGGGGATCGCCCTCCGTCAGCGCGTTGCGCCCACGGGGGCAAAACCATTTGGTTTTGTTCCCGTTCAAAACGTTTCGGGGGCAATTGTGCATTTACCGCAGGGTTCCTAAGTTCAGGATACCCCGCAACCGAACCGAGAAAGGGCTTTGCCCCATGTTTGAGAACCTGTCTGAACGCCTGTCGGGCGTCTTTGATCGCCTCACCAAACAGGGTGCGTTGTCTGAGGACGACGTCAAAACCGCCCTGCGTGAAGTCCGCGTCGCCCTGCTGGAGGCGGATGTGTCGCTGCCCGTGGCCCGCGATTTTGTCAAAGCGGTTCAGGACAAGGCCACTGGCCAGGCGGTCACAAAATCCATCACCCCCGGCCAACAGGTCGTCAAGATTGTCCATGACGCCCTGATCGACACGCTGAAAGGCGAAGGCGAACCCGGTGCGCTGAAAATCGACAGCCCGCCGGCACCGATCCTGATGGTCGGTCTGCAGGGTGGCGGTAAGACAACCACAACTGCGAAATTGGCAAAGCGCCTGAAAGAGCGCGACGGCAAACGCGTGTTGATGGCATCGCTTGACGTGAACCGCCCGGCCGCGATGGAACAACTGGCCATCCTCGGCGTGCAAATCGGCGTTGACACCCTGCCCATTGTCAAAGGCGAAGACCCCGTCGCCATCGCCAAACGCGCCAAGACCCAAGCAGCCATGGGCGGCTATGACGTCTATATGCTCGACACGGCGGGCCGCCTCAGCATCGACGAAGAGCTGATGAGCCAGGTCGAAGCAGTGCGTAACGTGGCCAACCCTCGCGAAACCCTGCTGGTTGTTGATGGCCTGACAGGCCAGGATGCGGTGCATACAGCGCAAAACTTTGACGACCGTATCGGCATCACCGGCGTTGTCCTGACCCGGATGGATGGGGACGGGCGCGGCGGTGCGGCACTGTCCATGCGCGCGGTGACCGGCAAGCCGATCAAATTCGTCGGCCTTGGCGAAAAGATGGACGCGCTCGAAACGTTCGAACCAGAACGCATCGCGGGCCGCATCCTTGGCATGGGCGATATCGTCGCACTGGTCGAAAAGGCGCAGGAAACCATCGAGGCCGAGCAGGCCGAAAAGATGATGCGGCGCATGGCCAAAGGTCAGTTCAATATGAACGACCTCAAGATGCAGCTGGAACAGATGATCAAAATGGGCGGTATGCAAGGCATGATGGGCATGATGCCCGGCATGGGCAAAATGGCCAAAAAGGTCGAGGATGCAGGCCTTGATGACAAAATCCTCACACGCCAGATCGCCCTGATCCAATCCATGACAAAGAAAGAGCGCGCCAATCCTGCACTCTTGCAGGCCAGCCGTAAAAAACGGATCGCCAAAGGTGCGGGCCTGGAAGTCAGCGAATTGAACAAGCTGATGAAAATGCACCGCCAGATGTCCGACATGATGAAGAAGATGGGTAAAATGGGCAAAGGCGGCATGCTCAAGCAAGCCATGAAGGGCATGTTTGGCAAAGGCGGCATGGACCCCAGCCAGATGGACCCCAAAGCATTGGAAGCAGCGGCCAAACAGATGGGCGGCAAACTGCCCGGTGGTCTGGGCGGTATGGGCGGCGGCATGGGCCTGCCTTCCGGGCTGAGCGGATTTGCGAAAAAGAAATGATCACCTGCACCGTCAGATATGAAATCGACCCCGACAAATTGGCGGAGTTTGAGGTCTATGCGAAAGCGTGGCTGCATCTTGTGCCAAAGCTCGGTGGGACCCATCACGGCTATCACATGCCGCATGAGGGGCCGAACGACATCGCCTATTGCCATTTCTCGTTCCCATCACTCGCCGATTACGAAGCTTACCGCGCAAAGATGTGGGAAGACCCGGAATGCCTGCGCGCCTATGAGCACGCCAAGCGCACAAAATGCATCCGCCGCTATGATCGTTCTTTCACCAAACCGCTGTTTGACGGCGCAACCGTTGATGCATTGGGTCTTTGAATGACGCCAGCGCCAATCATAGAAACCAAGCGCCTGATTTTGCGCGGACCGGAAGCGGCGGACTTTGAACCGATCGCCGCATTCTATGCCGATCCAGAGCGCTCAATGGGCTTTGGTGGCGTGCTGCCGCGTGATCAGGCTTGGCGCTGGTTTGCCAGCATGATTGGCCATTGGCATCTGCGTGGGTACGGCTTTTGGACCATCACCGACAAATCCGACTGCACCGCCCTTGGGATCTGCGGCCTCTGGAATCCCGAAGGCTGGCCCGAAGCGGAACTGGGGTGGATCGCTTTCCCGCAGGCGGAAGGCAAAGGCATCGCGTTTGAAGCGGCAACCGCAGTGCGGCACCACGCCTATACCGTCATGGGTTTCACCACGATGACAAGCAACATCGTACCGGGCAATACGCGCTCCATCGCCTTGGCGGAACGTCTGGGTGCGGTTCACGAAACGACCTATGACAACATAAACATGGGTACCGAACACTTGTTTCGCCATCCTGCGCCGGCGGACCTCGCATGACTGCCATGGCCTTGACCCTCCCAACGCTGGAGACAGATCGTTTGATCCTGCGCACGCCGAGACTGCAAGACGCGGAATACTATGTTGCGTACAAGATGTCCGCGCGCGCCAAATTCACTGGCGGTCCGATTGATCGAAATGCAGCACAAGCAGGCTTTTTCAAGATTGCGGGTCAATGGGTAATCCGGGGCTATGGCCTCTTCATGGCCACGACCCGGGACGATCCAGAAACCCTCATCGGCGGCTTTGGGGTGTTTCACCCGCTGAAATGGCGCGAACCTGAGTTTGGCTGGACGCTCTATGATGTTGCTGCAGAGGGCAAAGGATACGTCACAGAAGCCATGCGCGCGATCATTCCATGGGCGTGGCCTGTGATGGGTGTGGATACCGCGCAATCGCATATTGATGAGGGAAATCACGCATCCGTCGCCGTGGCACGTGCGTTGGGCGCAACATTGGACGCAGAAACCACCCGGATCGAAAACGCCGACGGTGGCGAATTTGCCGATCACGACACACCCGTAAACATCTGGCGTCACCAAAAGGGAGCGCTCAAATGACCGACACAACCACCCGCGCTGCGCAGATCCTCAAAGATCACCGCGCGTCCATCGACCGTCTCGACGCAATCCTTGTCTATACATTAGGCGAGCGGTTCAAACACACACAGGCTGTGGGGAAACTCAAAGCCGAACACGACCTTCCCCCGTCCGATCCGTCCCGCGAAGGGACCCAGATCGCACGGCTCGAAGATTTGGCGAAAGAGGCTGACCTCGATCCCGAATTCGCCAAGAAGTT
Source organism: Sulfitobacter sp. SK011 (assembly GCF_003352065.1). Classification (NCBI taxonomy): domain Bacteria; kingdom Pseudomonadati; phylum Pseudomonadota; class Alphaproteobacteria; order Rhodobacterales; family Roseobacteraceae; genus Sulfitobacter; species Sulfitobacter sp. SK011. The sequence continues at coordinate 3,798,494 of NZ_CP025803.1, forward strand.
CCTGAACTTCATCATCGCTGAAGTCATTCAGCACCACAAATCACACCAAACGTAAAAACCTAAAGGACTACACACCATGGCTATGAAAATTCGTCTCGCCCGCGGCGGCTCCAAGAAACGCCCCTTTTACCGCATCGTCGCTGCAGACAGCCGCATGCCACGCGATGGCCGCTTTATTGAAAAGCTGGGCACCTATAACCCGCTGCTGCCAAAAGACAGCGAAGAGCGCGTGAAAATGGACATCGAAAAGATCCAGGAATGGATTGCAAAAGGCGCGCAGCCCACAGACCGCGTTGCCCGCATGCTCGAAGCCGCCGGCGTTCGTGAAAAAACAGAACGTAACAACCCCAACAAAGGCACACCGGGCAAGAAAGCCCAGGACCGTGTTGAAGAGAAAGCCGCCAAAGCAACCGCCGCTGCCGAAGCTGCCGCCGCCCCTGCCGAGGAAGCGCCAGCAGAAGAGGCAGCCGCCGACGAAGCAGCCGCAGAATAATCTGAGGCAAAGTCCGGCATGGAAACATTCTCAGAAGACTTCCGTGCCGGGCTGCACGACCTGATGCGCTGGCGGCGCGACGTCCGCCACTTTCTAACCGATCCCGTGGACGAGGCATTGATCAGCGAATGCCTCGACACCTTTCATCTGGCCCCTTCCGTGGGCCTGTCAGAACCATGGCGCATCATCCGCGTCGCCTCTGACACCGCGCGTCAGGCCGCACTTGAGAATTTCAAAGCAGCCAATGCCGAAGCCCTTGCAGGATATTCCGGCGAACAGGCGGCCCTTTACGCCTCGCTCAAGCTGTCTGGGATGCAGAACGCGCCCGAACAGATGGCAATCTACTGTGATGAGAGCACTGAAAAAGGGCACGGTCTTGGCGCTGGCACCATGCCGGAAATGCGCCGCTATTCAGTGGTTGGCGCGATCACGCTGATGTGGTTGACCGCCCGAACGCACGGCCTTGGGCTGGGGTGGGTCTCTGTTCTTGACCCCGTCCGTCTTAACCGTGATCTTGAGGTGCCGGAGGGGTGGTCTTTGGTCGCTTATCTTTGTCTGGGGTGGCCCCGCGAGAACACCCTGACGCCCGAACTCGAAACCAAAAACTGGGAGGCCCGCGCCCCCCATCTGCATGTGGAAAACCGCTGATGTACCGTTTGATCAAACTTGTCGTTGTTCTGGCCATCGGGTTTGGCATTGGCATGTGGTACGAACGCTTCCTCATGCGCTCGGAATGTGCCGCCGGTGCGGGTGAATGGACGGGCACGATCTGCGTGGACTCGGAGTTGCTGCAATGACTGAAATGATCTGTGTAGGTGCCATCGCAGGCTCTTACGGTGTGCGCGGCGAGCTGCGCGTCAAAAGTTATTGTGCGGTCCCGGAAGATATTGAAACCTACACGCCGCTCTGGTCAGAGGACCGCAGCCGCCAGTTTGCCCTCGCCATCCTGCACCCCATCAAAAACGGCTTTGCTGCACGGATCACCGATGTCTCAACCAAGGAAGAGGCCGACGCCCTGCGCGGCACTGCCCTTTATGCGGACCGCGACCAACTGCCGTCGCTGCCCGATGATGAATTTTATCACGCCGATCTGATTGGCCTTTCGGTCTATGACACCGGCGGCGTATTGCTTGGCACGGTCAAGACGGTACAGAACCACGGCGCTGACGACCTGTTGGAACTGCAACTTGCCGGCACCTCTGCCACCACGTTTCTGCCCTTTACAAAGGCCGCTGTGCCAACGGTTGACCTCGCCTTGGGCCGCATCGTGGCCGACCCGCCGCATGGCGTCTTGCCGGAAACGGAAACCAAGTAATGCCGCGCCGGATCATCCTGCATGCAGGGTTCCACAAAACCGGAACCTCCAGCATTCAGGCCACATTGCGCGAAAACCGGGTCGCCCTGAAAAAACACGCGGCACTGCGCCTGCGCTGGCACATGCAAGACCTCATCAGCGCCACACGCGGTTATTCCACATGGCGTGATCCGCTGACCCTGATCAAAGCGCAGGACCGCTTCGAAACCGTGATGAACGAATTGCCCGGCATGCCCCGCCGAACGCTGATCATCTCTGCCGAAGAGCTTTCGGGCCACCTGCCCGGCCGCGGCGATCTGGATGATTATTCTGCCGCACCTGTGCTGCTTTATGCATTCTGGGAGATTATGACCAAGCGCTATCCGGAAGCCGAAATCTTGCTCTACCTTTCCACCCGTGCCCCTGACGCATGGCTCAAATCTGCCCATTGGGAGCACGTCAAAGCATCCAATATGACAATGGATGCGGATGCCTTTTGCGACCGGTATCATGCGGCAGCGAACCTTGAGGGGATGGTTGCCGACATCGCCAGCCGCGTGCCCTGCCCCGTTCATCACAAAGCGCTTGAGGATTGTCGCGATTTGCCGCTTGGCCCCGCCGACCCATTGCTTGATCTGTGTGAGCTGCCACTCAGCCTGCGCGCCGAACTGGTGGCCCCTCCACCCGCGAACATGCGGTTGGGCGACGATGTTCTGGACGCGATGATCGAGGCCAACAAAAACCACAAGACACCAGATGCCCGCAAAGCTGCCAAGGCCGCAATCCTTGCTGAGGCGCGTCAATGAAAACACCCCGCTCCCATGGCCGCCAATCGGTCCGCGCCAATTTGCAGCCCCGTGAACTGATGCAGGACACGCCCGACTATGCCGACATCTGGCAGGCCCGCGTTGTCACGCTCTTTCCCGACCTCTTTCCCGGCGTGCTGGGGGCCAGCCTGACGGGCAAAGCCTTGCAGGACGGCAAGTGGCAATTGCACACCCACGACTTGCGCCCTTACGGGATCGGCAAACACCGCAATGTCGATGACACACCTGCCGGCGGCGGGGCGGGCATGGTCCTGCGTGCCGATGTGGTTGGTCCCGCACTGGCCGACGCGCAAAGCCACGCCCATGGCCGCTGGCCAATCCTGTATATGTCCCCGCGCGGCCAACGCTTTGACCAGGCGATGGCGCGCGATCTGTCCACCTGCGCGGGCGTGACCATGCTCTGTGGCCGGTTTGAAGGCGTGGATGAACGGGTGATTGAACACTTCGGTATCACCGAAGTCAGCCTTGGCGATTTTGTCATGACAGGCGGCGAACTGGCGGCCCAGGCGATGATCGACGCGACCGTGCGCCTGCTGCCCGGTGTGCTGGGCAATGCCAGCAGCACCGTTGAGGAAAGCCATTCAAACAATCTGCTCGAACACCCCCAATACACCCGCCCCGCGATCTGGGAAGGGCGCGAGATCCCCCCCGTCCTGATGTCCGGGAACCACGGCGAAATCGCCAAATGGCGACAACAACAAGCCGAAATCCTAACTAAAACCCGCCGCCCCGACATGTGGTCACGCCGGGGCGACAAGGAAAACTAGGCACTGCGGTAAGTCTGTTTTGCCAAGACTCTACCCGGTAGTTTGCGCCGTCAAATAGGCATAAATCTCATCTTTGAGCGCCAGTCGCCGCTTGCGCATGTTACTCATGTGATCGTCACTGGTGGGTTCCACATCGGTTTCAGCCCGGTGAATTGCACGATTCAATGTATGATAGGTGTCGGCCAAGTTCTCAAAATGACGATCGCTCTGACGCAACTGCGCCATCTGAGTGGTCATTTCAGGAAATTCTTCGGCAAGCTCGTGTGGGGTATGGGACATATGTCGTTCCTTTTTTGAATTGGGGTCACTTATTGTTGCGTTCAGGATGCAAAGACGCTGCCAGCACATGATCGGAGTCATGAACGATCGCTTCGGCTTGATGATAGATTTTGGGGTCCGGCGCTTTGGCGACCTCAGGGTCCTTGTCCGGATAATCAAGCTGAGCCAAAAAATGCCGCATGCACGTGAGGCGCGCGCGTTTCTTGTCGTTTGATCGGATCACCGTCCAAGGCGCATCCGCTGTGTCCGTGTAGAAAAACATCGCTTCTTTCGCCTCGGTATAATCATCCCACTTATCAAGGCTGGCACGATCAATCGGCGACAGCTTCCACCGCTTGAGCGGATCAGTTTCGCGCGAAGCAAAGCGTCTCTTTTGCTCTTCTTGGGTGACGGAAAACCAATATTTGAACAGCTTGATACCGCTGCGCACCAACATGCGTTCAAATTCCGGCGTTTGCCGCATGAATTCCAGGTATTCGGTGGGCGCGCAAAAGTTCATGACCCGTTCAACACCCGCACGATTATACCACGATCGGTCATATAGAACGATCTCGCCCGCGGTTGGCAGATGTTTAATGTAGCGCTGGAAAAACCACTGGCCCCGTTCTTCGTCCGTGGGTTTGTTCAAGGCAACCACGCGCGCCGCACGCGGATTGAGGTGTTCGGTGAACCGTTTGATCGTGCCCCCTTTGCCCGCAGCATCCCGCCCCTCGAACAAAAGCACGAATTTCTGATCGGTCTCCTGAACCCAATGCTGAACTTTCAGCAACTCGACCTGCAACGCAGACTTTTCGGTTTCATACGTCCGGCGTGCCATCTTGGTTCTATAGGGGTATTCACCGCTTTCAAAACCAAGGATCGTGTTGGTTCTGGCCATCTTTAACGCTGTTGTCTTAGTGGTACTGGCTGTTGGCACGTTATCTCCTTTTCTTCACACTTTCTCGGATTTCGCGATAAGGATAATCTGTCGCAAGCCAACTTGCCTTGACGTGGATCAACCATGTCCAGCAAAGTCAGCCAGCGGTACCTTGCGCCCACAATCACCCCCCTTGATCCATCCCCACAGACCGCCTATACGACGCCAGTCTGGAATCGCTTTTGCGGCCCCGGACCTTTCTGCTGTTTGCAGATCGCAAAACAAGGAATGACGATGCTACCTCCGGTGGGCCACTAAGGTGCAGTCCCGAAACACAGACCGAAGCTCTTGGATCGCGCAATAACTTCGTGGAACACCACGAGCATCATAGGAGACGCGTCAGATGAACCTGATCGCAGAGATTGAGGCGGAACAAATCGCCGAACTGGGCAAAAACATCCCAGATTTTCGTGCGGGCGATACCGTCCGTGTCGGTTTTAAAGTAACCGAAGGCACCCGCACCCGTGTGCAGAACTACGAAGGTGTCTGCATCGCCCGTAACAACGGCCATGGCATTGCCGGGTCGTTCACCGTCCGCAAAATCAGCTTTGGTGAAGGCGTGGAACGTGTATTCCCGCTGCATTCAACAAACATCGACGAAATCACCGTGGTCCGCCGTGGTCGTGTGCGTCGCGCGAAACTGTATTACCTGCGTTCGCGCCGTGGTAAATCAGCACGTATCGTTGAGAATGCGCACTACAAGAAACCCAAGTCTGACGCGAAAGGATAAGAGCGATGAAAGCCGATACACATCCCGAATATCACACAATCAACGTCAAAATGACCGACGGCACAATTGTGGAAATGAAATCGACATGGGGAAAAGAGGGCGACCAGCTGTCGCTTGACATCGACCCATCCGTGCACCCCGCGTGGACCGGCGGCTCCAGCCGTCTGATGGACACCGGCGGCCGCGTGTCGAAGTTCAAAAACAAATATGCAGGCCTTGGTTTCTGATACCATCTGCCTTTGCAATAATAATGGCGCGGCCTTAGGCTGCGCCATTTTTCTTTGCTAATTCCGAGGTGCCGGGACAGCGCAAATTCGCTCAACTTTTGCCAAACAAACCACAGTCACACGAATTATCACAGCCACACACTCTGCTGCATCTTCCCAAATGCAGTTACACCACATATAGTGTCGCACAACAATCACCTGCACAAACCGCAGGGAACAGAGGGACATGGGCATGGCGCATATTATCGTCGTCGGAAACGAAAAAGGTGGGGCGGGCAAATCCACAGTGTCCATGCATTTGGCCACAGCCCTCGCGCGGATGGGCCACAAGGTCAGCGGCCTTGATCTGGACCTGCGCCAGCGCACCTTCGGCCGCTATGTCGAAAACCGTCTCGCATTCGTAAAACAAGCCAACCTTGATCTGGTCAGTCCGGCCCTGTGCGAACTGCCCGAGGTTGAGCCAAGCAGTTTGCGCCCCGGCGAAAACATGTACGATCACCGGCTCAGTGTGGCGGTAACATCGCTTGAACCTTACAACGACTTTATCCTGATCGACTGTCCCGGTTCACACACCCGGCTCAGCCAGGTCGCGCATTCGCTGGCCGACACGCTGATCACACCGCTCAACGACAGCTTTATCGACTTTGATCTGCTGGCCCATACCGATGCCTCAGGCGACAAGATCACTGGGCCGTCTGTTTACTCTGAAATGGTGTGGAACGCACGGCAGCTGCGCGCCCAGGCCGGGCTTTCGCCCATTGACTGGGTTGTCGTGCGCAACCGCATGGGTGCCCAGCGCATGGTGAACAAGGAAAAGATGGAGCGCGCGATCCAGAACCTCAGCAGACGCATCGGTTTCCGCGTCGCACCGGGCTTTAACGAACGCGTCATCTTCCGCGAGCTGTTCCCCCGAGGCCTGACCCTGCTGGACCTCAAGGACATTGGCGTCAAACAGCTCAACATCTCAAATGTCGCCGCCCGTCAGGAACTGCGCGATATGATAAAGGCCCTGAATTTGCCGGGTGTGACCGCTGATTTCTGAGCGTCCCTGAAGCACGGCTTTGCAAGGCAAAAGGGGCTTTCGCACCTTTCGTGCCAGCGGCTTCATTTCCCTGAACTTTATTCTCATGACCTCCTTGTTGCATAGGGGTTCAACGCCGATATGCAGCTAGAGCGTGGCGCATTGCCCGTTGGAGGTCTTTCTTGGACTACCTGTATATCATGATCGGCCTCGTCGGTTTGTTTTTTGGCGGTGAAGCGCTCGTTCGAGGCAGCGTCAGCATTGCGCGACGGATGTCGATTTCGCCGCTGATCATCGGGTTGACTGTCGTTGGTTTCGGAACCTCAACACCCGAACTTCTGGTGTCAGTACAGGCCGCTCTGAAAGGCATTCCTGACATCGCAGTTGGCAACATTATTGGATCAAACATCGCGAATATTTTGCTGATTGTGGGCGTGACGTCCGTGGTGTGGCCGATCAAGGTTGCTGTCGCCACGTTGCGGCGCGACACGGCATTCATGATCGTATCGGCATTACTATTGGTGCCGCTATTCGCGTTGGGCGAAATCGGTCGAACAAGTGGTCTGCTGCTGGTGGGCGGGCTGGTATTCTATTTGGTTTGGACGTTCCTGAAGTCGCGACAAGACACAATTGTTGATGAAAACCCAGCGGGACAATCGTCAATTACTATATCATTGCTCTGGGTCGCATTCGGCCTGTCGGCGTTGTTGTTTGGAGCGCAGTTTCTGGTCGACGGTGCCGCATCCGTCGCACGTGGTTTTGGCGTGTCCGAGGCATTTATCGGGCTCACGATCGTCGCGGTCGGGACGTCACTCCCAGAGCTTGCTACGTCGCTTATCGCGGCATTTCGCCGCGAGTCAGATATCGCAATTGGAAATGTCATCGGGTCCAACATTTTTAACGTGCTGGGTATTCTGGGTGCCACTGCCCTTATCACACCAATTCCGGTTGCAGCACGGTTCCTAACTTTCGATCTGCCTGTCATGATTGCTGTTTCGTTAGGACTGGTTGGTCTGTTGCTGACCCGTCCGCAGATCGGTCGCTCAGTGGGTGCACTGATGCTGTTCGGCTACGCCGTTTACGTGGTCGCCGCCCAATAAAGGAAACGTGTTTCTTGTGCGTGGGATTTCGGGGCTTAAATCTACCCTTGGGTGGTCAAAACTCTCTGCCGCCGCAACACCACCAGGTTCGACACTGTCAGTGCCCCCATCACAATCCCGCCCCCGATCAAGGCATAGCCGCCCGGGTTTTCCCCAATCACCAGCCATGCCAGCAAAGGGGCCAGTACCGATTCCAACAGCACCAGCAATCCAACCTCTGCCGACGTGATGTATCTTGGCCCCAGCGCCAGCAGCACCGAAGAGATCAGGATGAACCCGCCATGCCCCAGAACAAAAGTCACCTGTGATACCGGCACCGACAACGGCGCTGCAAAAGGCCAGACCACCAGCGCCGCAATCAGATATCCCATTGCGACACCCGGTACCATCGACGTGCCGCGCACATGCCGCGCCGCCGTCAAAGCGGCGGCAAACATCGCCGACAACGCAAATGCCAACAGGTCCCCAGACAGGCTCGCGCCCGCCGTTTCACCCGACCCATAGGCGATCACCGCCAACCCCGGGACCACGGCGGCGATGGTAAGCAAAGTGCGTTGACTGAACGGTTCGGCCAGAAAAATGCGGCTGAACACAGCGGCAAAGACCGGCAGTGACGCAATGATGAAGACCACATTGGCCACTGAAGTCAGGCTGACCGCCAACACAAACAAGACACCGCTGCTGCCGACGCCCAACATATAGATCAGGCCAAACCGTCCCGTCGCCAGCATATCCCTGAAAGGTGCGGTTCCAGACGTGGCCAACAGATAAAGTGCCGTCCCCCCACCCGCCAAAAGCAGCCGCCAAAACGCGATGGTCCATGCGTCCGCATCAATCAAACGCACAAACAGCGAATCCGGCACCACAAAAAGGACACCGAAAAATGTGATCAAAAGGCCTTTGGTCTGGTCCGTCATGAAAACATCGGTGACCGTTCTGCGCGTTCAAGTAAAGCGGACAGTTTCCATTTCAGCCAATTTGACCAGCGCCCGGCGCAAGACCTTGCTCTCTTCCGCCGTCAGCGACGTCATCAATGCGGCCTCATACTTTTCCGCAATCCCGCGCAGTTCAACGTACGCCGCCTGCCCCGATGCCGTCAGGGTCAGATGCTCCACCCGCCGGTCGTTTTCGTCCCGTTCGCGGCTGACGAAACGGCGCGATACCAATCCATGAACCGCGCGGCTGATCTTGGTCTTGTGGGTTTTGGCACGCGCACCAATTTCACTGGCCGTCATGCTTCCATAAAGCCCCAGATGAAACAACACCCGCCATTCGGTGCGCAACATCCCATAACGATCCTTATACACCTGCTGAAACGCAATCGAACTGGTCTCGGCTGCCTGAGTAAGCAGATAAGGCAGGAAATGCTCCAGTTCGAATTCAATGTTTTTCATCGCAGCACCGCTTGTTAGTTACAAAAACAACTATTACGGATGGGGCAGATTCTGCAAGGGGGCACCTCATGAACCACCAGACCACACCGAATGACCTGACCCATGCGGCAACGCCAATGGGCATACATCCCGGATATATGCCAGGTTTCGGCAATGATTTCGAAACCGAAGCCCTTCCCGGTGCATTGCCGCAAGGCATGAACTCACCACAAAAATGCAATTACGGCCTTTACGGCGAACAATTGAGCGGCACCGCCTTCACCGCCCCCAGCCATCAGAACGAACGCACCTGGTGCTACCGCATCCGCCCTTCGGTGAAACATTCGCACCGCTATGAAAAGGTCAATCTGCCCTATTGGAAATCAGCGCCCCACATCCCACAGGATGTGATATCGCTGGGCCAATACCGCTGGGATCCGGTACCCCATTCCGACACGCCCCTGACATGGCTAACCGGCATGCGTACGATGACCACAGCCGGTGACGTGAACACTCAGGTCGGCATGGCCAGCCACATCTATCTGGTCACCGACAGCATGGTGGACAGCTATTTCTACTCCGCTGATTCCGAATTGCTGGTGGTCCCTCAAGAAGGCCGCCTACGCTTCTGCACCGAACTGGGCGTCATCGACCTTGAACCCAAGGAAATCGCAATTATCCCCCGTGGCCTGCTCTACCGCGTCGAAGTCATCAGCGGGCCGGCACGCGGATTTGTCTGCGAAAACTACGGTCAGAAGTTTGAGCTGCCGGGCCGCGGCCCCATCGGAGCCAACTGCATGGCAAACCGCCGCGATTTCAAAACGCCGGTGGCGGCGTTTGAAGACCGCGAGGTCCCCTCCACCGTCACCATCAAATGGTGCGGCCAGTTCCACGAAACCAAGATCGGCCACTCGCCATTGGATGTGGTCGCTTGGCACGGCAATTACTGCCCGGTCAAATACGACCTGCGCACCTATTGCCCGGTCGGCTCGATCCTGTTTGACCACCCCGACCCGTCGATCTTTACCGTCCTGACCGCCGCCTCTGGCGTCCCCGGCACCGCCAACATCGACTTTGTTCTGTTCCGCGAACGCTGGATGGTGGCCGAAGATACTTTCCGCCCGCCATGGTACCACAAGAATGTCATGTCAGAGATGATGGGCAATATTTATGGCCAATACGATGCCAAGCCCAAGGGTTTCGTTCCCGGCGGCCTGTCCCTGCACAACATGATGCTGCCCCATGGACCTGACAAGAATGCGTTTGACGGTGCGTCAAACGCGGACCTCAAGGCCGAAAAGCTCGACAATACCATGTCCTTCATGTTCGAAACCCGGTTTCCGCAACACCTGACCGAATTCGCCGCCAAAGAGGCCCCATTACAGGATGATTACATCGACTGCTGGGAAGACATCGAAAAGAAATTCGACGGTACGCCGGGCAAGAAATGAGTACGAATGTCCTGGCAGTCCTAATCGGTTTTGGCTTGTTTGGGCTTATTGCGATCGCGACCCAACTTTGGGGCCGCGACCTCGATACGTCCAACCCTGATAAGTTGAAGAATAAATTCGAGGACGCCAGCACCATCATCGACCCCCCCCTTGCTGGGGGCGGTGACGCGGGTGGCGGCGACGCGGGTGGTGGCGATTAGTTTTCTTGCAGACTGGGGTGCAGCGGGCCTGCAGCTTTTGTAAGGTAGGCGTATCGCCTGCCCCTCACATAGGAACACACATGACACTGATCACTTCCTGGGTAGAAAGCGCTAATTCAGCGTCTTCTGATTTCCCCCTCAACAACCTGCCGTACGGCGTGTTTTCGACAAACTCTCTCGAACCCCGCTGCGGGGTCGCCATCGGCGATATGATCCTCGACATGGCTGCGATGGAGGAAGAAGACCTGATCCTGCTGCACTTCGAACCGGTGTTCGACGTGCCCTATTGGAACGATGTGATGGACCTCGGTCCAGACACATGGGCCACCCTGCGCGACCGCCTGACCGACCTCTTAAGCTCGGACAGCCCCGATCAGGCGCGCGTCGCCCCACACCTGATCCCGATGGCAGACGCCCGCCTGCACATGCCTCTGGTCGTCAGCGAATACACCGATTTCTACGCAGGACGCCACCACGCCACCAACGTCGGCACGATGTTCCGGGGGGCTGAAAACGCACTTCCGCCAAACTGGCTGCACATTCCCATCGGCTATAACGGCCGTGCCAGCACAGTTGTGGTCTCCGGCACCGACATCACCCGCCCCAATGGTCAGACCAAAGCGCCAGATGCTGAAAACCCCAGCTTTGGCCCCTGCAAACGCCTCGATATTGAACTCGAAATGGGCGCGATTGTTGGCACATCCACGGACATGGGCCAACCCATCAGCGTGGCGCAGGCGGACGAGATGATCTTTGGCTATGTCCTGCTCAACGACTGGTCGGCACGTGACATTCAGGCCTGGGAATATCAGCCGCTCGGCCCCTTTCAGGCCAAGGCTTTTGCCACCTCGATCAGCCCCTGGATCGTCACCCGCGCGGCCCTCGAACCCTTCCGCACTTCAACGCCCGAGCGTGAAAAAGACCTGCTGCCTTATCTCCAGGAACCCGGTCCGATGCTCTATGACATCGACCTCAGCGTCATCATCGAACCGGACGGCGGCGCACAAGAAGTCATCGCACGCACCAACTACAACGAGATGTACTATTCCGCCGCCCAGCAACTGACCCACCACGCCTCCTCTGGCTGCGCCATGAATGCAGGCGACCTTTTGGGCTCCGGCACCATTTCAGGCCCTGAGAAGTCACAGCGCGGCAGCCTGCTGGAACTCAGCTGGGGCGGCAAGGAACCGATCACCCTGTCCGATGGCTCTACCCGCAGCTTCATCGAAGACGGCGACACAATGATCCTGACCGGTCACGCATCGGGCGAAGGGTACCGGATCGGCTTTGGTGCCTGCGCCGGGAAAATCCTACCGGCCATTAAGTACCCGTAGATTTCATTGTTCTTCAAATACACACATCCTGCGGTCTGACCGCAAACCGACCTCGAAAGGAAATACGATGGCCAAAGCCTTTGCATCCCAGGGCGACATGACGGAAAAAACCATCACCTTTGACGAGATTGGCCGCGACCTCTGGGCATTCACCGCCGAAGGCGACCCCAATTCGGGTGTGATCATCGGCGATGACAGCGTGATGATCGTCGAAGCACAGGCAACCCCGCGTCTGGCGAACAAGGTCATCGACAAAGTCCGTTCCATCACCGACAAACCAATCAGCCATGTGGTGCTGACCCATTATCACGCCGTGCGGGTCTTGGGGGCGTCTGCCTACGGTGCCGATCAGATCATCATGGGCGACACCGCCCGTGCCATGGTGGTAGAACGGGGGCAGGAAGACTGGGACAGCGAATTCCAGCGCTTCCCGCGTCTTTTCGAAGGGCACGAATCCATCCCCGGCCTGACCTACCCGACCACCACATTCTCTGACAGCATGACAATCTATCTCGGCAACCGCCGTGTCGACCTGATGCACCTTGGACGCGCCCATACAGCGGGCGACATTGTCATCCATGTACCGGACGAAAACGTGATGTTCACCGGCGACATCGTCGAGGATCACTCCGCTTGTTACTGCGGTGACGGACATTTCATCGACTGGGGCAATACCCTCGACAACATCGCGAGCTTTGATGTCGATGCCATCGCCCCCGGCCGCGGGGGGGCGCTCATCGGCAAAGATGCCGTTGCCCGTGCCATCGACAGCACCCGCGATTTTGTCAGCAGCACCTACGCCCCCGCCGTCCGCGTCGCGGCCCGAGGCGGCACATTGAAAGAAGCATGGGACGCCGTGCGCGCCGCCTGTGACCCAAAATTTGCGGACTACGCGATCTACGAACACTGCCTGCCCTTCAACGTCGCCCGCGCCTACGACGAAGCCCGCGGCATCGACACGCCGCGCATCTGGACCGCGCAGCGCGATCTGGACATGTGGGCGGCATTGCAGGGGTGAAAGGAGATTGGCGATTGGCCCGTTGGACGCCAACCGCCACTCCCGCGATACCGACGTAATGCCGACACGAAAATCGGAGTACACCATGGCCTACGACTATTCCCCCTTTCCCTACACCGCTCCCCCCGGTCTGAGCGCCCCGGAACCCCGCCATCCGGTGGCCATCGTCGGCGCTGGCCCGATTGGCCTCGCGATGGCCGTCGACCTTGCGCTGCGGGGGGTCAAGTCGGTGGTATTGGACGATAACAACGTGGTGTCGGTAGGTTCCCGCGCGATCTGCTGGGCAAAACGCACCTTGGAAATCTTTGATCGCCTGGGTGTCGGTGACCGGATGCTGGAAAAAGGCGTCACATGGAAAGTGGGCCGAAACTTCTTTGGCAAGGACGAAGTTTACAACTTCGATCTGCTGCCCGAACCGGGCCATAAATATCCCGCCTTTATCAACCTGCAACAATATTATGTCGAACAGTATCTCATTGAAAGGGCTCAGGAATTTCCAGACCTAATCGATCTGCGGTTCCTGAACGAGGTTATCGGCCACACCGATCACGACACCCACGTGAGCCTGAAGATAGAAACACCCGATGGCCCCTATTCGCTGGACGCCGATTGGTACATCGCCTGCGACGGCGCAGGCTCGCCCACCCGCAACCGCATGAACCTGCCGTTTGAAGGCCAGACGTTTGAGGAACATTTTCTGATCGTCGACGTCGAGATGGAACAGTCTCCCTTCGGCGATCACGACACTCCCGAACGCTGGTTCTGGTTTGCACCGCCCTTCCACCCTGGCCAGTCAGCACTGCTGCATAAACAGCCCGACAACATCTATCGTATCGACTTGCAGCTTGGCCCAGACACCGACCCAAAGACCGAAGCGACCGAGGAAAAGGTGACCCCCCGCCTCAAGGCGATGCTGGGCGACAAACCCTTCCGCCTTGACTGGATGAGCGTCTATAAATTCCGCTGCGCCAGGCTGGATCGCTTTGTGCACAATCGCGTCCTCTTTGTCGGGGACAGCGCCCATGTGGTCAGCCCCTTTGGCGCACGCGGTGGCAACGGTGGCATTCAGGATTTGGACAATCTGGGCTGGAAACTGGCCGCTGTATTGCACGGTGACGCACCTGCCACCCTGATCGAAACCTACAACGAAGAACGCACCCACGGCTCTGCTGAAAACATCCTGCATTCATCGCGCGCCACCAATTTCATGACCCCGAAATCCCCGATCGAGGCGCTGTTTCGGGATCAGGTGTTGAACCTTGCCACCACCCATCCCTTTGCGCGCAGGTTGATCAATTCCGGCCGTTTGTCTCAGCCCTGCTCGTTGGCGGGCATGTCATTGCAGACCCCCGGAACTGCGCCGGTCCAGCCCGGCGAGGCGCTGATTGATGCACCCATCAAAGGTCCGAACGGCGACACCTGGTTGATTGCCGAGGCGCAAGGTCAATTTACACTGCTTGGGTTTGGCGAAGTCACACTTCCGACCATTCCGGGGAACGCTTGTATCGGGATCAACAGCCGTGCCGCATACCCGTGTTTTGAAGACGTCGAAGGCCATGCAACCCGACGTTACGGACGCAACCACATCTATCTGATACGCCCGGATGGCCACATTTGCGCAGTATTTGACCGGCCCGATGCCGCGGCTGTCACCGCCGCATACACCCAAGCCAGAGGAATTCAATAATGGCCCTTGATGATAAACTTGGCGACAATGGCGATGCCTTTTACAACTGCCTGATGGCGGCGCATGATGGCCTCAGCGAGGCGCAGAGCCACGCCTTGAACGCCCGCCTCGTCCTGATCCTCGCCAACGAAATTGCTGATTTGAACGTCCTGCAAGACCTGATCGGTGAGGCGGCCCAAAACGCATAGGCCAAACGACGGGTGTTTAAAGACAGCCAGGTTGCTGGACGCATAGAGATTCGCGTCGGCCCAAAAATCGCGATCATTTCTGTTTTTGCCCCACCCGCAGGAAATTAATCTTTTGTATTTGAAATTCTGCTTCGCCTGCTGATGGACCAGCTAAACATGGCCGTTTCACGGGTGCGTCTCGAAACTAGTTGACCCCTAATTCCGGGCGACTATCCTCAGAGCGACATTCAACCGCGCTCAGATGGCGCTGCCAGCCCATCCAAGGTCCGTTCCAACAGCAGCGGCGGGAACGATCACTGACCTTGTCGCGTTTGTATATATCAACCGCTGTGCAGGCTTTCCATCGCTGGACCCGGCAAAGCGGTATTCAACTCTGTGCGATGGGCTTGACGCATGCAACACAGTGTCTGAGTATCGCGCAGCACCCACAAGGGACGCTGATAAAAGCAGATCAACTGCATCACCTGACGCCACATGACGGCGATTTCCATGACAGCAAAAAAACGCTGCCAACGACAACAGAGAGGAAGACCATGAGTTTTTTGACACGGACCGGCAAGCCGCTTCCGCAGGCCATTTTGGATTCTGCTGAGAGCGCGAAAAAAGATCCGGTGAACCGTCGCGAGTTTCTGGCATTGGCCAGTGCCTTTGGTGCGACCGCCGCAACTGCATATTCCATGATCGGAATGGCCAGACCAGCCATGGCTGCCGGCCACCAGGAAGGCGGCACCGTCCGCATGCAGCAAGAAGTACGCGCTCTCAAGGATCCACGCACCTATGACTGGTCGCAGATCGCAAACTTCTCACGCGGCTGGCTGGAATATCTGGCGATTTGGGAGAACGATGGTACGTTCTCACCCGCGCTGCTGGAAAGCTGGGAAATCAACGACGACGCCACTGAATACACGTTGAACGTTCGCAAGGGCGTCAAGTGGAACAATGGCACCGATTTCACTGCTGCTGATGTTGCCCGCAACATCGAAGGCTGGTGTGACAAGTCCCTCGAAGGCAATTCCATGGCGGGCCGTTTCGCCACATTGATAGACGAAGCAACCGGCAAAGCCATTGAAGGATCGATTTCCGTTGTGGACGATCACACCGTCAAGCTGATGTTGCCACGTCCAGACATCACATTGATCCCCGGCATGGCAGACTACCCAGCGGCAATCGTGCCCGAAGGCTTCAACGCAGACACAATGCTCGACAATCCTATCGGCACCGGCCCTTACTTGCCCGAGTCGCTTGAGGTTGGCGTGAAAGCTGTGATGGTGAAGAACGCCGATCACACATGGTGGGGCACCGAAGTCTATGGCGGCCCATACATCGACCGTCTGGAGTACATCGACTACGGGACAGACCCATCTGCATGGATCGCCGCCGCCGAAGCCGAAGAAGTGGACGCTTTCTATTCCATGGAAGGTGAATACATCGACATCATGAGCACGCTGGACGGCTGGAACGAAAACACCATCGCCACTGCTGCGACGATTGTTATCCGTCCAAACCAGGAGGCCGAAGTCGACGGCGTCAAACCGTACGCTGACAAGCGGGTGCGTCAGGCAATTGCCATGGCTGTCGACAACTCTGTTCTGCTTGAATTGGGCTACGCCGGCCGCGGCTTGGTTGCCGACAACCACCACGTTGGGCCAATGCACCCTGAGTTTGCTGAAATTCCAGCCCGCACAGTCGATCCAGCAGCAGCCAAGGCGCTGATGGACGAAGCAGGCATGGGCGATTACGAGCACGAGTTGTTCTCGATCGACGATGCATGGCGCAAAGATACAACTGACGCTGTTGCAGCCCAGTTGCGTGATGCAGGCATCAAGGTAAAGCGGACAATCTTGCCCGGCTCCACGTTCTGGAACGATTGGGTCAAGTACCCGTTCTCGTCCACCAACTGGAACGCGCGTCCTCTGGGCGTTCAGATCTGGGCACTTGCCTATAAAACCGGTGAAGCATGGAACGAAGCGGCGTACTCCAGCCCTGAATTCGATGCCAATCTGGAAAAGGCACTTGCAACAGCTGACGTCGATGCCCGCCGCGAACTGATGGCTATCGGTCAGAAAATGATGCAGGACGATGGTGTTATAATCCAGCCATACTGGCGTTCACTGTACAACCACACCAAAGTTGGTCTGGTTGGTGCAGAGCACCACATCGGCTTTGAATACCATCCTGCACGGATGGCCTGGACCGCCTGATACGGGGAAATACTTGAGAAGGGGCTGCGCCAGTCGCGGCCCTTTTTTTATGCAATATCATGTGGTTAGACCTGCCAGCCTTGGGGAGGATTGACGGCTTTTGCCAAAAGCGACGGATCGGCATTATTCTCGGCCAATGCACTGCGCAACGCCGCGTTCATCGTCGAAACCAACGCCGCATCACTGATCTCAACCCGATTTACCTTGGCAAACCACGCCTCTTCACGGATCAAATCTTCGATCAGCGGATCAATGACAGCGCCCCCGCCACCGGGATACCGATAATATCCGACACCGCCGATCTTGCCCATCCGCCCTTCCGCAACCATACGCCGCAGTATGGGGCCATTGGGTTCCGGACGGCGCGCCAACACGCGATCAAGTCCCAATAGATCCTGTGCTTCGCAAGGACCCATCGAATATCCCCATGCGGTCAGCGCCTCGTCCAACTCCCATGGGTTTGTGTGGTGCAAAAGCAGATGTTCCGCAGCCCGCCAAAAGGCATCCTGCAGCGCCGCGACCGCATCCGCCTCAGTCATACAGGATCAAGGAACCGCCGCTTGGCGATGAGTGTCAGCAGATCATTGAGCGATGACCGCACCGCCCGGTTCGATGTGTTCACCTGTGCCTCGGCTTTGTTGTAAAGCGGCGTGCGCAGT
Source organism: Sulfitobacter sp. SK011 (assembly GCF_003352065.1). NCBI lineage: Bacteria > Pseudomonadati > Pseudomonadota > Alphaproteobacteria > Rhodobacterales > Roseobacteraceae > Sulfitobacter > Sulfitobacter sp. SK011. Next base: position 3,816,259 of record NZ_CP025803.1, read on the forward strand.
TTGAGCAATTCATTCAACTGGGTCATTGCCGCCGGATTGCCTTGCATCGGTCGCACATCCCCCTGAGCGCGCACCCGCTGCATATGCTCTGGCGGGCTGGTCTTGACCCACACCGTATGAAACCGCTCCAACAGGCGCGCATAGGTCGCAGGCTCCGCCACAATGCCCCCTGCAACGGCCAAAATCACCCGGTCATGCCGGGCGCTGACCCGTTCCAACGCCTCGGCCTCCATCTCGCGGTATCCGTCTTGACCATAAAGCGCCATCACCTCAGCCAGCGGCATGTCGGTTTCCGCCTCGATGTCTTTGTTCAACTCCACAAACGGAATGTTCAGCGCTTCACCCGCCAGCTTGCCAAGGGTTGATTTGCCAGCCCCGCGCAGACCGACCAGACATATCCGTCCTGCCCGCATCACATCCGGGTTCTGTGGGGCCAACAGACTGCGAACCTTTTGTTGTACGTCCAAAGGGGCCTGGCGAAAAAGCGCGACAACCCGCTGCGCGTCGTGGTCCAGCGGCACGTCCTCAGCCAGCAGCGCACCCACCTTAAGATCAAGCGCCGCCGCGACCCGTTGCAAAAGCAAAATCGAAATATTGCCTTCCCCCGCTTCCAACTGCGCGAGATAGCGGGGTGAGACACCGGACAGTTCTGACAGCACACGCCGGGGCATGCCACGCGCCTTGCGCGCCTCTGCAACACGCATCGCAAGCTGTGCGATCAAGTCGGCGCCGGGGTCATAGGATGGATCTGTAACAGGCATGGCGTCCAATTCAGGAACAATACTGCAAGTCTAACGTGCAAAATGCGCCCGACAACCGCAATTTGCGCAAAAGTTGCACTATTCCGCACGAACCAAGGGTTCGATCACACGGCGCAGCGCGTCAGGCGCGGATTGGCTTTTGAATTGATCTGCAATGGTAAATACGCATGTAAAACTGCCCTCGAAACACAGTACACCATCCTGACGCGCCTTCATCCCAAAGGTGATGGATTTATTGCCAAGCCGCGTTGGATACGTCTCGCACATCAATATGTGTCGCGGCGTGACAGGGCTGAGGAAATCCATATTCAGGTTCACAAACGGCGTTCCGATGTTGCGGTCAAGCTCAAGCTGGAACCAACCATCACCGTCAAAATGCGCCTCCCACCAGGCATTGATCGCTTCCAAAGCGAAGGCAGGCAAGCGCCCCGTATAAACAATGCGCGCAGGATCACAGTCACCCCATGTCACATTGATCTGGTGCACGAATGGTTCTTTGCTCATTTAATACGTTTCCACATGATACCGGCCCTCTTCGCGCATCGTGTCGCGCAGGGCGGTCCACTGAATGCCCATGCTTTGCGCGATTGAGGTCATGGCACGTTCCACCCCGTCTTCCATCCCGCGCAGGCCGCAGATGTAAATATAAGTGCGCGGATCACCTAACAATTCGGCAACAGACTCCTGCTCCGTCACGATCCGATCCTGCACATATTCCTTATCCTGATCGGGCAGACGGCTGAACACCAGATGCTGTTTCAGCACACTTTCAGGAACCTTCTTGAGGGGTCCAAAATAGGGCAGGCTTTTGGGCGTGCGGGCACCAAAGAACATGGTCATGCCACCCGTTGCCCCACTGCGCTGGCGCTGCATGGTAAAGGCACGCATCGGGGCCGACCCGGTGCCCGTACAGATCAACAGCAGATGCGCATCAGATTGGCTGGGCATCAGAAACGTCGCGCCGAACGGCCCCGTCACATCCACAGTGGAACCCTGTTCCAGATCACAAAGATAGTTCGACGCCAGCCCTTTGCCCTCACGCTTTACCGTCAGGGAAATATTGTGATAGCCGGGCCGCTCGCCATCACGCGGGCTGGATACGGAATAAAGCCGCGGCAGATGCGCGTTGCCATCCCCATCAACACCCGGTGGAATGATCCCGACCGACTGGCCCTCAAGCACCGGAAACGGCAATCCGCCCGGGTCAAGGATGATATGGCGAACATCATGATCAGGATCATCGGTCAGGGCATAATTGCCCTGAACGGTCATCTTGGCAGGCCTGCTCAGATTGTACATGTTGACCGTTGGTTTGCCCGCATTTGCAGGAGCGCGCGCCTTGCCACCTGCGCCCTTATGCGCTTCGGCCAAGAGTTCTTCGATGGGGTCGGCCGCCTGATCTGTGGTGACCGTTTCAATGTCCTCTTGTTCCGGCAACTCCTCCATCTCGTATTGCTGTTCGAGCGTATAAGGCGTCTCAACCACCCGCCATTCGTCGATTGACCCGGTGGGGCATACCGGAATGCAATCCATACAAAAGTTACAGATATCCGCGTTGACCACGACGTTGTTATCGTCATGCTCAATCGCCTGAATGGGACAGGTGTTCTCGCAGGTGTAGCACCGAATACAGATTTCCGGGTCGATCAGATGTTGTTTGACGGGTTTGTTCATCACAGGCCCTTCGTGTGCGCAGGTGGGATCAAACCCCACCTTTCAGAATTTCGGTCAGGTGGGGTTTGGCCCCACCGCGCGGTTCAAGCCATGTGCAGTTTCACATACTCAAAATCGCCGGGTTTGTTATCAATCCCTACCTTGGGTGCCGCAATCCATGACGCGTATTGGCCAGCCTCAAAGCAAGGCACCATCAGCGATTGGATAAAGTCACCATCGGCCTTGGTTGGCAACCACTCGTTCCGGCGTTTTTGCCAGTCCTCAGCAGAGATCACGTTGCCGTCCGGATCGACAGCCACGGTGCTGAACACGCCGATCTGGCGGTGAAACCCTTCGTGGGGCAGTTTCAGTTCATATTCGATACCCGCCTTGGCGATCTGCTTGTTCCAACGCCCCACACCGCCCGCCGCATCACGCACATAGTCGTCGCGAAGACGCATATTGACCGCAGTAAGCGCTGGGACATCCTCGGTCAAAATTGTCCCGTCGACAATCGAGGTCACCGCGTACGTGTCATTTTGCAGCTTGTGATCATCGTCAATGCGATGCTCCATATACCGGCCTTTGATGCCAGCATTAAACGCGTTGGCGGCATTGGTGCTGACCTCTTGGCCAAACAGGTCAAGCGAAAGCGTATAATGCAGGTTCAACTTTTTCTGGATCGTGGGCAGGTCGATCACCCCCAAATCGCGGATTTTGCCAATATCGTAAGGGTCGGTAATTCCCGCCTTGTTCATCGCTTCAACCGTGGCCTGAATGGTCCGGCCCACACCGGTTTCGCCTACAAACATGTGGTGTGCTTCTTCGGTCAACATAAAGCGGCAGGTGCGCGACAGCGGGTCAAAGCCGGACTGCGCAAGGCTTTCCAACTGCATCTTGCCATCGCGGTCCGTGAAATAGGTGAACATGAAAAAGCTCAACCAATCCGGCGTTTCCTCATTGAAAGCACCCAACATGCGCGGCGCTTCTTCAGAGCCGGACGACCGCACCAACAGATCATTCGCCTCTTCGCGGCCATCACGGCCAAAGTATTTCTGCAGCAGATAAACCATCGCCCAAAGGTGCCGGCCTTCTTCGACGTTCACCTGAAACAGGTTGCGCAGATCATAAAGCGACGGCGCGGTCAGCCCCAGAAAACGCTGCTGCTCAACCGACCCCGGTTCGGTATCCCCTTGAATGACAATCAGACGCTTGAGCATGTTGCGGTATTCGCCCGGCACTTCTTGCCAGGCGGTCTCGCCGACATGTTCGCCCATGGGTATCTTGCGGTCCTCCACAGCCGGGGCCAGCAAAACGCCCCAACGGTATTCGGGCATCTTGACGTAATCAAACTTGGCCCAGCCTTTTGGGTCCACACTCACAGCGGTGCGCAGATAAACCATGCTTTCCTGAAAGTTCTGCGGGATCAGATCGTTCCACCAGTTAATGTAACCGGGGTGCCACTTTTCCAGCGCTTTCAGCACTTTCTTGTCTTCACTCAGCCCCACATTGTTCGGGATTTGCGTGTCGTAGCTTACGTTGATCAGGTCCAGCATTTCATCTCTCCTCAAGCACGGGCGGGCAATGCACCCCCCTCACTATTTCCCTCGCAAGGCAGGCGCATCGCCCCCTCACCTTTCAATTCACACACGTTCCATGTTGTATTTACCGCGCACACCGGTGCCATAACGCTGCAATGCGCCTTCATCACCAACCGCATTGGGGCGTTGAAAAATCCAGTTCTGCCACGCGGTCAATCGGCCGAAAATCCGGGTTTCCATCGTTTCTGGCCCGGCAAAGCGCAGGTTCGCTTCCATCCCCGTCATTGCATCAGGGCTAAAGCTGGCGCGCTCCTCCATAAACAGACGCACCTCATCTTCCCAGTCAATGTCATCGAAGGCATAGGTGACAAGGCCAAGCGCTTCTGCATCCTCCGCTTCCAACGCCTCGCCAATACTGCTTTTGAGCTTTTCAACCTGTTCAGGCGTTCCCAAAAAGCGTGTTTCCAACCGGGTCAGATCATTGCCCATGGGATAGCTGCCAAAGTTGCCATCGCTCAGCGTTACGGCGGCTAGTGGGCGGTTATCCCCATCAAATTCGTCCAGCATCATATAGCTGCGGTCAGCGGCCCACAGCAACTCTGCCAAAGGTCCCGCAAAACACGACCCATGCTCCACAATCGCGACAAGGCTGCGCGATGTCATATCGACCCGCTTCATGACCCGCTTCCAATACTGGACCAACTCATTGGCCAACCAATGATCCGCATTATTCAGCAACAAAGCCTCATGCGCGATCACAAGTTCCGGGTCGCCCTGTGTCTGAAATTCGATCAGGCCCAGTTCTTTTTCGTTGTTGCGCAAATGCAGGATCGCATCGTCCAGTTCCCGCGCGGCCCGCAACAGCCACGCGTCGGCACCCTGAGCCATGAACATATCCATATCGTCAGGCGCGTCCTCGCCCGGCCCTTTGATCATCACTGTGGCACGCCGGGCATCAGGGTGCAGCGTGACTTCGACAGATGAATAGATCACGCCATCCTTCGTGAAATTCCGCTGAAGCGGGCTCAGTTCTATGCCCGCGCTGACATCCGTCTTGTCCGATGCCGCCGCCATCTCCTTGGCCCGCGCAACAACCGTTTCGTCAAATTTCGAGTTGGGGATGACCTCATCCACCAGCCGCCAGTCGACCGCACGCTTGCCTTTCACACCTTCTTCGATGGAACAAAACACATCCGCCAGATCCCGCCGCACCTTGCGCTTGTCGGTCACGCGGGTCAGCCCACCTGTGCCCGGCAAAACCGCCAGCAAGGGCACTTCAGGCAGGGCCACGGATGACGTGCTGTCATCTGTCAGCATCAGGTGATTGCACGCCAGCGCCAGTTCATAACCACCGCCCGCGCAGGCCCCTTTGATTGCGCAAATATAATTCTGACCGGAATCGGCCAAAGCTGCCTCATAGGTGTTGCGGGTTTCATTGGTAAATTTGCAAAAATTGACCTTATGCGCATGAGCAGCGCCGCCCAGCATGCGGATATTGGCCCCCGCGCAAAACACCTTGTCCTTGGCTGATTGCATCACCACCACCTTCACCTCGGGGTGTTCAAACCTCATCCGCTGCACCACATCGGCCAGTTCGATATCGACGCCAAGGTCATAGCTGTTCAGCTTCAGGTCATAGCCATCAAACAGACCCCCCTTTTCGTCCACATCCATGAAAAGATTGGCAACCGGGCCGTCATACGTCACTTTCCAATGCCGATACTTGGATGGGTCGGTCTGAAAGTCGATGATCTTGGTCATGGCACGTCCTTTGGCGGGTGAGGCTGGGTGTGATGTATTATAATTCATTTAATCCGGGCGAACAGGTGGGCAATCTTAGATATTTCACCCAATATTTGCACTATATCGCAAACTTTACCGCTCAATGCGAATTTCAGTCTCTCTGACCCATGCCTGCGCGTCCCCCACAGTCAGCCCCAGAATCGCACGGTCATTCGGGCAGCGGGCCAGATGCGCCTGCACCATATTGCACAAACGCCATGCTGCTTGTGGGCGGTCCATCCGCAGCTTTAGCCGCGCATTCGCCAGTTGAATCAATGCCTGCACCATATCGCGTTCCGCCGTGCCGTCTTGCGTCTGCATCCAAACGGCCTCAAGCACCTCATGGCATTCCCAGAAATATCCGGCGTTCAGATACGCAAGGCCTGTTGTCCAGGCTGTCGTATGGTGCAATTGCGCGGCCGGAATGTTGGGCGTCACAGTCTGTTTGATCTGATCAAACCAATCTTCGGGATGGCGCGCATTCACGCCGGGGACATAGGCGTGCGTTGGCACGGCGATCCCATGCGGCAGATCAGCCAACGCGCACATCTGCCTGCTCAATTCGTCTCAGGCGGGCGCAAAACTCAGCGATCGCAGCGTCTGTTTCGGCTGGATATTCAAGGTGCGGGGCATGCCCACAGTTGTCCAGAACAAGCGCCTCGAACGGGGAATAGATCCGCGTGTCGATCTCATCAATCTGGGCCAATGTGCCATAAGGGTCATCGCGACCCTGAACGGCCAGCACCGGGATGCGCCAATGGTCAATGACATCGGCCACATTCCAGTCGGCAAAGTCCGGGTCGGTCCACGCATCGTGCCAGCCCCAGAAAGCCACATCAGGGTTCGCGTGATATGGTGCCAATCGCGTCTTGAGGTCCCCGGTCTGATAGGATCTTCCGGCGGCCGCAATTGTGGCCAATCCGGTCGGTTCGGTAAAGAAATGGGGCGCGATCAGGATCAACCCCCGCACCCGCATGTCCGATACCGACCCCGCATAAATCGCAGCGATGGTGCCCCCATCGGAATGCCCGATCAGGATCGTCTGCTGCACACCCAGCCCATCCAGAACGTCCCCCAGAACCTCTGTCGCCTCGTGGGTCTGATAGTCAAGCGGGCGCGGTAAATCGGTAGTCTCAGATGCACCATACCCGCCCCGCGAATACGCCAGAACCCCAAGACCCGTTGCAGCAACCAAACGTTTCGGTAAGTCGCGCCAAAGGGCCACAGAACCCAATCCCTCGTGCAACAGCACCAGCGTCATCGCTTTGTCAGGTGGCGGCCCCCAGCAGGCATATTCGAGCGTTTTTCCACCCGCGATAAGCCGTGCGTCCGGCTCATTTGTCCAGGCGGCTGTCATGTCCCGTCGCCCCTGAGCTTGAACCGTTGAATTTTACCTGTTGCCGTTTTGGGCAGGTCTTCGACCACTTCAATCCAGCGGGGATATTTCCATTTGCCGACCTGGGTTTGGACATGGGTCTTCAACTCGGCCAGCAATGCGTCATTTGCCTCACCCGATTGCAGCACCACAAAAGCTTTGGGTTTGTCCAACCCGTTTTCATCCTGAGCGGCGACAACTGCGGCTTCCAAGACCTGCGGATGGCTGATCAACGCACCTTCGACTTCAAAAGGGGACACCCAGATGCCCGAGGCCTTGAACATGTCGTCTGTCCGCCCGCAATAGATATAGCGCCCGTCTGCGCGGCGTTCGTATTTGTCACCAGTCCGCGTCCAGACGCCCTCAAACGTGCCCCGGCTTTTGTCGCGCTGGTTCCAATAGCCTGTGGCGGCTGAATGGCCGTTGACCAGCAACTCACCCAATTCACCCACGCTCACCTCTGCGCCTGCCTCATCCACCAGCCGCAACTCATACCCCGGCACCGCAATGCCGGACGTGCCATAAACGATGTTCCCCGGCGCGTTGCTTAGGAAAATATGCAGCATCTCAGTTGACCCGACGCCGTCCATGATGCCCACACCCATGTGCGCTTCCCACCGTTTGCCAATGTCTTCGGGCAAGGCTTCACCTGCGGAAATGCACGTCCGAAGTGGTACATCCGGGGCACCCGTTTTGTCCATCTGTGCCACCATGGCGGCATAAAGCGTCGGCACGCCGCAAAAGATCGTCGGCTGATGTGCCGTAATCGTATCGATCATGCCCTGCGGCGTCGGTCTGCCTGTGAACAGGACAGAGGTTGCACCGACAGACAGGGGGAATGTCATTTCATTGCCCAGACCGTAGGCGAAAAAGAACTTGGCGGCGGACAAGACAAGGTCATCTTCGGCAATCTGCAAGACCTGTGCGCCATAGGTATCAGCGGTGGCCCTGAGCGCGGAATGAACATGCGCCACACCTTTTGGTTGCCCGGTTGACCCAGACGAATAGAGCCAGAATGCCACCTCATCCGCACTGACCGGCAGCGTGGCTTGTGGCGCAGCACCTTTCAGAAAGTCCTCATACTCTGTGCCACCCGGCGCGGCATCGCCAATCACAACGACATGCCGCAGATAAGGATTATCTGTCAGAGCGGGTGCAATCACCTCCCAGAGCGGGGCGGAAACAAATAGAATGGCGGCCCGGCAATCGCGGAGGATTACGTCATAAACCGGTGTGGCCAGCAAAGTGTTTAGCGGCACAGGAACCACCCCGGCCTTTATCGCGCCCCAGAACACCTGCGGAAATTCTATCTGATCAAGCACCAGCATCGCTGCGCGTTCCTCTGGTCGAATCCCGGCCTGGGTCAATGCGCCTGCAACCTTAGCGGCCCCTTGTGCCATTTCGCCATAGCTCAGCGACCGGCCTGTCTCAGCCTCCAGATACGCGCTTTTGTCGGCGCGCCCTTCGTCCAGATGACGGTCGACAAAATACGTTACCGCGTTGGCATTGACTGACAGCATATGGTCCCCCTTGAATAGGCATTCTGCATTATGCCGCGCAATTCGCAAATCATCTTTAGAGCGACGGCACTTTAATCCAGAACTGGATGCGCGAGTACGATCCAGCGACCGGGCGGTATATTCAGGCGGACCCGTTGGGGCTGGTGGATGGGGCGAGTGTGTATGGATATGCAAGGCAGAACCCGGGTGTCTACTCCGACTTTACCGGACAATGCCCATACTGCGTTGCTGTGGTCGGAGGGGCAGTGGCTGGTGTTGTTACGGGTTACACTATTGATCAAATTTGGGGCGATGGGTGTTACACTTGGGACGAGGCCGCTACCGACGCTCTCCTAGGTGCTGCGTTCGGTAGCGTTGGAAAGGCAATTGGGTCAGTAGTAAAGGGTGGCGCGGGTGCTGTGGCTCCTGTCGTTTCTCGCGGGCCCGGCACTGCAATCCGCGAGGCCGCAGACGCGGCACGAGCAGCTGGGGCAAATAGCAGGGATGTTGGAAAAGCCGCGCATAACGCGTTAACAGACTGGATAAGAAAACATAAACTTGGCTGGAGAGCTGATCAGACCGTTCCTGGAAGTGGAAGTAGGGTCCGACCTGACGCAAGGTCTCCCAGAGGCAACAATATTGATCTTAAACCAAATACGCCGAGCGGCCGGAAGAGCAAAGCAGGAACTATATAAGAAATAGGGTTTAGGTAATACTAGGATAATTTACTACTGATGTCACTGTCTCCGCAAATTAGAAAGCACATATATCCCGTCCTTAAACGTCAGGGCTTTGAGAAGCATGGTGGCTTGTGGTGCCTGGAAAAAGACGAGGACTGGCTGATTGTCGTTGAAACGAGGTCGAGTAAGTTTGGCGATGAGGGGTTGTACTATTTTGAAGTTGATATTGGTTTCTTCTCTCGCGCAGTCGATGATCTGATGGGATGGAGTAGGCAGGCCGGTTTCACTGAGGCCAACCCGATACCTGTGCCGAATGGGATACTTGGAGCTCATTTTGAATCCAGTCTATTTGATTTTGATGACAATGGCGTCTGGGTCGGTGTGCCTGACAACCTATTCCTACCTAAAGGTGCAGCTAGCGAGGCGGCATTTCTTGAGTTCGCTTTAAAGCTTGAGCGTGTTATTCCGAAAGCGTTCGAACGTTATGCAAGCTATGAAAGCCTGATTGAGTGTAAACGAAAAAGGATTGGGCGGTCATCCCAATCCAAACAAGCCAGCATGTATGCTGCAGCCGCCTGCATCAAACTGGAACGCTACGATGAGGCGCGCGAATTCCTCGAAGACGCCGTCCGACCCGGTTCCACACAATTTATGAAAGATGTTGGCGCGCGGCTAAACAAGATAATTGACGCAGCCAGTTAGTTGCAACACCACACGTTTTAGATGGTGATCCTCTCCAAGTAGTGCGCCAATGGCAACCAGATTGCCGAATATCTGTTTGATCCGGCCACCAGCACCTCCACCCTGCTGCGCGAATATATCTGGATGGATGGTGTCGCTGTCGCGGTGATCGAGGGCGGGCAGATGTATTTTATCCGCACCGACCACATCGGGCGGCCCGTCTTTGCCACCGACAGCACCGGCGCGAAGGTGTGGGAGGCGATGTATCTGCCCTTCGGCGGTGTGCAAGTATCGACAGGTCCAAACATCGAGCTGCGCTTTCCGGGTCAGTGGTTCCAGTCTGAGAGCGGTTTGCACCAGAACTGGATGCGCGAGTACGATCCGACCACCGGGAGGTATATTCAGGCCGATCCGCTGGGACTGGTGGAAGGGGCGTCTGTGTATGGGTACGTGTTGCAGAACCCGGGGCGGTAAGTTGATCCGAGGGGAGAACAGAGTGTTTCCTTCAATGGCACAACACTGAGTACTTTTGACGGCAGTGGCCGTCCAGTCGCAAGTTATCCTGCTGTTTCCGGAAAATCCCAGTCGTGCCAATGCTCTGATGACATGAACATAGAGGATTATGGACCAACACCCGAGGGTATGTATACGGTTGATCCGAGTGCGATCAATCGGTGGAGTTTTCTCAAGGGCTTGCCTAAAATCGGCGGCTGGGGATCACGAATCGCGTGGGGAAATCAAAGAACGCATCTTGTGCCATTTCGGCATAACGCAGAAGGTCGCACTCAAATGTACATACATGGTGGCCGCTATCCCGGTTCTAAGGGCTGTATTGACTTGACTAATAGTAACGATGCATTCCACGAGTGGTTGGAGCGGCAAACCCGTCCGGTTCCGGTTATTGTCGACTATGGCGACAATAATTCATTTGGGCTGGGCCGATTTTGATGGGACGCTACCGGAACTCGCGATTCTGGATTTTTCTCGCATGCGTTTTTGCAGCTAGTGAAGGTAATGGGGCAGGAAGCGGCTACCCCGAATTCAATCACCGTCTCGAGAGAAGTTTTTATTCTAGAGGACTCGAGAGAGCCGCTGGGGATTACATACTGACTGTTCTGCGGCACGGAATTTTTGGAAAAACTTATCAACTAAATATAGGCGCTAGCTACTATGATGAAGTTACGGAACTAAGAGAAAAGTCGCTAGGCACTATCCCACTCACATGTTCCAAATCTTCGGCAACTAATATCGATGAATATAGGGTAAGGAGTTTTCCAGAGAGAAACCAAATAATACTCTTCATTCAATTTCCTGAACACACCTCGGAGCAGTTTTTGGTATCTTGTATTGGGATGTTAGAGACAAAGCAGCCTTAATAGGACCAAAGACCTGATTACCGTGGCGCAAGTGGTGTAGACCAACAACGCCTGCGATCCGTAGGTCAACTGCAGCCTGACGCAGACGGGGTATCGCATCCATGTGATCCACGACAAGGATGGCAACCGGTTGGCGGAGTACCAGATCGACAACACGACTGGTGCCTCGACCTTGCTGCAGGAATACATTTGGCATGACGGTGTGCCTGTGGCGGTGGTCGATGGCCAGACCAACGATGTCTACCTCGTGCGCACTCATCACATTGGGCGGCCCGTATTTGCGACCGATTCCTCCGGCGTGAAGGTTTGGGAGGCGACATATCTGCCCTTCAGCGGCGTGCATGTCTCGACCGGCGGACCGATAGAACTGCGCTTCCCCCCTCTCACACATGCAAGCATGTGCTGCCGGGCAGCGGGACCAGTGGTTCCAGTCAGAGAGCGGCTTGCACCAGAACTGAGATGCGCGCGGGCGTCGTCGGATCGTAAAGCATTTCAATCAGATCTGCCCGGCGTTCCAACAGCTTCGCAAAGTTAATATTGCCTTTCGCTGTCGCTTCGCCGTCAGCCATTGACGGGGGATCAGCCAAGATCAAGGCGCAAGTTATCCGCGTTGCACTGCCCGTCGCTTTTGCTGCAAGGGTGGTCAGGCGCTCTGCAAGCTCTGCGTTCAATGCGTCACAGTGCATCACGCCAGCCGTTTCTGCCGCGTCCCAGCCCTGCGCTGCGATTGCGGCCCGGTTTGGCACAATCAACGCGCCCAGCGCCGCGCGTCCCTGCCCGGTGATCACTACATCCTGCGCAAAGGGGGCAAGCACCGCCAACAACGCCAGCCGCAGATTGGCGGCCTGCACCCAGGTGCCTGTCGCCAGTTTAAAATCCTCATCAAGCCGCCCGTCAAAATGCAGGCCCTTGTTGACGTCATCAGCATCAACAAAGCGCATTGCGTCACCCGTCCTAAAAAAACCTTCATCATCAAAAGCTTTTTGCGTCCTGGCCGCGTCGTGCAAATATCCGGGCGTGACGTTGGCTCCCTTCACGCGCACTTCGCAGCGTCCTTGCGCGTCCGGCACCAGTTTGAGCGTCACACCGGGCATCGGCACGCCCACAATCCCGGCCCCTTTTGCATCGGCGTGGTTGATCAGCGCCGCAGGTGCGGTTTCGGTCAGGCCCCATGACGTGGTGATCAACGGCAACTGCCCGCAGGTGTCCAGTGCCAGCCGTTCAAGCGCCGCCCAGGTGTCCTGAGGCAATGATGCGCCAGCATAAAAAATCATATCAAGATCGGCAAAGTATGTGTCGCGCAATGCCTTATCACGCTCCAATGCTGTGACCAGCTGCGCAAAACCGACAGGCACATTAAAGCTGATCGTGGCCGATTTTTGGCCAAGATTTTCAAGCGTCAGGTCGAACAAGCCCGGCGCAGGTTTTCCAGCGTCGATATAAAGGCTGCCGCCGTTGGCCAGCATCAGGTTGAAATTATGCGATCCACCAAAGACATGGTTCCACGGCAACCAATCCACAATGCAGGGCGGGCGTGTTTGAACAAAGGGCAGACAGGCGGCGATCTGGGCCTGATTGGCCGTCATCATCCCCATCGTCGTCAACACCCCCTTGGGGTCCGAGGTTGAACCGGACGTCAGCAGGATTTTGGCCAGCGTATCGGAAGTGATCGCCTGAAATGCCGAAGCAATATCGGCGCTGATGGGGCGCAGAAACTGCGCAAAATCCGTTGCACCATTGTCGCCCGGTGCCGAACTCAGCACTTCAACCCCGTCGAAGACATTCAACGCCAATGCGCCCGCGTATTGTGCGGCATCCTCGGCAAACACCATCCCCGGTCGGACCAGTCTCGCGGCATATTCCAACCGTGGGTGCGCCGCAGGGATCAAGCTGTATTGTTCGGCCACCGGCACGGTGGAAATGCCCACATACTGCGCTGCAAGGGTCAGCAACCCGTGATCGATGCCATTTCCCGACAAGATCATGATGGGCCGATCAGGCCCCAAATCGCGCGAGATAAGATGCCCCGCAATCGCTTGGACCTGCGCAAGCGCCTCAGCGTATCGGACCTCGCGCCAGCCTTTGCCAGACCGTTCTGCAAGAAACACCCGGTCCGGGGCGGTGGTTGCCCAATAGTGTAACCAGTCGCCACTGCACCGCGCAACCGGCCCCATTGCATAGGCAGACCGCAGCAGGATCGTGCCATCAGCCCGGTCTTCGCGCAGCACGTTATGTGGTTTCAGGTTGAGATGTGCTGTCATATCAAACCTCTCATCGTGTTACCTGAAGGTGGGTGGCCGCTTTTCCAGAAACGCCGCCAGACCTTCCAGTGCATCCGGGCTGGTCTGCGCCAGAGCGGCACAAAGGCTCTCGGTGAAAAACCCGTCGGCGCGGGACATGTCTTCAATGCGGCCAATCGCCTGGATCATCATGTAATTGGCCAAAGGCGCATTGCCTGCAATCTGTGCTGCAATCTTGCGTGCCATCGGCAGCGCTTCGCCTGCACCAACCGCGTAATGAGCCAGCCCCAAGGCAACCGCATCTTCGGTGCCATGCTTGCGACCGGTCAACATCATCTCGATCATCCGGTCCGCGCCAAGGATGCGCCCCACCCGCACCGTGGCACCCCCGCCCACAAATATCCCACGCCGCCCCTCGGGCAACTGAAAGATGCAGTCAGGTTCGGCAATGCGCACATGGGTCGCTGTGGCCAGTTCAAGCCCACCACCGATCACCGCGCCGAACAGAGCCGAAACCACAGGCAGTCCAGACAATTGAATGCGGTCCATGACCGCCTGCCAACCCCGCGAATGATGCAGCGTCCCTTCCGCATCGCGGGCCTGATGCTCGCTCAGGTCCAGCCCGGCGCAGTAATGCCCACCGGACCCCACCAGTATAGCAACGCGAACGTCCTTTGGCGGATTGGCAAAAAATGAATCAATCTCAGCCAGCAACTGATCGTTCATCGCGTTGCGTTTGTCAGGCCGGTTCATGGTCAGCGTGGCAACCGCACCATCAATGTCAATTTTCAATGCGCCGTTAGACATGCTGCTACTCCGGCAACAGGAACAAGGTGATTGCAGGGAACAGAACAAGGATGATGACCCGCACGATGTCAGACCCGACAAACCACATTACCGCCTTGTAGGTTTCCGTCATGGGTGTTTGGCGGTCCATGGAATTGATGATGAACAGGTTCATCCCAACCGGCGGCGTGATCAACCCCACCTCGACCACGATCAGCACCAGTATACCAAACCAGATCGCCAGATGTTCGGGCGTCATGCCAAAATCCATCGCCGATATGACCGGGAAAAAGATCGGCACAGTCAGCAGGATCATCGACAGGCTGTCCATCAGACAGCCGAATATCAGATAAAAGATCAGGATCATCGACATGACCAACAACGGGCTGAACCCTTGCGTTACAACCCAATCGGCCATGAACTGCGGCACGCCAGACAGCGCCAGAAACCCGTTATAGAACGCCGCCCCCAACACAATGAAAAAGATCATCGCAGTGGTGCGCGCCGTGCCAAGCAGGCTGTCGCGCAAGATACTCCAGTTAAGGCTGCCTGACACCAGCGCCACCAACCCCGTGCCGGCGGCACCAATCGCTGATCCTTCGGTTGGGGTAAACCAACCCAGATAGATACCACCCACCACTATAAAGAAAATCACCAAGACGGGCCAGGTATTGGCCAGCGCCTTGAACCGTTCGCCCATGGGGACAGCAGGCCGCGTCCCCGCCGACTTTGGATTCAAGCGCACATAGATCGAGATGGTGATGATGTATCCGATGGCCGCCAGGATGCCCGGAATGAAAGCAGCCAGAAACAGCTTGGCAATATTCTGTTCCGTCAGGATCGCATAGATCACCAGGATCACCGAAGGCGGGATCAGAATACCCAGCGTGCCGCCAGCCGCCAATGTGGCAGTCGAGAAACCACCGGAATACCCATATCGCTTCAGCTCGGGCAGCGCGACCTTGGACATGGTCGCGGCGGTGGCCAGTGACGACCCACAGATCGCACCAAAACCCGCGCAGGCCCCAACAGCCGCCATCGCGACACCACCCCGCCTGTGGCCAAGAAAGCTTTCTGCGGCCTTGAACAGGGCCTGTGACATGCCTGACAGCGTTGCAAATTGCCCCATCAACAAAAACATAGGAATGATGCTGAGCGAATAGCTGGAAAAGGTCGTGTAAGTCTCTGACTTCATCTTCGCCAACAGCGGGGTCGGATTGCCACCCATCGCCATAAACCAGCCACCAAAACCACACAGCAGCATCGCCAGCCCGATCGGCGCACGCAAAAACACCATGATCAGCAGAATGGGGAACGACCAGAAGCCCAGTTCAAGATTGCTCATCTCAATGGCCCCCATGCTCGGACGGCAGGATACTGCGGCCCATCACGGCCTCCCCCAGACGCATCGCGGCGCAATAGACCGCCGTGACACAGGCCACGAGGCCCGCGGCAAAACTAAAGGCGTAGGCCCACCAGACCGGGAACTGCAAAAAGAACGTTGTCTGACCATTTCGGATATAGCGTTCCATCCCGCCAAACAATTGATTGACGATCAGCAATATCACCGCGGCCAGAACGATTTCCCAAAACGCGGCGATCCAGCGATTTGCACGGGGCGGCAGGAAAGAGGTGAAGATGTCGACAGTCGCATGCGCCCCATAAAGCTGACAGATCGGCAGGAACGAGAAGATCGCAAAGGCAACACCGGCCTCCAGCAATTCGTAGTTGCCGTTGATTTCCCCCACGCCCAGATCCAGCAGCCACTGCGCCAACCCGGTCAGATTCTGCTGAAAGAAGTCGCCATGCATGAGCTTGTTAAGCGACCGGCCAATGATGGAAAAGGTCGTCATTATGATCAAAACGATCAGCACAAGCCCCCCGGCCAAAGCGGTGACGCGGGCAAGGGTCTGGATCAACCTGTGCATGTGAAGTCTCGCATAATAGTGATAAAAAATCTGCGGCAGGAGGCCCTGCCGCAGATCATAGTCATGTCGTTGAACCGGTTACTTGTCGTAAGCGTCCATCAGCATCCGCGCCTCGTCGATCAGCGCCTGACCGTCGATGCCTTTGGTCTGCATATCCGCAATCCATTCGTCATAGATCGGCTGTGCCGCGTCTTTCCAGACCTGCGTTTCCTCAGCATTCAGGGTCACGATGTTGTTGCCACGGTCCGCTGCCAACTTGCGCGCAGGACCATCAGAATCTTCCTGCGTGCCACCGGCAAAGATCGAAAATTCCAGACCTGAATTGTCATCGATGACCTTTTGCAGATCCGCAGGCATGCTGTCGTATTTGTCTTTGTTCATCGCCAGAACAAAGGTCAGTACGTAAAGCGCGTTACCGGTGAATTCGGTGTGGTTGCTGACCAGTTCCGGCACTTTCAACGCGGCGGTCACTTCCCATGGAATGGTGGTGCCGTCGATCACACCTTTTGACAGACCCTCAGGGATCGCCGGAACCGGCATGCCGATGGGTGTCGCACCGGTGATTTCCAGCAAACGGTTTGCAAGCCGCGATCCACCACGGATTTTCAGCCCCTGCATGTCGGCAGGTGTGCGTACTTCTTTGTTGGTGTGGATCAGGCCCGGACCGTGCACCCATGTTCCCAGGATGTGCACATCCTTGAACTCGGTGTCTTTCATGTGTTTTTCGAACATCTGCCAGTAGGCAGAAGATGCCGCGCGGGCATTTGTCATCATGAATGGCAGCTCAAACACCTCGGTGCTTGGATATCGGCCGGGCGTATAGCCCACAACGGTCCACACGATGTCTGCAACACCATCAATCGCCTGATCCATCAGTTCGGGTGGGGTGCCGCCCAATTGCATGGAAGGATAACGCTCAACCTTGATGCGCCCTTCACTGTCTGCCTCAACCTTGTCAGCCCAGACATCCAGCACCAACTTGGGCACGTTGGCTTGTGGTGGCAGAAATTGGTGCAGGCGCAGTGTCACGTCCTGTGCCAGTGCCGGCGCTGCACCTAGGCCCATTGCAAGTGCGGCCGCACCCGCCAGACCCAAAAACGCTTTGCGTGTCATTTTCATTGTATTCTCCCTTTATTCGGCATGCGACAGTCGCTGAGGCACTTTCCGACGTTTCGTCTTTTTTTCCTGACGCTAAGCGACTGACTGTTTTTTGTCACCACTCATTTTGAACATAGCCATTATGAACCGCGGCGACGCCATACTCACGTCTGAGAGCCGCATCAAGCGCAGTTGTGTTTGTAACTATCAAGGCCAAACCGGCCTTCAATGTCGCAATTTTCAGGCCTTAAGCATCTGAAATTGCCATGGCGCAATCGGGTGAAAATGTGGTGGCGTTACCTGGATTTGAACCAGGGACCTAACGATTATGAGTCGTTCGCTCTAACCAACTGAGCTATAACGCCATCGGCGCGTGGACTATGCCAGTGCCGGGGTGCCGTCAAGGGCCAAATCCCAACCCGACACAATGATCATCGCCGCGCCAGCAATTATTCTGAGTGTTCCCCAACGCGCTGTTAGTGCGCTGGCGCTGTCACAGCATCCAGCAGGCTGCGCCCCCCGTCGATCACGATGATCTCTCCGGTCATAAAACCTGAACTTTCAGCGGCCATAAACTGCACCGCATGGCACAGCTCATTCGGGGCGGCAATCCTGCCCAACGGCGTGTGTTTGCGGATGTCATCACGCCACTCCCGGTTGTCCGCCACAGATTCTCTCAATGACGTGCTCATCACCGATCCAAACGAAATGGCGTTCACCCTGATCCTGTGAGGTGCCAAAGACAGGGCCATAGACCGGGTCATTTGCTGAACCGCTGCCGACGCAATGGAATAGCCCATCAATTCAGGCTGGATCTGACGCGCGGCGATGGAACTTAGGTTGATGATGGAGCCAATTTGCCCTTCAGGCTGATCCGCTGTCCGCTTCATCATCCGTTTGGCCACCATTTGTGACAGCTGCAAGGCTGTCATCAAATTCTGCTCTAGCAAAGTCGCAACCGAAGTGTCTTCCACATCCAAGGCGTCTGTCACCAACAGCAGTCGGGAGGCGTTGACCAGAATATCAACCTCTTCAAAGGCATCAATCGTTGCGGACAGCAGGTTCGCAAGCGTCAGCCTTTGGCGCAGATCACCTGAAAAGGTCCGTATGTTGCCATCCTCGGGTTCATCCCCCAAGGCTTCCATCAGCTTCTTTTCGTCGGAATCGGCGCACATCACATTTGCGCCTTGGTCCGCCAGATGCCGTGCAATCGCAAGGCCAATGCCCGTTGCGGCACCCGTTACAATTGCCGTCTTGCCAGTGATCGAAAAAGACATCCTTGATCCTTTCGGGAGATGCTACCGCCGCGCCCGCGTAGGCCGGGCAGCATGAAAGAGCTTAAAGCGCGCGTCGCCGCCCAACTCTTCTACAAACGAAAACCGTTTATTCAACTCGGCTTCATAAGGTAAATGACGGTTTGCCACCATCCATAGATCACCATGACCTGACAATATCCGCGCCGCAGTGGCCACAAAGGCCTGTCCAATCCGTGGTTCCGCCGCCCTGCCGGTGTGAAACGGCGGGTTCATCACAACCGCATCCATTCGGTGCGGCGGTTGCCATGTTACCGCGTCATCCCAGTAAAACCGCGCACGCTGATCGGTCACGTTGCGGCGTGCGCATTCCAGCGCCATATCACCAGCCTCAACCAGATGCAGCGTCTGAACCTTTGGTCGCGACAGGATATGTGCCGACAAATATCCCCAGCCCGCCCCAAGATCAGCAACCTCGCCCGACAACTTTTCCGGCAGCGCCTCGACCAGCAGGGCAGAGGCCAGATCAACACCATCCGCAGAGAACACGCCCGGTGCCGTCCAAAATCCACCTTCTGTCTGCGACGGGCCTGCGACCCAATCCGCGAAAAAATCGGCTGCAGGGGCGGTGATCCAGAACATCTTGCCATGCGCCTTGGATACCGGACCTTTTACCGTCACGCGCGCCCGCATTTCACGCAGGATCGAATCTGCGCCATCGGTTTTCTGACCGTCAATCACAACCACGCCATCACTGACCGCACATGCCTCAGCAATCAACGCCCGCGCTTCGACCTTGGAGCGCGGCAGGCAGACAATTGCGGCGGCGTATCGGTCTTTGGTGCTGTGGGCGACATCATATCCACGCGCGGCCCAGGCATCAAAATATGGCTTGAAATCATGAATGATCAGGCATCGATCGGCGGGCAGCCCCTCCAGATCTGCATCGACGGGCGGCTGAAAAACCGCGATCCGCCCTTCCTCCGGCAGGTCAAGCCCGCCCCCGTTCAGCGCCAGCTGCATGCGCGCATCAATCACGCGCTATTCTTCTTTTTCCATGGTGCATTGCAGCGGATGCTGATGACGCCGGGCAAAATCCATCACCTGCGCCACCTTGGTTTCTGCGATCTCGTGGCTGAACACACCAACCACGGCCAGACCCTTTTTGTGGACCGTCAGCATAATTTCAAACGCCTGCGCGTGGTTAAGACCAAAAAACCGCTCCAACACATGCACGACAAATTCCATCGGCGTGAAATCGTCATTCAGCAGCATCACCTTATACAGCGGAGGCCGCTTGGTCTTGGGCTTTGTCTTGGTCAAAAGATCGGTCTGATCTTCGTCGCGGGGACCTTGTGCCATCATGTAGTCGTCAAGGCGCATTGCTGCTCCTGATCTGGAAATGGGTTATATGTGAGTCGCTTGGACGTCTATATAACCTGCTTACGGATTTAGAAAAGAGGCAGTACAAAAGATGACGCGGCCCCTGACCACCATTGGTTTCGATGCAGACGACACATTGTGGCACAATGAGCGGTTCTTTGCACTGACGCAGGACCACTTTGCCGAGTTGCTTTCCGATCATACCGACAAGGACCATCTGATGGAACGCCTGCTTGCGTCAGAGCGGCGCAATCTGCCCCATTATGGATTTGGAATCAAAGGCTTCACACTTTCCATGATTGAAACAGCCATTGAGGTCACGGAGGGCCGCGTGCCTGCCAAGGTGATTGCGGAGGTGCTGGCAGCGGGTCGTGAAATGTTGTCCCATCCCATTGAATTGCTGCCCCATGTCCACACAACCCTCGATGCGCTCAAAGAGGATTACCAATTGGTCCTGATCACCAAGGGCGACTTGATGGATCAGGAACGCAAAGTGGCCCAGTCGGACCTGCGCGATGTATTTGATGCCATTGAAATCGTCTCACAGAAGACCGCTGTGGAATATTCAGAGATATTCGCGCGGCATGGTCATGGGGCGCAGCGCGGGCTGATGGTGGGCAATTCGATGGCGTCTGACGTGCTCCCGATGATTGCCGCAGGCGGATGGGGCGTGTTTGTGCCACATGGTCTGACCTGGGAGATCGAACATAGTGAGGCACCCGACAATCATGCGAGATTTGCAGAGATTGAAAATCTGGGCGCGTTAACGGGTCTGATTGGCGCGATTCAGGATGGTCAGCACTGCAATTGAATTGGGGCGCTGACCGCCCCAATGCTGCCATATTCCTGCCACATTGGCCCCCTTAGTACATGCGCTGGCGATACCCCCAACATCTGGATGTCGCACTTTAATTTTTTTACCTAATTGCCTTGATTCAAAGGGTTTATCGAAAAAGCGACATATGTTAGCCTGACACCAATCAAAAATGTGGCCAGTCGAAAAAATCGGCGGTCTGAGGCAGTAAAAGGCAGATTATAATGAAGGTGCGGCGCATTCAGCCGGCCCGTTTTGGGCTATTTTTCATTGCGGCATTTTGGCTTTTGGTAGTGGTCCCGCTGAGCGCGATGGCAGCGCCCTATGCTGCTTATGTCATCGACGCCCGGACGGGTAAGGTGATCCATTCGCGCAATGCCGACACCCGGTTGCACCCCGCCTCGCTGACCAAAATGATGACCCTCTATATCGCGTTTGAGGCGATTGAGCGGGGCCAGATTTCCCTTGATACCAAGGTCACCATTTCCAAGAATGCCGCATCAGAACCGCCCAGCAAGCTGGGTCTGCGCCCAGGTCAAAAGATCGCGCTGCGCTATCTCATCCGCGCTGCCGCGGTGAAATCCGCCAACGATGCGGCCACCGCCATTGGCGAAGCGATCGAAGGGTCAGAGGCCAAGTTTGCCCGCCGGATGAACCGGACGGCCAAGGCGCTCGGAATGACACGCACCACATTCAAGAACGCCCATGGCCTGACCGAGGCCGGACACCTTTCTACCGCCCATGACATGACCATCATGGGTCGGCATCTGCTTTATGATTACCCTGAGTATTACAACCTGTTCTCGCGCATCACGGCGGACGCCGGCATGCGCAAGGTGTCGCACACAAATCGCCGCTTTCTTGCGTCCTACAAGGGTGCCGATGGCATCAAGACCGGCTACACCCGTGCGGCTGGCTTTAACCTGACCGCCTCCGCGGAACGTGGCAGTGAACGTATCATCGTGACCGTATTTGGAGGCCAGACAACCGCATCACGCAATGCCAAGGTGGCCGAGCTGATGGACATGGGTTTCCGCCGCGCACCCTCACGGGCCCCCCTGCGCAAACCAAATGCCCCCGTGTATGCCGATGTCGAAAGCACACCGAGTGTCGCACCGGGATCAACAGCGGGCGGTGCGGGCAAAACCATTCGTCTTGTCGGGGCGGTGAAGACCTCCAAGCGGCCCCAGATCCGGCCCGTGGCAGAGCAGGTTGTGGTCGTGGCCACCGCCGAACAACCCAATGCAACCAGCACAATGTTAAATGCCGACATCACCGCCGCCCTGCGTGAGGCGGTCGAAACCCCCGCCCCTGATGTTCCCGTGACATTGGCCTCGGCGACCCCCACGCTCAGACCAGCAATAAGGCCCAAAACATCCGCCCCCGTGCGCGCCCAGAAAAAAGCCGTCGAACAGGAGATCGTGACCCGTGTGTCCACATCTGGCGGGCGGCATTGGGGCGTAAACGTAGGTCGCTATCCCAGCCGATTTGCCGCTGAAAAAGTGCTGTTGAAAACCGCGTTGACCGAAATGGCAACACTGGATGGGTCCTTGCGCAAAGTTGTCCGCAGACCACAGGGATTTGATGCAAATTTCCTTGGCATGACCCGGGAAGGCGCTGATCAGGCGTGCCGCCGCTTGGCCGCGCGCAATGTGAGTTGTTTCATGATCGGGCCGGAGTGATCTGAAACTCTTAGCCGATAGCCCCCTCGCGCCTGATCCAGCGCACGAAATCTTTGAGCACGGGACGCATCACGCCAGGCCGCGTGACGATATGATAGCCCATCTCGGGCCGATCCTCAGTCTCAATGACACGCAACCGGCCCGCAGCAATATCACGCTCAACAAAGGTCCGCACCGTCACCGCGACCCCCTGACCATCGCGCGCACCATCCAGCAACAAATTGCCCGGCACTTGGGTAAGTCCAAGCCCGAATTTTAGCTTCACACCTTGCTGAGCCAGCCATCGCGTCGCCTCAGATGTACAGAATTCTTCGAGCCACGGCAGGTCTGTCAGGTCCTCCGCGCGCGGTAACGCGCCCTCCCCCACAAGCGAAGGGGCCGCAACAACAACCATCGGTGATCTGAGCAACATCTCTGAATCCAACCCCGGCCAATCACCCGCGCCATAACGGATCGCCAGATCAATGCCGGTCGAAGATAAGGTCACGACCTCGGGCGTGGGGTCCAGCATCAAATCGACCTGTGGATGCAAATCGCGAAACTTGGGCAAACGCGGCATCAACCATGACGCGGCAAAGGTTGGTGTCGTCGAAACATGCAAAGGCCGTTCATCACGCGCCCCGGTTATCAGGCGCACCGTGTCGATCATGCCACCAAAACTGCTATGCAACGTATTGGCCATCTGTTCACCCTCTGCGGTCAGGGTCATCGACCGGCCGTCGCGGTTCAGCAATGCCACATCCAGATGCGCCTCAAGGCTGCGCAATTGCTGACTGATCGCTGCATGGCTCACACCCAGCGCATCACCTGCCGCCACGACGCTGCCGGTTTCAGCAAAGGCCGCAAAGGATCGCAAAGCCGTCAAGGGCGGAAGGTCGCGCCAATCCATATTAAACCCCATCTTACATGATTAGAATTTCAATGACTCGCAGGTTTGCGCATTTTCTGCAACTTATAAAGGGCAAAATTCGGAACAAGAGGAAATGTCATGTTAAACATTTACGCACAAACTTTAATGACTGCGACACGAAGCGGATGTGTCCGCCTGCGGGACATGCCGCCAAAAACACCCGTGAAACGCCTGAATTGGTTTGCAGGTCGCAAGACCCGCTGCATTGATCCGGCCAAATTGTGAGCACGGTCATGACACCCACCCGCGCGGTGATCCTTGTGGACATCCAGAACGATTATTTCGCGGGCGGGCTTTGGCCCGTCGACGATATGGACCGCGTTGCCGATGCCGCCGCGAACGTTCTGGATGCGGCACGCGAAGCGGGCGATCTGGTGATCCACATCCGTCATGAGGCCACCAGCGACGCAGCTCCGTTTTTCCGGCCCGGCACGACAGGTGCAGACATTCATCCAAGTGTTGCACCGCTCGGAAACGAATCCATCATTCTCAAGCACCGGCCAAACAGCTTTTACCAAACCGACCTGCAGGAACAGTTGCAGTCTGCCGGGATCCGCGACCTCACAATCATCGGTGCGATGACGCAAATGTGCATCGACGCCACCGCACGGGCCGCGCGTGATCTGGGGTATGATGTCACGTTGGTCGCGGATGCCTGCGGGGCAAAAGCAATGACATTTGGGGCAACCGCACTTACCGCCGAACAGGTGCAGGCGGCCTTTCTGGCAGCATTGGCAATGTCCTATGCAACGGTGATCTGAGCCGGTCAAACGGACCCAATGAATTCAATGACCAAGGGACCCTGAAATGGCGGCAACTCCTGACATTCCAAACGCGCCACTGCGAGATGCAAGGGTTGCGTTCTGGATCAAGTGGATCGCATCACTCTTTCAGATCGTGGGCTATGGTGCCATTGCCCTTGGCTGAAAATACTTGCCTCAGGCGGTCACCTGCAAAAGGGCACGGGTATAATCGGACTGCGGATTATCATAAAGATCACCCGCCTCCCCGTACTCCACCACGTCACCGCCTTTCATCACGATCACCTTGTGTGACATGGCGCGAACGACCTTCAGGTCATGGCTGATGAACAGATAGGCCAGCCCGTATTTAACCTGCAGATCCCGCAGCAGATCGACAATCTGAACCTGTACCGTCATGTCGAGCGCTGATGTCGGTTCGTCCAGCACCAGTAATCGGGGGCGCAACACCATGGCGCGGGCAATCGCGATACGCTGACGTTGACCACCGGAAAACTCGTGCGGATAACGATCCATCGTGGCCGGGTCGAGGCCTACCTCAATCATCACCTCATGGACCAGTTCGCGCTTGTCGCGCGTTTCATCGACATTGTGGATGCTCAGGCCCTCAGCGATGATCTGAAAACAGGTCATCCGCGGCGACAGTGACCCAAAGGGATCCTGAAACACAATCTGCATGTCCTTGCGCAACCGCCGCAGTTCACGGGTGGACCATTGCCGCACGTCCTGCCCCATAAAGGTGATTGCACCCTCAGATGAGATCAGCCGCATGATCGCCAGCGCCATGGTGGTCTTACCCGATCCGGATTCCCCCACGATGCCAAGCGTCTCACCCGCCCTGACGGAAAACGTCGCATCATTAACCGCCTTCACATGCCCCACGGTGCGGCGCAGCAACCCTTTGGTGATTGGAAACCAGATCTTGAGGTGATCGGTCCTGACGATTTCTGGGGCGTCCTCGGGCACCGGGTCCGGTTGGCCCGTCGGCTCCGCGCTTAACAGTTTGATCGTATAGGGGTGCTGCGGGTTTTTGAAAATCTTGGCAGTTGGCCCCTGCTCCACAATCTCGCCTTGCTGCATCACACAGACCCGGTCGGCAATCCGGCGCACGATGCCAAGATCGTGGGTAATGAACAGCAGCCCCATGCCCATCTTATCCTTGAGGTCTTTCAGCAGGTCCAGAATCTGCGCCTCAATGGTCACATCAAGCGCCGTGGTTGGCTCATCCGCGATCAGCACGTCAGGCTTGTTGGCCAGCGCCATCGCGATCATCACCCGCTGACGTTGACCGCCGGACAATTGGTGGGGATAGGCACCCAAACGACTTTCGGCGTCCTTGATCCCGACCTTATCCATCAAATCCAGAATACGGCTGCGCGCCTCTGCGCCGACAACACCCTGATGCAGCGCCAGCGATTCCGCCAACTGCTTTTCAATCGTGTGCAGCGGATTGAGCGATGTCATCGGCTCTTGAAAGATAAAGCTGATGTCGTTGCCGCGCACCTTACGCAGCAGCGCATCATCGGCACCAATCATCTGCTGGCCGTCATAGGTGACAGATCCAGATACCTCAGCACTGTCACCCAGCAAGGATACCGTAGAAAGCGCCGACACAGATTTGCCCGACCCGCTTTCACCGACCAGGGCTACCGTTTCGCCACGCTCGACCGTAAAGCTGACACCGCGTACCGCGTGGGTCAACGCCCCGTCCTGACGAAAGCTGACGCTCAGGTCCTTGATTTCCAAAAGTGCGCTCAACTAAATGTCTTTCTGGGGTCAAACGCATCCCGGATGCCTTCGAAAATGAACACCAGCAGCGACAGCATGATGGCAAAGGTAAAGAACGCGGTGAACGCCAGCCATGGGGCCTGCAGGTTCTGCTTGGCTTGCAGCGTTAATTCTCCCAATGAAGGCGCTGAGGACGGCAATCCAAAGCCCAGGAAATCAAGGATCGCAAGCGTGCTGATGGTTCCGGTGATGATGAACGGCAGCATCGTCAGCGTGGCGACCATGGCATTGGGCAGCATATGCCGGAACATGATCGTCACGTTACTGACCCCCAGCGCCCGCGCCGCGCGCACATATTCCAGATTGCGCGCGCGCAGAAACTCGGCACGCACCACGCCGACCAGCGATGTCCAGCTAAAGAGCACCAGCAAAAAGACCAACAGCCAGAAACTGCGCCCCAAAATCGCGAACATGATGATGATCACATAGAGGCTGGGCGTGGAGGACCAAATCTCAATGATCCGCTGAAAAATAAGGTCCGTCCAGCCGCCAAAGAACCCCTGAACCGCGCCCGCGATCACGCCAATGATGGATGCAAGGCCCGTCACAATCAGCGTGAACAAGATCGACAACCGAAACCCATGGATCACCCGCGCCAACACGTCACGTTTGGTGCCATCGGTGCCCAGCCAGTTCTGCTCATTAGGCGGCAAGGGGGCAGCGCCGGGCCGGTCAACGGCAGTATTGAACGAATAGGGAATTGGCGGCCAGATCGCCCAGCCCTTTTCAATCTCTGCGCCCGCAATCTCACCATCCTGCGCGTCCTCAAGGAACGCGTCGGGATCATCAAAACAATCCTCCAGACCGCCGGTCGCGATCAGGCATTTGACTTCGGGGTCGCGGTACACGGCCTCAGTTTCGAAATCGCCGCCAAATGCCGTTTCGGGATAGAAGCTGAATATCGGCATGAAGTATTCACCCCGATAATTCACCAGGATCGGTTTGTCGTTGGCCACAAATTCCGCAAACAGTGAAATGCCAAACAGCACCGCAAAAATCCACATGGACCAATAGGCACGCCTGTTTCGGGTAAAATTGCGCCAACGGCGCTGATTGAGCGGGGACAAAGCCATCAGCCCTCCCGCCGTTCAAAATCAATACGCGGGTCGACCAGCACATACATCAGGTCCGACAGAATACCGACCAGCAGACCAATCAGGCCAAAGATAAACAGCGTGCCAAACACGATCGGATAATCCCGCGCCACCGCCGCCTCAAACCCAAGCCGCCCCAGACCATCCAGCGAAAATATCGTTTCGATAATCAGCGACCCGCCAAAGAACACCCCGATGAACACCGCCGGAAAACCCGCAATCACAATCAGCATCGCGTTGCGAAACACATGACCATAAAGCACGCTACGCTCCGACAGCCCCTTGGCGCGGGCGGTCATCACATAGTGCTTCTTGATCTCGTCAAGAAAACTGTTCTTGGTCAGCAAGGTCAGCGTGGCAAAGGCCGAAATCGTCGAAGCGAGAACCGGCAGCGCGATGTGCCAGAAATAATCCGCCACCTTGCCCAACGGGCTCAGACTGTCCCAGTTGTCCGATGTCAGGCCGCGCAACGGGAAGATCTGCCAGTATGATCCGCCTGCAAACAGCACCAGCAACAGGATCGCAAACAAGAAACCAGGTATCGCATAGGCCGCAATGATCGTGCCAGACGTCCAGGTATCAAAACGGCTGCCATCTCGCACCGCCTTGGCGATCCCCAATGGAATAGAGATGATATAGGCAATCAGCGTCGACCAAAGCCCAAGGGTGATCGACACGGGCAGTTTTTCCTTGACCAGATCAATCACGCTGATCGACCTGAAATAGCTTTCGCCAAAATCAAACCGGACGTAATTCCACATCATGTTGAAGAACCGCTGCACCGGCGGCTTGTCAAAGCCGAACTCCTTTTCCAGTTCTGCAATGAATTCCGGCGGCAACCCCCGCGCGCCGACATAAGTGCTGTCTGACCCCCGCGCCAGATCATCGGTTACGCCCGCATCGTTGTTTTCACCGGCAAACCCACCAAACACGTCACCGCCGCCCTGAATGCGTGCGATGGCCTGCTCCACCGGGCCACCCGGCACAAACTGCACCAGCGCAAAGTTGATCAGCATGATCCCGACCAACGTCGGAATGATCAGCAACAGCCGTCGGATAATATAGGCGCCCATGGGTGCGGTTTACCTCAACGCGCCATCTGCACGCAATTTCGCGGCTTTTTCTTCATTGAACCACCAGAAATCAAGGTACCCCAAAGCATAGGCAGGGGGCGTTTCGGGATGTTCGTACTGATCATAATAGGCAACCCAATAGCTGTCCTTGTACCAAACCGGAATGATAAAGAATGCATCACGCAAAGCACGGTCCAGCGCCATGATGGCCGCGGCCTCTTCTTCGCGGGTCTGGGCGTTCAGTGAGGCGTCGATAATCGCATCCACCAATGGGCTTGCCAGTCCAGCCGGGTTAAACAGCGAAAATTCCGCCGCCTCCGACCCATAGTATTGCGCAAGGCCCGTTCCTGTCCCCAGGAACGCTGCATAACTGTCAAACAGCAGATCATAGTCACGATCCCGGGACCGCGCAGTGAATTGGGAACCATCCACTTTCTCAAGGGTCGCATCAATGCCGAAGGACTGAAGGTTTGAGACAAAGTTTTCAACCACAGCCGTGGAGGTGGGCGAGCTTGCAGAATTGAATAGAAAGTTAAGCTTCAACGGCTCGCCTTGCGCATTCACCCGTTTGCCGCTTTCCACCGTCCAACCCGCATCATCAAGCAGTTTGGCCGCCGCACGCGCATTGCGCCGATCCAAAAGCCGATCTGGCTTTGATGTATGCGGCAGGCTCAATTCTTGGGTCAACATCGCCGGCGGTACCAGGTCACCAAGGCTCTTCAAAAATTCCAGTTCCGCACCTTCGGGAACACCGGTCGCCATCAATGGCGTATCCTGAGTAAAGGATGCACGTTGCTTGAACAGCCCATATTGCAGGGATTCGTTGGTCCATTCAAAGTTGAACGCCAATGCAATCGCCTCGCGCACACGCTTGTCCTTAAGCGCCTCGCTGCCAAGGTTGAACACAATACCTGATGGAGTTGCAGGGGCACCATCGGCGATTTCTTCGGTCACGATCGCGCCGCTTTTCACTTTCGGAAAATCATACCCCGTCGCCCACTTCTTGGAATCGCCTTCGTTGCGGAACGTATACTCACCCGCTTTGAACGCCTCAAATGCAGCCGTGTCATCGCTGAATATTTCCAACCGGATACGGTCGAAATTATTGCGCCCCTGATTGATCGGCAGGTCATTCCCCCAATAATCCGGGTTGCGTTCCAACACGATGCGGCGCGACAGGTCCAAAGACTTGATGACATACGCCCCCGATCCCGGCGGGCCATCAAGCCAGGAATCTTTCAGGCCATTGCCGGTCTTTTCAAACCACGCCTTTGGCCAGGCCGGAACACCGCCAACCTGTTCGATCAGGCTGCGCCGTGAAATACCTTCGGCAAAGTAGAATTTGATTGTGTGATCGTCGATCACCTCGACGTTCGGAATGCGTTTGCGCACCGCTTCCGCATAAGATTTCAGCCCCTCGTCCAGCAAAAGGTTGTGCGAGAAATAGATGTCATGTGCGGTCACGGGCGTCCCGTCTGAAAACCGCGCTTCCGGCCGCATGTGGAAGATGACCCAGGATTTATCCTCTGGGTATTCAAGCGTTTCACACAGCAGGCAATAGGCCTCGCCATAGACATCCGAAGGCAGGCTTTCATTGCTGGGCGCTTCGCCAAGCAGGCTCTCAAATCCAAAAATCGAAAACAGATGCGCACGGCCTTTGCCGGAATAGGGGTTCATCGAATCCAGCGATCCCACAAAAGCGATCGAAATCTCGCCGCCCTTGGGCGCATCCGGGTTCACATAGTTAAAATGCGGGTAGTCAACAGGATAGGTCAGATCGCCATAAAACGAATATCCGTGGCTTCTGGTGATCTTGCCTTCGTCAGCCCAGACATGCGTGGCCCAGATCACAGACAGGCCCAAAACCATAAACGCGGCCCAATTCGCCCAGAGTTTTTGATGTAACGTCCGGGTGGCGGCACGGGTCTTTGGGTGGGTCATCAGGCACATCCTTTGTATCGCGTTACGCGCGGGCATTTTGTTAAACTAGGCTAATGCGGCAATAGGCCAAGGCGCAAGTTGCGAATATGTAATCTTGCCGCACAGCCTATCAAACCCCCGTTATACCTGCTGCAGATATGAAAAAGGCCGCCCCGAAACGGAAGCGGCCCTTGATACCGGTGGGTATGAAATCAATTGTCGAGGCTGTCGAGATAGGCAATCACGTCTGCGCGTTCTTCGATCTTTTTCAAGCCCGCAAAACCCATTGTGGTGCCCGGCGCATAGCCTTTGGGATTGGCCAGAAAACCGTTGAGGTGTTCAGGCGTCCAGACGTCCGCCACCTTTTCCAGCGCGCCGGAGTAGGAAAATCCATCCGCCGCATCAACCGGACGGCCAACAACACCGATCAGATAAGGGCCAACAGCATTCGCGCCCTTCTCGACCTTGTGGCAGGCGCTGCATTTCTTGAATACCTTTTCGCCCTTGGCAATATCTGCAACCGCCAGCAGTTCGCCAAAGTCGACTTCGGCCTCTGCGCTGTCGCCACCAGCATCGGCAACTTCGATCACATAAGAGGGTTCGCCATGCGCTTCGGCTTGATACATTTCCGACCCGGCCCATTTGCCGAGCAAAAGGATCAACCACGCCCCGAACAGGCCAGCGGCAACTTTGGTGATGGTCATCGTGTCGAACATGGGCTTTGGTCCACTACTTTGTAACAGGCATCTCTTTCATAGCGTTACTATTGCTTTCCCTTGGCGCGGGCAAGGTGTAGTTACCGCGACCAATTGCCCGACTAACGGAATTTGATCAAGGAATGCGGTTATGAACGCCCAGACAACCCCACGCATCGCCTTTCAGGGGGCCTTGGGTGCCTACAGCCACGAGGCCTGTCTGCAAGCCCGCCCCGGGATGATTCCCGTGCCCTGCACGACATTTGACGGTGTGATCCGTGCGGTGCGCGAGGGGCGTGCCGACCTTGCGATGCTTCCGGTCGAGAATACAACCTATGGCCGTGTCGCCGATATTCATCGATTGCTGCCCGAAAGCGGCCTGCACATCATTGGCGAAGCATTTGTGAGGGTTCGCATTGCGCTGATGGCGCGCCCGGGCGTTGCATTGTCTGACGTGAAACACGTCCGCGCGCATCTGGTTCTGCTGCCCCAAGCGCGCAGTTTTCTCGACGCACACGGCATTACGTCAGAGCCCGCCGCCGACAGCGCCGGTGCTGCCGCGGAATTGGCGGAACTGTCCGGCTCAACAGACGGTGTGCTGGCCAGCGAAGTTGCCGCCGACATTCATGGACTGGAGGTTCTGGCCCGCGATATTGAAGACCTCGATCACAACACCACCCGTTTCCTGCTGATGGCCCCGGACATCGACCTGACCCGGCGGGGCGACAATATGCTGACCACATTCGTGTTCGAGGTCCGCAACATCCCCGCAGCGCTTTACAAGGCGATGGGTGGGTTTGCCACAAATGGCGTCAACATGACCAAACTGGAAAGCTACATGGTCGGTGGATCATTCACCGCAACCCAGTTTTATGCGGACATCGAAGGCCATCCCGAGGATCCGCCGGTCAAACGCGCATTGGAGGAATTGGGATATTTCACCAACATGCTTGAGGTACTGGGCGTCTATCCGGCCAGCAGAGGACGTGAATGAGAGGATGATGTGGGTTTCGGGGAGGTGACGGACGTTCCGTCAATCTCCACGCCACCCGTCGCCGCGTTACCCGACAGTGACAACTTGTCCGGTCTGGGCACCCTCAACACATTTGGCATAGGCCAGCCCGACATCTTGTGATGGCACGGGTTTATGACCCCGAAACCATTCACCGTAACGCGTGGCAGAAACATCCAGCATTCCGGGGCTGACCACATTTATCCGAAGTCCGCGCGTCATTTCTATCGCCGCACTCCGCACAAATCCCGCCAGCGCGCCGTTTGCTGTCGCGGCGTTGGTGCCCATGCGGATTGGATCACGATCCAGAACACCACTGGTCAGGGTGAAGGATCCGCCATCTGCGATCACGTCCAACCCCGCGAGAACCAGATTGACCTGCCCCATGACTTTCTGACGAAGACCGACCATGAAGCTGTCCTGATCAAATTCGTGCAGCGGTGCAAAAGTCGCATCGCCTACACAGGAAATCACGGCGTCAAACATGCCAACCTTCCGGTACAATGCTTTCACAGCATCCAAGTCGGCCACATCCACGCGATAGTCACCCCCAGAACGTCCCACGGTAATGATGTCATGCCTTTCACCAAGTTCCTTGCATGCGGATTGCCCGATATCGCCTGCTGCACCCACTATGATGATTTTCATCCCTGATCCTCCAGTTTCCGATCATACCAGCTGCGCTTTCGGTCGGGAATTGTGCAGCACCGATCCAAATCTGCTTGCCGGCCAAAGGTCCGATCGTAGTTAATGCCGACTTGTCGAAAGACTAAGACAGGTGCGCTCCGCATCATCTGCAATCTTCATGCCAATCTGACCTCTCGCCTCAGGTCAAAAACCAAAGTATCGCTTGCCCGGGATTACCTGCATTTTGCTGCGGCCAGTTGACTGACGTCAACCAGCCCCCCCTCACGCCATCTTCACATACCGCTCTTCCATGCCCTTGGCATATTCCCCGATCCGCAATTTATACTTGCGTGTCAGCGACGCCTTGGCCAGCTTCATGGACTGCACCAAAAGCCGCGCTGACAGGGTCAGCGGTTTGACCTCCAGCGCCACGTTTAGCCGCGTGCGATTGCGCGACAGTGCCATCAATTCAAAGCTCATCTGCCCGACCAGTCCCGGCGACGTGCTTTCGACAATAATATCGTTCGGACGGTCAAAGGTGACCATTTCGACCTGCATCTCGCGCCGTTTGCCACGCATGTCAAAGACGGTTTGCCACATCATCCCGACACCGGGGGCGGTCAGACGATCCACACGCTGAACCTCGGCACCGCGCCGCATCGCAGACCGCTCAAATCCTTCAAAATCGCATAGCATCTCAAAAACAGAATCTATTGGTGCTTCAATATCTTCTCTGGTCGAAAATTTCATATAGCTGCCTTTTTCGCTGCTGATTTCTCAGCCACTCAATTGGTGTCGCGCAGAAGCGGGTTAACATTTCGTTAACCATTGTTGCGTTAATCAAGCGTATCCGCAAGCCAGTTCTCTAGTAAAAAGTGTGCAATTGCCCCCTTACGTGCGGGCAGGATATTGGCATGATGACCTGCAAAAATCTCCAGCATTTCTTCGCGGCTGATCCAAAGCGCATCCTCAATCTCTACCGGGTCAATTGTAATGTCGCGGCTGGTCGCCACACCTGAACATCCAAACATCAATGACGCCGGGAACGGCCATGGCTGACTGGCAAGATAGCTCACGGCACCCACCTGCACGCCGGCTTCTTCAAACACCTCGCGGCGCACCGCAGCCTCAAGCGTTTCGCCCGGTTCCACAAACCCGGCAAGCAGCGAATACATTCCCTCGGGCCACCCCGGTGAACGCCCCATCAGAACTGAATTCCCATGGGTGATCAACATGATCACAACCGGGTCCGTGCGCGGAAAATGCGCGCCCTGACACGCAGGGCATGTTCTTTGCCATCCCGCCTGAGTGATATTCGTTTCATGACCGCAACGCGCACAGAACCTATGGATGTCATGCCATCCCAGGATGGCCTTGCCGGTCGCGGCCAGTTCCGCATCACGGGTATCAAGCCAGGTCATGATACGGCGCAATTCTGCAAAAACCATCGTTTCCGGCAACAGCGGATGGCGCTGCTCGCTGGGGTCGAGAAACCCACCCAAGGCAGCGGCATCCAATCCCTCAGGCATCCAACCGGATATATCAAACGCAAACCGGGCAGCACCATCTTCGCGCCCCAACAATATCGGGTCTGCAACAGCCTGCTGAAGCACCGGATGGTCCAGTGCAAGCCGCACCAGTGCCGCGGGCCGCTCCGGTGTGATCAGCGGCTTGCCACGCCAGAACAGGACGGCACGCGCCTCAGGGTTCGAGCGGGCAGCTTCAACAGCTTTCGCATCATTTCGGATCTCGCCTGCCCGGTCCAGCGCTGAGCCGCCAAAAGTTACCTGCTCCGCGTATTTCATGCGTGGCTCTCACTATTCCATGTTGTTCGATCTATCGCTTTTGCGCAACGGACACGAGGTTTAGGGCAAAGGCAACCCCCGTTGTCCTTGCACCTTTAGGTGCAATCTGCTGGAATGTTTGCAACCTAAAGACGATTATCTTACTGCCATACAGGACCTTATTGTGAGTACAGAAATATCGTTACCCACTTGCAGCGCAGTTCGGGGCAGCGATGTCAGCTACGACACCGCAAGGCTTCGAATTCTGGCCACCACCGACATCCACATGCAATTGCTCGGACATGATTATGTGTCGGATCGACCAACCGCAAACAAAGGTCTGGCTGGAATTGCAACCTTGATCGCCAAGGCCCGCGCAGAGGCAGCGGCAGACCGCTCCGGCTGTATCTTGCTGGACAACGGAGACATGTTTCAAGGGACAGTCATCGGTGATATTCTGGCCGCTCACCCTGTAAATCGCACCCATCCCCTCGTGTCCTGCATCAACGCTTTGCAGTATGACGCGTTGGGTCTGGGAAACCATGATCTGGATTTCGGATTAGATTATCTTCGCGATATTTCCTCGCATTTGGCCATGCCGCTGGTCAGCACGAACCTCAATCTGCACACGCCCGATTTCGTACAAAACGCTGTTGTCATCAGATGCAAGCTGCCGCACCGCAGCGGCATGGACGCGCATTTGAAAGTCGGTGTGCTGTCAATATTGCCTGCCAAAACATCTATCTGGAATCACCATGTCCTTGAGGGCAAGGCAGACGTGGCACCGCCCATGCCTTGCCTGCGTGCCGCAATAGCAAAGCTGCGGGCGCGCGGCGCGCAGGTGATCGTCCTGCTGGCACATATGGGCATCGCAGAGGTTCATCAGGGTCACGACGAAAATGCCCTGTCGCTCGCACAAATCCCCGGAATTGACGCCATCATCGCAGGTCATACGCACCGACGCTTCCCCGCCGGTGATCACGCCGGTATGTCGGGCGTGGATGCAAGCAAAGGCACTATTGCACAACGGCCCGCAATCATGCCCGGCAACGCAGCCTCCGATCTGGCCGTGCTTGACCTGTCCCTTACCAAAATGTGGTCAGGTGCCTGGACTGTAACCCGTCACACCAGCAAGCTGCGCGCCAATACGGCCACGACACCGCCAGACACCAAAATCACAGCGCTTTGTATGCCCGTCCATCATCGCGCGCAGAAACATCTGTCAGAATGTGTCGGACACACAAACAACGTGCTGCATAATTACTTCTCGCTCGCCATGCCCACCGGGATTGCCGCGTTGACAGCGCGCGCAAAGGCACGGGTTGTGCAGGCTGCACTGGCGGGAACCAGCGACGCTAACACCCCGTTGCTCGCCTCTGTCGCGGCCCATACCGCAGGCGGGCGTGGCGGCCCCGACCACTTTTTATGCATTCCAAAAGGCCCCGTCTTGCGCCGCCATATCGCCGGGCTCAGCCCCTATGCAAACCAGATCTGGGCGGTGCGGATCACTGGTGCCGGTTTGCGCGCCATGCTGGAAACCACCGCATCCGTTTTTCATACACTCAAGCGGGATAACCCAAACCAACCATTGGTCGATCCGCTTATTCCCACGTTCAATTTCGATACTGTGTTTGGTGTGTCATATGCGATTGACCCGACCCAGCCCCCCGGCAAGCGTATCACGACATTGCACCATAACGGCCTTAAGGTGCTGGCAGATGATCGTTTTATCCTGACAACAAATCAATTTCGCGCCGCCGGAGGCGGAGGTGTGATCCCCACAGCAAACAGCGATATTGTTCTGCGCAGCAAAACCAACATCTCGGACGCCCTGATTGATGCGTTAAAGCATCCCATGGACAGTATCTGGCCATCCCATCAGCCTTGGTCCTTTGACTGCAACGGCAAGGTACACGCGATGCTCAAAACGTCTCCGGCAGCACTGGATCAACTGGGAGATGCAGCACATCTAGGTCCAACCGAGACCGGCACCACCGACGATGGTTTTGTCACACTGCGCCTGACTTTGTGATCCTTGCGTTTGGCCAAATCCCATCTTATATGACCGGTGAGAGGTTGGTGCGGGCAGGCGCCTCGCCAACCTGGTCAGATCCGGAAGGAAGCAGCCACAACGAGTCCCGCTTGGGTCGTTATCAATCTCTCACCTCAGCACATGCGCAAAGCGAATGCGCACGCAGCCCAGATGGCGCATCCGCATCATACCGCCGAACCACGTCGCTTCCGGCCCCGTCATCGCTGCCACGGATATCCTCTCCCAGCCCCCTACAACTGATTGGCAGCAAAGGTATCGCACTGCCCGACATTGCCACTGTCATACCCACGCCCAAACCAGCGCGCACGTTGCTCTGATGTGCCATGCGTGAATGTATGTGGCTGCGGAACCTGACCCGCCTGCCGTTGCAAATGATCGTCGCCGATTTTGCGCGCGGCATTCAGCGCTTCATCCAGGTCACCTCTTTCCATCAGTCCCTGCACATTCGCGGCCCAAATCCCTGACAGGCAATCGGCCATCAATTCCAACCGCACGGTCAGCGCATTTGCTTCAACTTTTGAAGACTGCCTGCGCGCCGCGTCCACTTTCGGCAAAATCCCAAGCTGATTTTGCACATGATGCGCAACCTCGTGGGCAATCACATAGGCGGCTGCAAAATCACCCCCCGCACCCATGCGCTGACTCAACATCGTGAAGAATGACGTGTCGAGATAGGCCTTTTGATCTGCAGGACAATAGAACGGCCCGGTGGCCCCGGACGCGCCACCACAGGGGCTTTGTGTGACACCGGAAAACACGATCAAATTGGGCGGCGTATAGGTGCGGTCCAATTGTTCGCGAAACACCTTTGTCCAGACATCTTCGGTTGTGGCCAGCACCTGTGCGCTGAACTGGGTGGCCTTGTCGTCTGCTTGTGAAACCGGGGCACCTTGCTGGGTCTGGACAGCACCGCCACCATTCAACAACGGGCTGACGTCGATCCCGGTAAAATAGCCGATTGCCAGCACAGCCAACAAACCGACAATACCAACGCCGCCTGCTTTGCCAGCACGACCTCCCCCGCGACGCACCTCAACATTCTTGCTCCGCCGAATACCCCGTAACCGCATCTTAGTTCCCCTCACTGTGTCCTGCGCTATTGTCAGTCGAACGCGCCGCGCGCACAATAGTTCAATGAGCAACAGCAATAAACTTGCAAAAGACCGCACCGATTGGGCCGAAGACCGCACCATTCTGGCAAATGAACGCACCTTTGCGGGCTGGATGCGCACCGGCATGGCCTCACTTGCGGTGGCCATCGGTCTTAGGGCGGTTTTTGGCGCATTTGAACCGACATGGGCGGCCAAAGCCGTCGCAACCATCTTTGTGCTCACGGCCGTCTATATCTTTTGGGCGGCACAGGATTCTGCCTGCGCGACACTTCAACGTCTCGACGACAACGAAGCCCATGCCCAACCAGCACGCCGGATGAAAACCCTCGCGCTGATCTTTGCCTGTGGGTCCATTGCGGTTGGCGGCATCCTCTGGATGCTTTAGCCTGACATCTTGATCCCCGAATCCGCAACGGAAACCCAATGACCGACCAACCCGCCTATCGCGTGCTTGCCCGTAAATACCGCCCCGAGACCTTTGTCGATCTGGTCGGGCAGGATCCAATGGTGCGCACGCTGAAAAATGCGTTTGAGGCGGACCGCATTGCGCAGGCGTTCATCATGACCGGCATTCGCGGCACCGGCAAAACCACAACCGCGCGGATCATCGCCAAGGGCATGAATTGTATCGGACCGGACGGCAAAGGCGGGCCCACAACCGAACCCTGCGGGCAATGCGAACATTGTGTCGCGATCATGGAAGGCCGCCATGTCGATGTGATGGAAATGGATGCCGCCTCCAACACCGGCGTCGCCAACATCCGCGAAATCATCGACTCGGTGCATTACCGCGCCGCATCGGCCCGTTACAAAGTCTACATCATCGACGAAGTGCACATGCTGTCCACCGGTGCCTTTAACGCGCTCTTGAAGACCCTCGAAGAACCCCCCGAACACGTCAAATTTATCTTTGCCACCACCGAAATTCGCAAAGTGCCAGTGACGGTCCTGTCGCGCTGCCAACGGTTCGATTTGCGCCGTATTGAACCTGAGGTGATGATCGCCCTGATGCGCAAGATAGCGACAGCCGAAGGGGCCGAAATTGCCGATGATGCGCTGGCCCTCATCACCCGCGCCGCCGAAGGGTCCGTGCGCGATGCAACGTCTTTGCTGGATCAGGCGATCAGCCACGGGGCGGGCGAAACAACGGCTGTTCAGGTCCGGGCAATGCTGGGGTTGGCCGACCGGGGTCGGGTGCTTGATCTCTTCGACATGATCCTGCGCGGCGATGCGGCGGGCGCGCTGACCGAACTCAGCGGGCAATACGCAGATGGCGCTGACCCGATGGCGGTCATGCGTGATCTGGCCGAAATTACCCATTGGGTGTCGGTCGTGAAAATCACGCCCGACGCCGCAGAGGATCCGACGATCTCACCTGATGAACGCAGCCGCGGCCTGACCATGGCCGAGGCCCTGCCGATGCGCGTTCTGACCCGCCTGTGGCAAATGCTGCTCAAGGCGCTCGACGAAGTCGCTGCCGCCCCAAACGCGATGATGGCCGCCGAAATGGCGATCATCCGACTGACCCATGTGGCCGAGCTGCCCAGCCCCGAAGAACTGGTGCGCAAGTTGCAAAATGCCACACCGCCGCCCTCCGCACCCGCATCAGGTGGCCCGTCTCCATCCACGGGCGGTGCACCGACGTCATACCGACAACATACCGACGTTGCACAGACGTCGAATTCCGGCGGCACAGTGACCGCCCTGGCCCCCGACATCGACGCCGCTCTTGCCCGGCTTCCGACCTTTGATCACGTTGTCGAACTGATCCGCGCCAGACGTGATGTCAAACTGCTGGTCGAGGTTGAAACCTGCCTGCGCCTGGACAGCTACCAACCCGGCCGCATCGCTTTCACCCCCACAGACGCTGCCCCGCGCGATCTGGCGCAGCGCCTTGGTGCCTGCCTGCAACGCTGGACGGGCAACCGCTGGGCCGTGACCATCGTGAATGATGCCACCGCTGAAACCATTGCCGAAATCCGCGATGCCAAAGACCTGAACCTGCGGGCTGAGGCCGAGAACCATCCGCTCATGCAGGCTGTCATCGCCCAATTCCCCAAAGCCAAAATCACCGCAATCCGCACCGCCGAAGACATCGCCGCCGATGCGGTAAGCGAGGCGCTACCTGAGGTCGAAGATGAATGGGACCCCTTCGAAGACAGTTGATAACTGCCCTGACCGGCATCATATAAGGCCAAACCGAACACAAAGGAGATCACAATGCTCAAAGGACTAGGCGCACTTGGCGATATGGCCGGGATGATGAAAAAAGCGCAGGAAATGCAGGGCAAGATGGCCCAGATGCAAGAAGACATGGCCAATATCATGGTGACGGGCGAAAGCGGCGCAGGCCTTGTCAAAGCCACGGCGACAGCCAAAGGAGAACTCAAAGGGCTCGACATCGACCCTTCTATCTTTAACGGCGATGACAAAGAGGTGGTTGAGGACCTGATCCTTGCCGCAATAAAAGACGCCCAAGGCAAAGCGTCCGAACGCGCGCAGGCCGAAATGGCGAAACTGACCGAAGGCATGGGCCTGCCCGCCGATATGAAATTGCCATTCTGACATTTCATTGTTCTCAAAATACACATTGACCAACCGCGCAGCGAAGGACGCCGTTTGAGCAGTACCCGCGACATCGACAACCTGATCGAACTGATGGCCAAACTTCCCGGCCTCGGTCCCCGCTCGGCCCGGCGCGCGGTGCTTCACCTGATCCGCAAACGGGCGCTGCTGCTGACACCTTTGGCGGATCTGATGCAGACCGTCGCCGCCACCGCCCGCGAATGCCTGAACTGTGGCAACGTCGGCACAGCGGACGTTTGTGACATCTGCGACAGCGAAAAACGCGCCAACGGCGAATTATGCGTGGTCGAAGATGTGGCGGATCTCTGGGCGATGGAACGCTCTGGCGTGTTCAAAGGGCGGTATCATGTGTTGGGCGGCACGCTGTCCGCGCTTGATGCCATCGGCCCTCAGGAACTGCGCATTCCGCGCCTGATGGACCGGGTTGCCACCGAAGGGATCACCGAAGTCATCCTGGCCTTGAATGCGACCATTGACGGTCAAACCACAGCGCATTACATCGCAGATCAGCTTGACGGTCAGGTTCAATTGACCTCGCTGGCGCAAGGCGTTCCCATCGGGGGTGAGCTTGATTACCTCGATGACGGCACAATCACCGCCGCCATGCGCGCCCGCAAAGCGCTTTAGCTTTTACAGCCTAATCAAACGCCCGCCCATAAACAGATAGGCCGTCCGCTCCTCCCAAAGCAGACGGCCCTTCCGCGCGATGTTGACCGGTCAGAGAACAATCACATCAAGCGGCGGAAATCCATTAAACCCGACAGAGCTGTAGGTGCTGGTATAAGCACCGCAGTTTTTGATCATGATCCGATCGCCCGAACGCAGATCAAGCGGCAGATCGATGGGTGTCTTTTCATACAGGATATCAGCTGAGTCGCACGAAGGTCCGGCCAGCACACAAGGCCCGACCAGCCCACCATCATGCTCTGTCACAAACTGATAGCGGATCGCTTCGCCTTCTGTCTCTGCCAGTCCGGAAAAACGGCCAATATCCAGATACACCCAACGGCGCTGCGCCTCTTCTGATTTTTGTGACACCAGCAACACCTCGGCTGCGATGTGACCGGCCTCGGCCACCATGCCGCGACCTGGTTCAGCCATGATATGAGGCACATTGCCAAATCGCATTTCAACCGCTGCCATGACGGCCGCAGAATAGGCGCGTGGTGCCTCGACGGTTTCGCCATAAAACGCTGGAAAACCGCCACCGATGTTCAGCAGTTGCAGGTCGTGACCGGCCTCAATCGCGGCGTGCCAAAGCGGTGCGACCTGATCCAGAACCGGGTTCCAGAATTCCGCCTTGCGGGTCTGCGAACCAACGTGAAACGACAAACCATACGGCACAAGCCCAACTGATACTGCATGATCAAGCAAGGATGGCAGCATCGAATCTGCACAACCAAATTTGCGGGTCAGCGGCCAGTCGGCCAGCGAATTTTCAACAATTACACGGATATACACCCGCGCACCGGGCGCATGTGCCGCGATCTTGTCCAGTTCGGCAACGCAATCGGCGGCAAACAAGGTCACACCGGTCGAATGTGCAAACGCAATATCGACGGGCCGTTTGATGGTGTTGCCAAAGGAAATGGTCGACGGATGGGCACCCTGAGACAGCACCAGTTCGACTTCCTGACGGGACGCCGCATCAAAACCACAGCCTTTTTCGACCAGCATGCGAATGATCTCCGGTGCCGGGTTCGCCTTGACTGCATAGTGAATGTGCGCGCGACCCAAA
Source organism: Sulfitobacter sp. SK011 (assembly GCF_003352065.1). Lineage (NCBI taxonomy): Bacteria > Pseudomonadati > Pseudomonadota > Alphaproteobacteria > Rhodobacterales > Roseobacteraceae > Sulfitobacter > Sulfitobacter sp. SK011. Next base: position 3,857,944 of record NZ_CP025803.1, read on the forward strand.
CCGGCGTGCAACGCATCATATTGCGCGGCAATCCGATCACGGCTGACAACCAATGTCGGTTTGTCGAACGTGTTGTTCGCGATGTAATCCGCTGCTTCGTCAAAATTCAAAGGTGCATCGGCGCGCAGTGCCGCGCTGGTTTGTGCAGTCATGGTCATCTCCAAAGAGCCAAGTGGGGAGGTAGAACCCCAACAGGTCGTTTCAAGAGACGTTACCGTCGCTGCATAAACGCGGGTCAGTCAAGTACATTCCTGACCGGCCAGAGGCGCGTGCGTTGGCGTCTGTGTGACGCCATTTAAGCGGAATTGAGATTCGTACAAGCTGAAAATGCACTCTGCCGAAATTCGATATCTGACCCAATGCACCGTGTCCTGGCTGCATCATTTGTCACACACGGGATGAAACCCAATTCCAACGATCATTCTCCCCTCAATCCTCCCAGTCACTGCCAATGGCCTCGCGCGGGCGATCCCGCTCTTCAGCGATCATTTCTTTTGTTTTGCGGGTTTCTTTTGCGTCAGCCGGATCGGGTTTCGTCTCGGCTGCCTTGGTCCTGGCAAGGGCCAGAACAAACCACATCGGAAAATGGTCCGACCCGATTTTTTCCAACCGCGCCATCTCCACCAATCTGAATTCAGGGTCATGGAACAGATGATCAAGCGGCCAGCGCATCCAAGGCATCGTCGCGCTGAAAGTATTGTAAAATCCCCGACCCACACGCGGATCAAGCAGGCCCGACAACCGCTGAAAACGTCGGGTTGTGGTCGACCACGCCACATCGTTGAGGTCCCCTGCAACGATGGCTGGCAAGTGATCCTTTTCTGCTTCTATTCCGACGAGGGCAATCTCACTGTCTCGTCCGATCGTATCATGGTCAATGACTGGTGGTTCAGGGTGTACCACATACAGCCGAATGTCCGACCCATTGGGCAAACGCACTGCTGTGCGGATCGACGGCACACCTTCGGTAATCATCTCACGCACATCCGTTTCAGACAGTGGAAATTTCGACATCAGGCAAATGCCATATCCGTTGTCTTTCGGCACCTCGACCCAATGTGCAAATGTATCCCCAAGAGGGGCCTTCAGCGCATCAATCCACCCCTCATCCACTTCGATTACCAGCACAACATCAGGTTCGCGCGCTCGAATAAGAGAGATCAGCCTATCGAACTGCCGATTGGATTTCTTGATGTTGGCCGCCAGAATCCTGATGTGGCTCTGTGTATCGTCGCGTAATTCTGCCGGTGCAGCGACAGACTGCTGGCTCCAGATCGGTGTGAACTTGATGGTATGAATAAGTTGGATCGCGGCAAGCAAACCAAGCGTAGCCGCGCCAAACCATCCCCAAGCGTTCGGGTGCACGACCAGCATCAGAACCGCCAGTACCAGCGCCATCACGAAAAGCTGTTGGCGTGGAAAGGCGAGCCCGCGAACCACACCATGAGGTATTTTGGAAAAAGGTATCAGGGTCGCGACCAGTACCAGCAGTCCAACAAGCCAAAGAAGTCCAATGCCGAGTGTCGTCAATTTGCCCCCCTGAGAATTCCGATTTTCCTATCTGAAAAGCGAAAGGGTGCAGGAAAGACATCCTGCACCCCGAATTACTAACACAAGATCGCGCTAGTTGGTTCCCCAAAGACGCTCGGAATGCTCAGGACTTTTTGTCGGCCTCGTCGTCATCGTCATCGTCTGGCAGCGAAAAGAAGCTGTCGGCGTCGGAATAATCGCCCTTGTCCTCATCTTCATCATCTGCCGGATTTCCAGAGAGCGTAAAGGTCTCCAGCCCTTCAATTGCCGTTGGAATCTTCGGCTCTGAATCCATCCCAAGGCTTTGTTCCGTGCTCACCAGTTTGCGCCGCTCATCGTCGTTCATCACTTCGCCAGCGGCTAGCTTCTTGGCGGCTGCCTTTTGCACGGCAGCGTCCAGTTCAGATTGCTTGCACAACCCCAGTGCAACCGGATCAATGGGTTGGATGTTTGAGATATTCCAATGGGTCCGGTCACGGATCGCCTGAATCGTCGGTTTCGTGGTGCCGACCAATTTGCTGATCTGCCCGTCTGTCAGTTCTGGATGGAATTTCACCAGCCAATAGATCGAGGCAGGCCGATCCTGACGTTTCGACAAGGGCGTATAGCGTGGCCCACGCCGCTTTTCTTCACCCTGCGCCGCGGCGTTGAACTTGAGCTTAATGACGTGAGTGGGAGAGTCTTGTGCGGCTTCGATCTCATCCTGGGTCAGTTGATTGTTTGCAACCGGATCAAAACCCTTCACGCCCTGCGCCACATCGCCATCCGCAATGCCCTGCACTTCCAATTCGTGCATGCCAACAAAATCAGCAATCTGCTTGAAGCTGATGGTGGTGTTGTCCACCAACCAAACAGCGGTGGCTTTGGCCATAATTGGTTTTGCCATTTTATCTCTCCTTTGAACGCAACTTCCCCGTCGCCTGAAAGGCTGTCCTGCGGGGCAGAACGGTTTCCATTGTCGGGGAACTTAACGCCTATATAATGAGCCATGAAACATAAGGAAAGACCCAATGCGCATCCTGCTGATCGGGTTTGTGGCGCTCTTGTTTGGTGCCGCCCACCCTGCCACAGCCAAGAATGAACTGGCCGGTGAATTCGACTATTTCGTGCTGTCGCTCAGCTGGTCACCAAATTGGTGTGCCATTGAAGGTGACGCAAAACGATCGCCACAATGCGCTGAAAAATCCGGCCACGGTTGGATCATGCACGGTCTCTGGCCTCAGTTCCATCGCGGCTACCCCTCCTTTTGCCGCACGGTTGAACGGCCCCCATCGCGCGGCATGACCAGCGCCATGGCCGACATTATGGGCACAAGCGGGCTGGCATGGCACCAATGGAAAAAACATGGCTCTTGCACCGGCCTTTCCGCGCAGGATTACTATGCGTTGTCCCGCCGCGCCTATGCGCTGATCGAACGCCCCGCCATTTTTCGCAAACTCGACCGCAGCGTCAGATTGCCCGCCTCAGTTGTCGAAGACGCTTTTTTGAAATCCAACCCGGCCATCAAAGCAGACGGCATCACCATCACCTGCCGCAATAACCGCATCCAAGAGGCGCGCATTTGCCTGTCACTTCAGCTCACCCCAGTGCCCTGCGGACAGGACGTAATACGAGATTGCCAGATGAAAGACGCTCTGTTTGACCCGCTCCGTTGAATGTCGTGCCCCGTTCAGCCTGCGATTTTCAAAACAATCTTGCCAATATGGCCGCTTGTCTCCATCCGCGCATGCGCTTCTGACGCCGCTTCGAAATCATATTCGCTGTCCATCACCGGGGCCACACTGCCCGATGATAGAAGCGGCCAAACCGCTTCTTGCAGTTCCTGTGCGATGCGCGCCTTTGCCAGATCACTTTGCGGGCGCAACGTCGATCCGGTCATCGTCAGGCGGCGTGTCATCAGGGTGGCAAAATTCACTTCAACTTTCGGTCCTTGCAGGAATGCGATCTGAACCAATCGACCATCCTCGGCCAACGCCTTTAGGTTTCGGGGAATGTAATCGCCCCCCACCATATCAAGAATGAGATTTGCACCCCCTACGGGCTGCAAGACTTCCACAAAATCACTGTCCCGGTAATTGATCGCCTCTTCGGCACCAAGCGTAATGCACGCCGCACATTTTTCATCTGTCCCGGCTGTGGCAAACACCCGCGCGCCAAAGGTCCGCGCCAGTTGGATCGCCGTTGTGCCAATGCCCGATGATCCACCATGCACCAAAAACCGTTCTCCAGCCTTCAGACCGCCGCGCATAAAGACATTCGACCACACGGTGAAAAACGTCTCGGGCAGGCACGCTGCCTGTTTCAGCGCCATACCAGACGGGATCGGCAAACAATGCGCGGCAGGTGTGGCAACATATTCGGCATATCCGCCACCGGGCAGCAGCGCACAGACACGATCGCCAACAGCAACGGTCGACACGCCAGCACCAACAATGACCACCTCACCTGATGCTTCCAGCCCCGGCAGATCACTTGCTGTGGGTGGTGGCGCATACATGCCAGCCCGTTGCAACGCGTCCGGACGGTTTACGCCGGCGTAAGCGACCTTGATCACAACCTGACCATATCCGGCTATGGGCATTGGCCGGGTTGTGACCTGTAATACCTCTGGCCCGCCGGGTTTGGTGATCTCAATTGCACGCATCGTCTCAGTCATCGGCTCATCCCCACGTTACAGATATGATCACCAACATAGACGCGGCACGCATCCCATGCACCCGGATATTGTGTGCTTGGCCATTGGCCGCGTGATTTGATAGGTCAGTAGCAAGGCAACGTAATGTGAGGCACTGAAAATGGCGCAAGCCGCGACGTTTAGATGGGATGAACGCGCACGGCTTTTCGCGGGCGATATCGAAATCAAACGGCCAAAGACCGGCCAAGACCAGCCCTTCAAACAGATTGCCTGCGCGCCAACAGCCGCGGCCCTGTCCGACGTTGGTGCAGCGCTGATTGGCAATGGCGGTTTTTGCGTTTCTGAAAAACCATTGCCGCCAGATCTTGAAACCGACAGTAACCACTTCCTTACCCTTACGGGTGGATCGTCGGGTCAGCCAAAGATTGTCTGCCGGTCACAGGCGTCGTGGATTTCCAGCTTTGAAGTTAACGCAACGCAATTCGACTTCACCGAAAATGACTGCATCGCCGTTTTCGGCAAACTCAGCCACTCACTTGCGCTTTATGGCGTGCTTGAAGCGCTGCATCTTGGTCTGAACGCCTTTGCCTTGGACGGCTTAAGCCCCCGAACGCAGCGGGCAGCGCTGGCGGACCACGGCATCAGCGTGCTTTACGCTACGCCAACACAATTGCGCTTGCTCGCGTATCCAAAGGGCGAAGAATTGCCCGGTGTGCGGCTGATCCTATGCGGCGGGGGCGACCTGAACCCATCCACACGGGCAGCGGCCAGGACACTTTGCCCCAATGCCGCGCTTCATGTCTTTTATGGCGCTGCTGAGACCAGCTTCATCACTCTTGCGGGTGCCAACACGCCTGACGGTTCGGTTGGCCAACCCTATCCCGGCATGGTCCTGCGTGTTCTGGATAGAAATGGCGTGCCGACAACCGGCGTTGGTGAGGTCTGGGTCCAAAGCCCCTATCTTTTTGAGCGCTACATGGCCAATGACCCCGCTGATACAAGGTGGAAAGATGGGTTTGTCACCGTGGGCGAAATGGGCAAGATCGACACCGACGGCAACCTCTGGATCAAGGGGCGCAAAACGCGGATGATCACCATAGCCGACCAGAATGTATTCCCCGAAGACATCGAAACGCTGATCTCAACCAATCCCCAATTCGGGGCATGTGCCGTGATCCCGGTTTCGGACAGGACACGTGGCCACCGCTTGATCGCCATCTTGCAAGGGGTGCAAAATGCCGCGATGGCTCAAGCCGTGAAAGACATATGCCATGTAAAACTGGGGGCCTTGATGACCCCGCAAAAGGTGCTGTTCCACCCGTCCTTGCCACTGCTTGGCTCCGGCAAGATTGATCTGGTCACCCTGTCTAATTGGGTGGAGGGCCAAGTGTGACGGCCTATATCATCGCCGCCTGCCGAAGCGCTGTTGCCCCGCGCGGCGGCGCACTGTCACATCTGGAAATGCACGCGCTTGCAGGGCCAGTCCTGCGCGCGGCGCTGTCGCAGGCTGGACTAGAAGACAGTAATGTCGACGAGGTCATCGTCAGCAATGCCCTCGGCGCAGGCGGCAACCCTGCGCGCATCATCGCCCTTGCGGCGGGCCTGCCGGAGCGCATCGCGGGGCTGAGCATTGATCGGCAATGTGCGGGCGGTCTGGACGCCCTTTTGCTGGCCCGTCAGATGATCCGCAGTGGTGACGCTGATGTGGTCGTCGCAGGCGGGGTGGAAAGCTATTCACGCCGCCCGGTTCGGATGAAGACCTTTACGGATGGGCGTGCGCCCGTGGCTTATGATCAGGCGTCTTTCACCCCCTGGCCCGACCGCGATCCTGACATGGCAGAAGCAGCAGATGCGCTGGCCCAATCGCTTGGCATCACCCGCAATGCACAGGATGACTGGGCAATCGCCAGCCATACCAAAGCACTGTCCTACCATCCGACACCCAACGAAATCGTCCCGATTGACGGGGTGACCAAAGATACATTCACACGCCGCCTAAGTCCTGCATTATGTGAAAGAGCCAAAACAATTACAGGGGATATCACAGCGGCCAATGCGGCCGTCGCCGCAGATGGGGCCGCATTCTGTGTGGTGGTATCTGAACGCGTGGCCGCACGGCTTTCAGGCCCCAAAGTTGAAATCGTTGCGGGGGCGACGATGGGCGGCGCACCAGATTGTCCCGGCCTTGCCCCAATTGCCGCCATCACAAAGATCATGGCTCAAACCGGCCTGTCCCCAAAAGACCTCTCCGCCGCCGAGATTATGGAGGCCTACGCGGTACAGGCCATCGCTTGTGTTCAGGGCGCGCACATTGATCCGGGCATCGTGAACCAAGGCGGCGGTGCGCTGGCGCGGGGCCATCCCATTGGCGCATCCGGTGCAATCAACGCGGTGCGGCTGTTTCATGACCTGCAGAAAAAAGGCGGCACTGGATTGGCTGCGATTGCCGCAGCGGGTGGGATCGGAACCGCGCTGTTGTTACGTGCGTGACAGCAAACTTGCGGGGCGCGCCTTGGCCAATCCCGCGGTGATAAACCCCGCCAGAATGACCTTGATGATGTCGCCGGGTATATACGCCCCAAGCACGATCAGCGATTCACCCAATCCCTTGTCCAGAATGAACATGAACCCAGTGATGCCAAAGAGATAGAGCACCAAAATGCCCCCAACCGCAGCGGAGACGCCGGCGGCCAGACCAACCGGTTGCCTGCGCATCTGCTCCATCACGAAACCCGTCGTGAACGCCGCGATGGGGAAACCGACAATGAACCCAACAGTCGGCGATGCAAAGACACCCAAGCCCCCGCGCCCACCAGCCAGCAGCGGCAGCCCAAGTGCCACCAAGCCAACGAACAACAGGACAGCAAGCCCACCACGCCTGGCACCCAACACTGTTCCACAGAGCATCACACCAAGGCTCTGCGCCGTGATCGGCACGCCTGTCGCAAGCATCAGATTTGGCATCAACCCAAGGGCCGCGATCAAGGCAGCAAAAATGGCAATGAGAGCGATTGAGCGTTCCATGTGGTATCCCTGACTTGCGCAAAGTTCGACTTCGCGCATCGGTAGGCTGCCCATGAAGTGCCGTCAACCGGTTGATGTTACACACCACCCCGGGCGCGCAGGGCCTCGGCCACATGCTCAGCATCATCAATCGCCAACACCGCAAAGGGCGTGATGATCCGCCAACCGACCCGCCGAACCGCACGCGCACGCCATGCCATTGCCAAAAGCTGCCCCTTAGCTGCCAATACCGGCGTGAACCGCACCACCAGCGCTATGGCCAGCTCGATCCGTTCGGTCCTGACCCCGAAGACCCGCAAAGGCGCGGTAAGCCACCGGACGACACCCATCATGTCGGACAGTCGGGTGGTCATGGTGACCAAATTGGCGAGCGCGACTGCCGTCACCATCCGCAGCACGATCACCACCCCCGCCCCAAGATCAGCGGTGATGAAATGCCACAGAACGATCAGCACCACAAAAGGCCAGAGCACCATCAGACGTCGCAGCCCACTGACCCAAAAACGACGCCCCGGCAGCGCGTAGAGCACGAAGGCAATCCCAAAAAATATCAGATGCCATTGCAGGTGCTGCACCGCGAACAACACCATCGTTGCCACGCAAAGCAGACCAAGCTTCAGGCCAGCTGGCCATCGGTGCGCCCAGGTTTCAACCGGCGACGTAAGAGAGATCATCACCGTCCCCAATCTGTTTCATCCGCGCCTCAAAGATCGGCAAAACATGCCCCGGCGCACCGTTCTGGGCGACCTGTCCGCCTTCCAACCACACAACCCTATCATATCCTCGCACCACATCAGGATCATGGGTGATCACCACCAGCGTCACATCCAGCCCCTCCAACACCCGGCGCAAATGCATGGCGGTCGGAATATCAAGCCCGGCAAAGGGTTCATCCAGAATGATCACCTGCGGCTGCATCGCGAGCACCGACATCAGGCAAACCAATTGCCGTTGGCCCTGCGAAAGTTGGTGGATGGCCGCAGGTCCCCAATGGGCTTTGTCAAACTGCGTCAGAATGGCAGTGACCTGCGCAGTGACCTCAGTTTTCGACAGATCCAATTGGGTCAGCCCAAAAGCGATCTCTTCGCCGACCGTTGGGAAAATGATCTGGTGATCGGGGTTTTGAAACAAGATACCGACATGCCGCAACGCCGCCTTGCGGTCACGGGACACGTCTATTCCGGCGATGCGCGCGTCTCCTTTGTGTGGGGAAACAAGCCCCGCCATCACTCGGGCCAAAGACGTTTTGCCAGACCCGTTGCGCCCAATGATCCCAATGCGCCGCGCGCTGGTGCTAAAGGAGATATCCGTCAGAACGGGCACGCCATCAGGGGCGTAATCTATCGCTTCAAGTGCAATCAGCGGCGTCGGTTGCGAGGGCATGATGCGGGCGGCCTTTGCTCAGGGAATAATCGGGCTTTGCCCTATTACCCGCACCATCGCAGGAAAACCACCAGAGCCTGTGATGTTATCGTCGCGGCGACGTCCACGATCCGGGCAGATCACCCTTGGGGAACCGCGTAGGTGCTTTAATGTGGCTCATCACCCAATTGGGTCCCGCCATCAGTTTGCTCAATGTCGGGCTATCGCGGACCTGCGCTTTTGCCTTTTCGATCTGCATGACATTATCGATGCGCCGGTCCAGAAATTCCCATGTGTCAGCATGGTCATCGCTGGTATCGCCCAACCAATACAACACGGTAGCGGAGTAGACCCCGGAAAGCGTCGCGCGTTTGGTATACCAATTCACATCATCAGATGTATCGCCCAAAGCATCCCAGATGTGATCGCAAGTGCCCCAGATCAGCTTGGCCCCGTCCGCCAGATACTGCGGCAGGGCAAACAGAGCGGAGCTGCGGCGTATGACCTCTTTGTCCGTGATAACCTCAAGCCGGATGCGCACCGCCGCGGCAATCCGATCACGAAACCGCATCGCCCCAAGATCCTGATCCTTCAGGCGCTCTAACATCTGGGTGTCACCGCGTATGTGACAGGCCACAGCCAGATCAATTGCGCCACGCGGGCACACGGCCCGTGCCACCGTTGCGTCAACCCCACTGTCGCGCACCGCGGCGTCGAACGTTGCGGCGGACCAGCCATCAAACGGCACGTGATCAAGCGCAGCATCCAGCAGTTTATCTTTGGGATGTGTCATGGCGGGCTCCTTTATTTCACGTCACAGCAGACTCGACAGAGCCGTATCATCTTGATATAGGGCGGCTTCCTGCAAATTATTGCAACTTTATCCTAGAAAGGTGGTGAAAACCACATGCAGGTTAGTGTTCGTGACAACAATGTCGATCAAGCCCTTCGGGCCTTGAAGAAGAAGCTACAGCGCGAAGGTGTGTTTCGTGAAATGAAACTTAAAGAGCATTTCGAGAAACCGTCCGAGAAAAGAGCGCGCGAGAAAGCTGAAGCGATCCGCCGCGCCCGTAAACTGGCGCGCAAGAAATTGGAGCGCGAAGGGTGATTTAAATCATCTCGTGTCTCTGACGCACTTTGAACCCCCCGTGGCCTGTTGGCGGCGGGGGGTTTTTTTGTGCGATCATATAATGCGGTGTCCCGCCATCGATGCCGTAAATCGGTGATCACCAGCATGTCCAAAAACCGCAACCGTTCGTGGGTTATTCGCCAAATCTCATCTTTTAGTGAACCGGTTCTCGCGGCGGTGCGTAAACACTTCATCGCAACCAACCAAGGGACTTGAATTATGAACCGTAGATCAGCTTTGAAATCCGCCGTTGCCGCAGGCTTTATCGCATTCGTTGCCGGGTGCACCACTGGTGCCGGGACCGGTGGCGATATTGTCGATGTCGCTTCCTCGAATGACGACTTCTCAACTTTGGTCGCCGCAGTGTCGGCTGCGGGATTGGTCGACACCCTCAAAGGGGATGGACCCTTTACCGTCTTCGCACCAACCAACGCGGCCTTTGCGGCTCTGCCTGCAGGCACCGTTGAAAACCTGCTCAAGCCTGAAAACAAGGATCAACTGGTCTCAATTCTCACCTACCATGTTGTCGCAGGCAACTATCCCGCCAGTTCACTTGCCGGCAAGCGCGGGGCGCTGACCAGCGTTCAGGGTGGTGGGCTGCACATCAATGGCACCAACGGGGTCAAAGTCGAGAACGCGAATGTCGTCATTGCTGATGTTGCGGCTTCAAACGGCGTGATCCACGCCATCGACAAAGTATTGTTGCCGTAAAGATACCCAGACAACCAAGCAAGAAGCCCCAGACGCGCGCCGGGGCTTCTTTGCGTTAAAAGGCTTTGTTTAGAACGCCTGAATTCGCAGCGCGCATACATCTAAACAACACGCCCGCATCTCTCAGCCTTCAGTCAATCGGCAACGCCGTGGTTTTGCAAACCGTCCTCAGCGCAAAGCTAGATTGCATCTGCCCAACCCCCGGCAACCGCGCCAGATATTGGCGATGAATACGGGCAAAATCATCGGTGTCTTCAGCAACCACCTTGAGCAGATAATCCGCAGTTCCGGCCATCAGATGACATTCCAGGACGTCGGGTATCCGGGCGACAGCTTTCTCAAAGGCATCCAATATTTCGTCGGCCTGACCCTGCAAGGTAATCTCGACAAACACAGTTGTCGGCACCCCCACCTTGCGCGCATCAAGCAAGGCCACATAGTCAATGATATACCCGTCCTTCTCAAGGCGCTGCACACGGCGGTGACACGCAGAGGGGGACAGATGCACAATCTCAGACACCTCAGCGTTGGACATCCGCCCGTTGCGTTGCACAGCGCGCAGTATCCGCCGATCAATCTCGTCCAAGCTCATTTGCGCACGTCCTTCGCGTCAATCGCCAACTTGGCGCAAATATATCCTAAACTATCCGCCTTTGGCGACCCTCATTCGCGCCTATTTGCACGGCCATACGCCTAGTTTTTGTGCAAATCATGTAACAAGGAAACGTCCAATGAAAATCGGTTGCCCAACAGAGATCAAGCCACAGGAATTTCGTGTGGGATTAACGCCCAGCGCAGCGATGGAAGCCGTCAACAATGGTCACAATGTCATCGTGCAATCCGGTGCCGGGATCGGCGCGGGCTTTGATGATGCCAGCTACGAAGCAGCGGGTGCCAAGATCCTCGACACAGCAGAAGAAATCTTTGCCGCCGCTGACATGATCGTAAAGGTCAAGGAACCACAGGCAGGCGAACGCAAGATGCTGCGGGAAGGGCAATTGCTCTTTACCTACCTGCACCTCGCCCCTGATCCTGAGCAGACCAAAGACCTGCTGGCCTCCGGTGCCACCTGCATCGCCTATGAAACCGTGACCGACCGCAATGGCGGCCTGCCCCTGCTAGCCCCAATGTCCGAAGTCGCGGGCCGTCTGGCCCCGCAAGTGGGGGCCTGGACGTTGCAAAAGGCCAATGGCGGCCGTGGCGTGCTGATGGGCGGTGTCCCCGGTGTTGGCCCGGCGCGGGTCATGGTCATAGGCGGCGGTGTCGTCGGGACACATGCGGCGCGTATCGCCGCTGGCATGGGCGCGGATGTGACCGTTCTGGACCGGTCATTGGTGCGGCTGCGTTATCTGGATGATGTCTATGGTGGTGTTTTCAAAACCTCCTATGCCTCGGCACAAAACACCATCGAACTGGCGCGTGAGGCGGATATGATCATCGGTGCTGTGCTGATACCCGGTGCTGCCGCACCAAAATTGATCAGCCGCGCACAGCTCAGCGAACTGAAACCCGGTGCGGCACTGGTTGACGTGGCGATTGACCAAGGCGGTTGCTTTGAAACCTCAAAGGCCACAACCCACCATGACCCGGTCTATGAAGTGGACGGGATCATGCATTATTGCGTGGCCAACATGCCCGGTGCCGTGGCGCGCACTTCGACCATCGCCCTGGGCAACGCGACGATGCCATTCATGCTGGCGCTGGCCAACAAGGGATGGAAGAAAGCCTGTGCTGACGATCCCCATCTAAAGGCTGGCTTGAACGTGCATGCTGGCAAACTGACCTATGCTGCGGTTGGCGAAGCGTTGAAGATGGACTTTATCTCAGCAGACGACGCAATCGCGGGCTGATTATTTGTCAGGCAGACTGCGCCCCTCGAAGACGGGGCGCAGTAATGCAATTTCCTGATTAGCAAAATCAGTGAAAGCCAGTACACGCGCCGCAGCGCGTAAGTCCGGGTGTGTCAAAACCCAAAGTGGGCGATAGGGAAAAACCGGCACGCGCGGAAGACGCACCATTGCCGGGTCACTATCCCCCAAGAAACAAGCCATCCGCGTTGCCCCGATATTGGCTCGCACGGCTGCGACAGCTGCTTGCATATCATCCACCACCAATCGGACCCGACGGTTCGGCCATGCATGCGTTACCTCAGGCGGCGGGCCCGGCCAATGCGCAAATCGTACCCAATCAAGCGGCTGGTCTGGATCAAGACGAAGGCGTTCTGCTTGCTCCAAGCCAACATAAACGGCCGCGTTTTGTTCAGCCACCCGCCGCCCGACCAACATGTCTCCGGGGTTGTCAGAGATGCGAAAGGCAACATCGGCCTCCATCTTCTTCAAATCCAACTCTCGGTTCGCCGCCACAAGCCGTAATTCGATATCTGGGTACAACTCGATAAAGCGCGCAAGTAGAGGTGCCAGTATCCGTTCCACCAGCAATTCAGATGCCGTCACCGTTAGCACCCCACTTAGCTTCTGATCACGTGCACCAATGCTGCGGGTGAGATCGTGGCTTGCCATTTCCATGCGCTCGGCAATGCGGGCGGCCTCTTGGCCTGCTTCGGTCGGCCGATAACCGCTGGCCTGGCGATTGAACAAACGGGCACCTAATGCCGCCTCAGCCGCTGTGATCCTGCGAGAAACGGTAGCATGATTGACACGCAAGGTGCGCGCGGCCCCGCTCAACCCGCCTTGCCGTACTGTTTCGAGCACGAAGCGTAAATCGTTCCAATCCAACATATCCTGATTATTATCGCACAACCTATCCGCAATGTTGAGCGGTATTCGCACAGGGTGTCTGCTGGTATCCAGAAGCCAGATCACCAGAAAAGGAGTACAAAATGACTGGTTACGCCGTTGTCACCCTGGATGTTACCGACACCGACATGATGGCCCGCTACCGCGAGGTCGCTGGACCTGCTCTGGCGAAACATGGGGCCAGCCCTCTGCATGTCAGCACCGCCCCCAGCTTGCTCGAAGGGGATGGCCCGGTCCCGCAGATCATGGTTCTGCTCACTTTCCCAAACCGTGAATCTGCTGAAAACTGGCACAACGACCCGACCATTGCTGAGGTACATGCTTTGCGCCAAGGGGCTGGGAACTCGCGCATTTTTCTTCTCTAAACGGGTACAACGCAAAAGGCCCGCCAATTGGCGGGCCTCCCTTATCAGATTTGAAACCAGTTACTTTGCCTTGGCAAGTGAATCGCGGATTTCCAAAAGCACGTCCAGTTCGGATGGACCTGTCTCAACTTCCGGAGCAACGTTATCCGGGTTTTCTGCAGCGGCCTTCACACGGTTCACCATCTTGACCAACATGAACACCACAAAAGCGATGATCAGGAAATTGATCACGGCCATGATGAATGCGCCATAGGCAAAGACGGACGCACCTGCTTCGCGCGCTGCTTCGAGTGACGCACCTGCTGGCAGATCCCCGCCCAAGACAGCGTAATTATTGGTGAAATCAACGCCACCAGACACCAGTCCGATAATTGGATTGATAATATCGCCAACCAGCGATGTCACAATAGCCGTAAAGGCCGCACCGATAATAATACCAACAGCCATGTCCATGACATTGCCCTTGGCGATAAAGTCCTTGAATTCATTGATCATTTTCTCATCCCCTTGGTTGATCTTGGCGACTGTTCGCACCAGCTTGTTCGCCAACGCACATTCGTTAGCACATCCACGCACCTTCGCCAGCCTGTTCTTACGGGGAAAAACGCCTAGTTGTTGGCTAAACCAGTCAAGGAGACATCAAATGGCCGACCTTTCCGCATTTCCAATCGCCAAGAAATGGCCTGCCAAGAACGCCGATATTCTGCAGCTCTATTCGTTCCCCACACCCAACGGCGTCAAGGCATCCATCGCCCTTGAGGAAATGGGCATCCCCTATGAGGCGCATAAGGTCACTTTGTCTGACGCGGATGTAAAAAGTGCTGAATATCTGTCATTGAATCCCAACAACAAGATCCCGGCGATCATTGATCCCAATGGCCCTGACGGCACCCCGATCGGGTTGTTCGAATCCGGTGCGATCCTGATCTATCTCGCCGATAAATCCGGCAAGTTCATCGGCACCTCAGCGCGCGAGCGTGCGCAGGTGATTCAATGGCTGATGTTTCAGATGGGCGGTTTGGGGCCGATGCTTGGCCAATTGGGTTTCTTTTACAAATTCGCAGGGTCTGACTGGGAAGATAAGCGGCCCCAGCAACGCTACATCGACGAAGCAAAACGATTGCTGAATGTGCTGAACCTTGAATTGGCGGGCAAAGAGTGGATCACCGGAACGGACTACACCATTGCCGACATCGCCATTGCCCCATGGCTCCGCGCTTTGGATTTTTATGGCGCAAAGGAAGTGCTTGGCTGGGACAATCACACAAATCTGGTTGATTACGTCAAAAGGTTTGAGGCGCGCCCCGCCGTTCAAAAAGGTCTGGTGACGCCGGCCCGCGACTGACCGCATCCGGCGGGTCAGTCAGGACCAGACTTAGACTCTTTCGCCGCCCGTCAGGACTGGCGGCGAATCAAATCCATTGCGCCACACGACATAGGCCAGCACCGGATGGGCATGGGTCTGCATCGCATGGGGCTGGTTGCTGGCATGCTGGCTTGTGCCCCCCGCCCGCAACACCGCATCCTCACATCCCTCGCGCATGAATGTCGCTTCGCCGGCAAGCGTCAGGTACATTTCTTCGGCGGGATGTTGATGCCACGTATAATAAAGCCCGGCTGGCATATAGACCACCCATGCGGCCATCGTTGCGCTGGTATAAGCACCGCCGTCGCCGATCAGGCAGTAACATCCGAACCGGTCCATAAAATCCGACCCGATATCGGTATCTTTGTAGGTTTCACGCCACTGCGCAACCGCGCCCGCGGCAACAAAAGCATTTCTGGTCTGCGGATAGATATCTGAAAAAAGGCCTTGTTCATTGACCAACAGCGCCGCGGGCGGCACCTGGAATGGCAGTACTCTCTGTGGCCTGAGGTCATCGGGGAAAGGGCAAAAACGGCTCAGCTCGGCATGCCCTTCATGGGCGATGCGAACCTCTTGCAACAATGCATCCCACAAAATGCGGTCGGGCCCCAGATCCAGTATTGCGTCGCTCCCCAGCCAGAAATATGTCCTTCGGGGTAAAGCCAATCAGAGCAATCTGCGCGCGTATCTGCGACGCACCACAGGTCGATTTCAGATCAGGACGCCATCGGTCAATCCGGCAATGATCCGGTAAGAACATAGCGCAGAATTTGCACGACCTGCGCAGGTTCAGTGGCCACAGCAAGCGCTGCCGCGTCAACTTCTTTCAGCGCATGGGCGTGATCCGGTCCATGCAGAATAATCAGCGATTTGCCCAATGCTGCGGCATATCCCGCATCAAAGGCGGCATTCCACTGCTTGTACTGATCACCAAACCGCACAACGACGACATCGGCATCCTCGATCCCCTTGCGGGTGCGGATCGCGTTCATCTGCGCGCCTTTGCGGTCATGCCAGACCTTGTCAACCTCCGCCCCAAGGATGGCCACACCACAATCGTCACTTGCCGCATGATCCGTGACAGGGCCATCAAAGGTCACATCCAAACCCATGGCACCCTGAGTGATCTGTTCACGCCAATCGGTGTGAATTTCACCGGATAAATATACTTTCAGCATCTTTTTTCCTTTATTTCGCAATCGGGCAATCGCGGTGCAGCAACAGCAATTCATCGCGATCGCGCACCAAGCCATAATTCTCGCCGGGAACATCACCGAAGTATCTGGTCCTGTTGCCCGCCTCTTTGAGCGGCTCCACGGGCTCTTCGCCGCCACTGTCGGGCCGGAATACCATGTGCTTGTCTCTTGGCACAACAAACGTCCCCTCGAATACTGTGGAGGTATGCTTGTTGAATTCATCCGTGGCGGGCCGCGCCGGATGCCCTTCGGGCAGGGAGAGGGCGGTCTGATAGATTGCTTTTCGTGCAGTTAAGGCAATTGCCTGTTGCGTAAGCAGTGTCGGCTGCGACCAGAGGTTGCCCGCGTCATCTTTCACAACCTTGTGATAGCCGTCCAACCGATAGATCATGTCAAGAGATGCCGCCCCCGTGCGGTTCAACACATAAAGATGCTTGCCCGTGTGCAGCGTAGCAACCTTGCCATCATCAGCGATCTGCATGGTCCGGGACCAGAAAAACGTGAAATATGCTGGCGGACCGGTCCACCAGCCAAAGTTCACCTCCTGCCAATCGGTCGGTGTTTTGGGATCTATCGCATAGATCTTCTTGCCCGGTCGCGCCAGATAGATACCCAGCGCGGGTTGAAAAGTCGGCAATTCACTGTCGCGGCCAAACGGCGTCTCCCCAAAGGGGGCTTTGGCCAACGTGCTGCCATCCCACTGCATCAGCCCTTTGTCTTTGAAAAGCAGCAGCATCACTTGTTGGTAGGGGTCAAATTCCTGATTGATGAATCCCGATACCCCGGCCCGCACGAACCCATCCTGTCCCGGGCGAAACTCGTAAAGTTGTTTCCCACCATCGGCAAACCGCCACCCCCACACGCGGCCATCATCCAAAACGACCCAATCCGTTGTTCCGCCCAGGCCGCCATGCGGAAACTCTGTTTCAAGGTCCACGAACCGTCCGTCAATGATGGTGCGTAACCCGTACCCCGCTGGGGAAATCAGCAGGTAGGGATACCCCGGGATCACGCGATGCAATTGAAAATCGCGCCAATCAAGCGGGTCCGTGCCCTTTCGCGCATCCTCTACCGGTTCCACACACCATGCTGACGCCTGCGAAGCAATCATCAAAAGCGCAAGGAACGTAGTCCGGATCATCCGCGCAAAACGCCCCCTGTCGCCTTGGTCACTTTCTCGATGACCTTGGCCCCGACGGCTTCGATATCCGCGTCCTTCAGTGTCTTCTCAACCGGCTGCATCCGCACCGTGATCGCCAGCGACTTTTTGCCCTCGCCCAGTGATCCCCCGATGAACTGATCAAATACTCTCACGTCCTCGATCAATGCTTTATCAGCACCCATCGCTGCGTTCAGCAGGGTCATGGCCTCAACATCTGCATCCACCACAAAGGCAAAGTCACGTTCAACCGCCTGCAAATCATTGATGGTCAACGCTGCCCGCGTCGCCCCCGACTTGCGCGCCATCGGGACTTCAGCAGGCCAAAGTGTAAAGGCCATCGCGGGGCCTTTGACATCCATTGCAGCCAACACTTTGGGATGCACCTCGCCATAGATGCCCAGCACCTTTTTGGGGCCCAGACAAATCATGCCATGCCGCCCAGGGTGCCACCACCCTGCGGCACCGCGCAGGATCTGGACCCGCGCCGGTGCACCCATCGCGGCAAGAACAGCTTCGGCATCGGCTTTGACGTCAAACACATCTACTGCCCGGGATGCGCCATGCACATCTTTTGGTCCGGTTTTGCCTACCAGCAACCCGGAAATCAGATTGTGTTGTTCACCCGGCTCCCCACCATGAAAGGCGGGGCCGACCTCAAACAGCGCCATATCGGCAAACCCACGCGCCTGATTGCGCGCCGCAGCCTGCAACAAACCCGGCAACAAGGCGGGCCGCATGTGGCTCATGTCGCTGCTGATCGGGTTTTCCAGCTTGGTCTCATCTGTACCGCCCCCAAACAGCGCCGCAGATGCCTGATCAATAAAGCTATAGCTCACACATTCGTTATATCCGAGCGCCGCACAGGCCCGCCGGGCCGCCCCTTGGCGTTTTTGCATTGGTGACAGGATCGGGCGGGGCACCCCCGCACTCAGCCGCGGTAACGGTCGCCCTTCCAGCTTGGTCAGCGATGCAATCCGCGCCACTTCCTCCACCAGATCGGCCTCGCCCTGCACATCGGGCCGCCAGCTTGGCACATGGGCCATATTGCCCTCCAACCGGAACCCCAGCGCCGTCAACGTCTGGCGCTGGTCGCTTTCCGGGATCGTCATGCCCACCAACGCCTGAACCCGCGCCGCGTCCAGTTTGTAGGCGCGGCTGGTGTCGGGAATGGTGCCCGCAACAACAACATCAGAGGCTTCACCACCTGCATGATCAAGGATCATCCGTGTGGCATGTTCGATGCCATAGGGCGTCCATTCAGGGTCAATGCCCCGTTCAAACCGATACCGCGCATCCGAATTGATCTTTAGCGCCCGGCCTGTGTAGGCCGTCCGCACCGGATCAAAATAGGCGGCCTCAACAAACACATTCACTGTTTCTCCGGTGCAGCTCGACCCAAGCCCGCCCATCACGCCACCGATGCTTTCCACACCCTGCGCATCAGAGATCAGCGTCATGCCTTCGACAAAGGTATATTCCTTGTCATCAAGCGCCATCATCGTCTCGCCACCTTTGGCACGGTGCACACGCAACGCATCGCCCGCAACCTTGTCTGCATCAAAAACATGCAGGGGACGGTTGCGATCATAGGTGAAGAAATTGGTCACATCGACAAGGAACGAGATTGGCCGCAACCCAATGGCGCGCAACTTGTCCTGCAACCACACCGGGCTGGGGCCATTCTTGACACCCCGAATGACCCGTCCAAAGAAAACCGGGCATTGCTCAAGCGTGTCATCATCAATTGTCACTGAGATGGGACAGGGGAACGTGCCCTCAACCGCATCCATATCGCGCGCTTTCAGCTTGCCCAAACCACGCGCCGCCAGATCGCGGGCAATCCCCCGCACGCCAAGCGCATCAGGGCGGTTGGGCGTAATCGCAATCTCAATCACCGGGTCCACCTTTGCCGGGTCATTCTCAGCCAGCCAATCGACAAACCGATCCCCGACCGCACCCGAAGGCAGTTCAATGATCCCGTCATGCTCCTCTGACAGTTCCATCTCGCGCTCGGAGGCCATCATCCCGAAACTCTCAATGCCACGGATTTTGCCAACCCCGATGGTCGTATCAATCCCCGGCACGTAAATACCCGGTTTGGCCACAACCACGGTGATGCCCGCCCGCGCGTTGGGTGCCCCACAGATAATCTGCTGAACGCCCTCATCCGTCTCAACCTGACAAACCTGCAAACGGTCCGCATCAGGATGCTTTTCCGCAGACTTCACATACCCAAGCGTGAACCCCGCCAGCTGGGCACCGCGGTCCTCAACACCTTCAACCTCAAGCCCCAGATCGGTCAGCGCATAGGTGATCTCATCCAAAGATGCGGTGGTATCCAGATGCTCTTTGAGCCAAGACAGGGTGAATTTCATGTCGTTATTCCTCGCAGCATTGCTTGGCGCTTTCGGTACCCGCTATCGCGGACAGTTTCAATGACAACGCCCGCAATTAGCAACGCCACCCATCCATTCATTGTTCTTCAAATACACAAATGAAACGCCGCCACGCAAACCAGCCCTCAGGGATAGTGCGGCACCCGTCCCATCAACTGATCCAATTGCCAGCCGATCCAGCCATGCGGAATGAAATGACCGCCGGGATGCAGGTCGAGCGTGACCTTGTGACCCTCCACGCAGTCTGTCCAGACCCGCCGATCAAAGGTCAGAAAATCCACTGCACCCCAAGCGGACTCTTCCTGCCCCGGACCGCAGCCAAACTGCTGACGCCACAGGGCCACCGGATAGGTTTCATCGCCACCCGGTCCCATGGGAAACCCCATCACATTGTCAGCAAAGCCGTGCACATGCCGCACCTCGCGCGGTGCCTGCGGACAGGCCTCATCCTGTCGCAGCGACCCCGACACCGCCAGCAACGCCGCCACAGCATTCCCGTTTTCGCAGGCATAGCGCCATGCCATCGCGGCACCGTAGGAATAGCCCGAGACATAGATCTGTTTGCGATCAATAGGGTAGTGCGCGGCCACATTCTCAATCACCGCTGCAGCAAATTCCACATCATCACTGCGCCCGCCCCAGAAATCCCAGGACCGCCCGTTGCCATTGGGTGCCACCAACAACACCCCCCGCCGACGCGTCGCGCCAGAGATACGGCGGTGTTTGACAATCAGGTCGCCCTGCCGGCCCCAACCGTGGAAATGCAGGAGCATCGGGAGCGGTGTTTCGCCGTCCCAATCATCGGGAAGTTTGACGTGGTAGGAGCGGTCTTGAAGCGTGCAGGCAGTGGCACCTTCACAGTCTTTCCAAGGTCCCATTGCAGGAAGGAAAACGAGCGTCCAGACAAAAAGCAGTTTTCGAATTTCCATAGACTTGAAATTAGCAATTTGCGTCTGGCTGTCACCTCACAAAGACGCCAGCCAATTACGCAACTCGGTCAGCCGTATCTCCGCGCCCATATCTTCTGGCCGAATACCGAGCCTGGATGCTGCGTCGACGTCTACGTCAGCACAGCCCAAGTCAGAAATCTGGGGCTCTGGCATTCGCCCTAAGCGCGCCATCAACCCACTGACGAATTCGGGCGTATATTCCGGATGATACTGCACGCCCCAAAAACGGATACCATTCATCTCATAAACAAAGGCTTGCACATGCGAGTGTGCGTTCCCCGCCAACAGGATGGCCCCATCTGGTAGTTTACGCACTTCGTCCCGGTGCACGCAGGGGACAGCGTACCCATCACGGCGACCCCGCATGAAAGGATGTTTATGTCCCGCGTCGGTCAGCCTGATCTCACGGGCAAGCCCATCTTCATGGCCATTGGGCGAAGCTGATGAACAGCCCCCTAGAACCGATGCTGCCAATTGCATTCCGTTACACGATCCCAACGTGGGAATGCCCTTTGCAAAAACAGCCCGCATGACCTGCGCTAATGGTTCAGCACGCGGGTCATCGGTATTCCACTCCACCCCAGAGCCAGTAAAAACCACACCATCCACGCCGCTGAGGTCAGGGGTATCATCCCCATCATAGGGCGCGGCAATGGTGATTTTTAAGTCGTCTTGGCACGCCATTAGTGCATCGGCATAGACCGCACCCGCACATTTGCTGCTGGCGCTATTTATCTCAGCCGTGTTGGAATCAATGATCAGAATGTGAGGCACGTAACAGGCTCCTTAGAATGGGTAACAACAATCTAAAGGAAAGAGCCCCCAATACGATGTTTTAGAACCGTCACCGGCAGTCGCAAGCTCACCTACTCAACCCAGCATGCAAGTTCGGCTGATCCAGCGCGCCAAATCCATAATGCCGCAACCACCGCAAATCGCTGTCAAAAAACGCCCGCAAATCCGGTATCCCGTATTTCAGCATCGCTATCCGGTCGATCCCCATGCCAAAGGCAAAGCCCTGCCATTGATCGGGGTCCACACCGCCCGCCCGCAACACATTGGGATGCACCATGCCGGATCCCAGAACCTCCAACCAACCGTCGCCTTCGCCAATCCGCAACTGCCCGTCGACCCATGAACACTGGATATCAACTTCTGCAGAAGGTTCGGTGAACGGGAAATGCGAGGCCCGGAAGCGCGTCTTGATTCCGTCGATCTCAAAGAACGCGGCAAAGAATTCCTCCAGCGTCCATTTCAAATTCGCCATCGAGATGTCTTTGTCGATCGCCAGCCCCTCAACCTGATGGAACATCGGCGTGTGGGTCTGGTCGTAATCGGCACGGTACACACCACCGGGGCAAATGATGCGCAGCGGTGCGCCCTCGGCCTCCATCGTACGAATTTGCACCGGCGACGTATGGGTCCGCAACACATGCGGCGGGCGATTATCGCCTTCCGCGCGGTGCATGTAAAACGTGTCCATCTCGGCGCGCGCCGGGTGGTGGCCGGGAATGTTCAGCGCGTCAAAATTATACCAGTCAGTGTCGATGCGCGGCCCCTCGGCCACCGAAAACCCCATCTCCGCAAAGATTGCGGTCAGCTCCTCAGTTACCTGTGATACCGGGTGAATCGAACCCTGCCTCTGCGCCCGCGTCGGCAGCGTCACATCCAGCCATTCGGACCGCAGCCGTTCATCCAGCGCGGCATCACCCAACGCGGCTTTCTTGGCCGCGAGGGCGGAATTGATCTCGTCCTTCAGGGCATTCAGTGCTGGGCCGGCCGTCTGGCGTTCTTCCGGTGTCATCTTGCCCAATTCGCGCATTTTCAACGCGACTTCGCCCTTTTTGCCAACAGCAGCCAGCCGGATATCTTCCAACGCCGCTTCATCACCCGCACTGGCGATCTGACTTAGGTATTTTTGCTTGAGATCGTCCATCTCTGCCTCGCATCATTATGGTGCGCTGGTGCTAGCAGAAATACGCTCGAACACAAGGCAAGTTGGCCCAAAGGCAACAGGTCCAACGGATAAAGCCGCCCCTGTTTCCAGAGACGGCTTTGAATTTCAGTCTTTGCGACAGGGGCCTCAGGCCGCCAGCGCATCCTGTGCCTGCTTGACGATCATGCCAAACGCTTCGGGCTCATGTACGGCCAGATCGGCCAGAACCTTGCGGTCAACCTCGATACCGGCCAGCGACAGACCGTTGATGAAACGGCTGTATGTCAGCGCTTCGTCGTGGCTGCGCACAGCGGCGTTGATCCGCTGGATCCACAGCGCGCGGAAGTTGCGCTTGCGATTCTTGCGGTCACGTGTGGCGTATTGGTTGGCCTTGTCGACCGCCTGCGTGGCGACCTTAAAGACGTTCTTGCGACGACCATAATAACCTTTGGCGGCTTTGATGATCTTCTTGTGACGGGCGTGGGTGACTGTGCCACCTTTTGTACGGGACATCTCGGCTCTCCTTTATCAGCGGTCGTAGGGCATAAAGCCCTTGATGATTTTTGCATCTGGCTCAGACAATGCTGATGTGCCGCGTGCGTTACGGATGAATTTCTTGCTCCGCTTAATCATGCCATGCTGTTTGCCAGCCTGGCCGCCGATGACCTTACCGGTCGCCGAGATCTTAAAGCGCTTTTTAGCGCTCGATTTCGTCTTCATCTTGGGCATTTCCGTCTCCTATAGTTCAGATCGGTTAACGCGCATCTCGGCATGCCACTTTGGCCGGACGGGCGGTTGAAAGCTGGCGTATAGGCGGGATGGAAATGTTTGGCAAGTGGTGGAATCCCATCGTTTTGTCGCACCGGGCATGCGTACCAGGGCAATATCCGGCACCAATAGCAAACCATCTGATGGATTGGTGGCTCATCCCTCCAGAATCATGCAGGTCGGCTATGCAGACATAGTTGCCGTTGACTGCAACGTTTTCTTCGGTGTGCGCTGGGGCCTTTGCCTATTCATTTATCAAGGCCTCCAACAATAGTTCATTGCCTCTTCCCGACAAATGCACATGGTCAGCAAACAGTGGTATGCCATCCTTGCTCATATGACAGACCTCTGAATCGCAGAACACATCTGTCAGTTTGATGAGCGTTACATCGTTCGTTTGAGCGACTTTGTTCAAAAGAGAAATTGTTCTTTTTGCGCGAGCATCGAACCGACCGCGTGCAAGCTGCTCTAACGGTTGTTCAAACCGGATTTTCTTGATCATTTCATTTGGCACCGAATATGGAAATTCAGGAGGTGCGCCAATGATGACCACGTGGTGACGGGGAGCGATTGCTTTGAGCAATGCATTTAAAGCGTCTCCGAAGACTGTTATTGTTTCCGCATTGATGGCCTTAAAATTCGCATCTACTAGATCAACTTTGCCGGATTCCCCCCACATGTTGTTTCGTACCCCTTCTGCGTAGTGCGGCCAACGAGCAAACAGAAAAACGTCTGTCGCTGGAGCCGATTTGAGGGTGTCGAGCACCCTCAAATTCAGTGCCAGACATCCCGACGCTTTCGGTACATCCCGAACGACACCAAGCAACGGTGGACAGCCGGGCGTTGCATAGACTGCACCGGATGTTTGACGACGTTCAGCTAGCGCCTCAAATGCTGGTAACGCGCTGAGCGCCATGCTGTCGCCCCACAGCAAAATTGGCCGTTTTTCTAAATTCAAAACACCAAACGCGCAAAGGCCTTCCCCTGAGTTTTGATACCAGCACTGATCCGGCATTTCGGTCGCAAAATTTCCAGCTTCCTGGATCTTTTTAAAGCGGGCATATTCGTCGGTGTCAGTATTGCTGCCACGCATCGAAAGGGCTCCAGCCAGACCCGCCAAGACCAACGTTTGGGCAGCAAACAGGCTAAAAAGAAATCCGCGCTTTCCGGAGGTTGATATTTTTCGGATTGGTTGTTCAACCATGTGGTGTGATAGGGCACCCATCCCAAAAGACACCAAAATTGCCAGAACCCGGGTCTTGTCGCTAAAATCACCACCAACATATTGATAAAAAACAATGATTGGCCAATGCCACAGATACGTCCCATACGAAATTTTCCCCAAGTACCTAGGAATGCGGCTGGACAGCACGCGCGCTAAAAATGAATGCATAGGAAATGCTGATAACAGCATCAGGGCAGTACCAAAGGTTGGAGCCAATGCCCAAAGGCCGGGGTGCACTGCCCCTTCGTGCATGATAAATGTAGGGGCAACCATCATCACCGATCCAATCAGCGGCAGGCCAAAAAGCTTGATCGGCCGTGGCATGCGTTGCAACGCAATAAATGTCAGCCCACCAAGCGCCAATTGCCACACCCGCAAAAGGCTAGAGAAGTACCGAGCATCTTGTGAATAAATTTTAGAACCTGAAAATAAAGTGATCGAAAGCGAGATGGCAAAAGCTACACAAAGCAGCAAAACAAAGTTCCGGGCGCGAAAATTCAGACACGCAATGGCCAGCGGCAAGGCAATGTAAAACTGCTCTTCTATTGACAAGGACCAAGTGTGTAGAAATGGGTTCATCTCGGCGGATGGCGCAAAATAACCAGCTTCATTCATCAATAAGATGTTGTTTGTAAATGTGATACTGCCCAGCAAATTTTGCACGACGACGTACATTTCAAGCGGGCTAAAAACGACGTAGGCGGCACCTCCCGTGACAAGAAAACAGGCAAAGGCTGCGGTACTGAGTCGGCGAATGCGACGGGCAAAAAAATCTAGGGCAGAAAACCTGTCTTTTTTCAGCGAGATATAGATTTGACCGCAAATCAGGTAGCCCGACAGCACAAAGAAGATGTCCACACCGGTGAAACCACCCGCCCAATCTGAAAAACCAAGATGGAAGAACAAAACCACAGTAATTGCGAGGAAACGAAGGCCATCGATTTCCGGACGGTAGGATAATGGACTTGCCGGTGTCATATCGATGGCCTTTATTCTTTTTGACAATGAGGGGGGCAGCCAACTTATCCGGTTTTCGGTTCGTCAGTGGTTTGCAACCTATTCGTTTGCTGAGCGGCTACAGTGGAAAAGACGAGATTTCAAGATTGCTTATGTCGCATGATTTGGGTCGTAATTCGATCAAATAGTTTTCTCGTGTGTTATCAGTTTTTCGTCTCCATATGACCGAATGGGCTCCAACCCGACATCGGCTCATAACGACCTGCACCTAGGAAGATTTCTGTCAAGTGGATGACGCCTGCATCGCCTCGCGCAAAATGGTTTCAACCTCTGGCCGCTTGCTGCTTTTGGCACAGTCTGCTGGTGCATCGAACCCGTAATCACAATCTCGCAAATTCGGGTCCGCCCCAAGGGCAAGAAAATGCCGGACCACTTCGGGCGATGACCAATGCGCGGCCGCATGCAGGGGGGTCTTGTCCAAAGTCAGACTTTGATTGATGTCTGCACCCTCGCGCACCAACAAATTGACAATCTCAATCACGCGCTTCACCGCATTCCCGGCTGACAACCGCGCGTCCTCATCGTCCCACAGGGCGGCATTTGCTTCAAATTGAAGCGCTGAAGTAAGGGCGCATTCCCCCTCATCGTCCTGGTAATTTATCGCAGGTTTCTTACTCAATACCCATTCGATGGCCGCCAGATTTCCGCAATCCACAGCATGGGTCAGCCAATGCCGCCCCAGCCAACCGTCTTTTCCGTGTGGAAAAGAACTGAAAATGGGTCAACTCTTCGAGCCGCCTAATGTCACCGTCACCCATCGCATTCCAAATGGTTTCGAAGAATGTGATGGCGTGATTATTTTCAGACAAGGCGGATCGTTCTTTCGGGATATTTGGTTGCCCGCGTCAAAGCAAATACCGGCCGATGACGTTCACAAAGATATCGGGGATCTGATCCAAGGAAATCCCGTTGGGCTTGTTCTGCGCCGCGTAGACAATCAAGCTTCCCGCGATCAATATCGTTATCGCTGATGCCCGTGGTGCACGCCGATCTGAAAACGCTGAAAGTACAGAGGGCACCGACAATACGCCCAGAACAATACCTATCACCAATGCAAGATCGTGATCCATACAATTTCCTCACCCATATAGGGAGAGTCTACTCTGGATCAGACGAAAAAATCAAACGTTCGTCACATGGGGCGACTCGCAGAATGTTGGTACTACCTGGGGTGTTAAATGGCACACCTGCGGTCACAACAATCAGATCATCTGGACCTGCAAACCCTTCTGAACGCGCGGCTTTCGCTGCATTGACCACAGCCGCCTTAAAGCGATCCAATTCCTCAGTGATCACGCAATTCGTGCCCCAGCTCAGCGCCAGCCGCCGTGCGGTTCTGACAATCGGCGTCAGGGCAATGATCGGCACCCGTGGCCGTTCACGTGCCGTCAAAAGGGCGGTTGTCCCGCTATGCGTGAAACAACAGATCGCCTTGATGTCGGTGGTTTCGGCAATCTCGCGTGCGGCGGCCACAATGCCATCCGCAACGGTCATCCGGTCCGCTGTGCGGCTTGCCTCAATGATCTGGGTATAGGTCGGGTCAGCCTCGACCTCCTGCGCGACATTATCCATCGTGGTCACAGCCTCAATCGGATAATCGCCCGCCGCCGATTCCGCGCTGAGCATCACCGCATCAGCACCTTCATAAATCGCTGTCGCCACATCGCTGACTTCGGCACGCGTCGGCATCGGGCTTTCGATCATGCTTTCCAGCATTTGCGTTGCCACGATCACGGGCTTTGCCGCTGCACGGCATTTGCGCACAAGTCGTTTCTGGATTGGCGGCACGTTCTGAACCGGCAGTTCCACACCCAGATCACCGCGGGCAACCATGATGCCGTCGCTTACGGCCAGAATGTCATCGAACCGCTCGACCGCATTGGGTTTTTCGATCTTCGACAGGATCGCCGCCCGGCCCTTGACCAGCAACCGCGCCTCTTCAACGTCGGCGGGGCGCTGCACAAACGACAGCGCCAACCAGTCAACGCCAAGGCCACAGGCAAATTCCAGATCGGCCCGGTCTTTGTCAGACAACGCGGCCAACGGCAGTTCCACATCGGGCACATTGACGCCCTTGCGGTTCGATATGATTCCCCCCGTCACAACAACACAATCGGCAAAATCAGGGCCACATTCGCGCACTTTCAAACGGATTTTTCCGTCATTCACCAACAGAGACGCACCGGGTTCAAGGGCTGCAAAAATCTCAGGATGCGGCAGGCAGACCCGACTTGAATCGCCTTCAGCCTCATCAAGGTCCAGACGAAATGCCGCCCCTTCAACCAGCTGTTCACTGTCGCCAGAAAACACGCCCACCCGCAGCTTGGGACCCTGCAGATCCGCCAGAATACCGATTGTGCTGCCTGTGGTTTCCTCAACCTTGCGAATGATCTCGTGCTTGATGCGGATCTCTTCGTGACTGCCATGGCTCATGTTCAGGCGAAAAACATCCGCGCCCGCATTGTGCAGCGCCTCGATCATCTCATAAGTGTCAGATGCTGGTCCAAGCGTTGCGACGATCTTTACATTGCGAAGGCGTCTCATATTGTGCGTCCTTGTTCGGTTCACGGGCCGGAGTCCCGCTATGTTAGCGGTAACAATCATTTCAGAGGGGCTTACCCGCCCCAGCGATACAAGTCAAAGGTTTCACATAAATGACGTACCTTCCATACCATATTGAGGGGGCTGACCGATCCGGCCGCTGGTTGGTGACATGTGATCACGCGACCAATACCGTGCCCCCTGATATTGCCGGCGGTGACCTTGGGCTAAGTGCTGCGGACATGGCCCGGCACATCGCATATGATGTTGGTGCTGCGGGTGTCGCGCGCGCTCTGGCAACCTTGCTTGACAGCCCCGCCATTCTGTCCAACTTTTCCCGGCTTGCGATTGATCCGAACCGCGGCGAAGACGACCCCACATTGTTGATGCGGCTCTATGATGGCACCATCGTTCCCGCCAATCGCCATGCCGATGCTGCCGAAATCGAACATCGCCTGAACCTGTGCTATCGGCCCTACCACGATGCCTTGGCGAAGCTGGCCGCGCGCCCGGCAACGGTGATTTTGTCGATCCACAGCTTCACACCAAAGCTGCAAGGCAAATACATCCGCCCGTGGGAAATCGGCGTGCTTTACGCGCACGATGCCCGCATTGCCCGCCCCTTGATCGACCATCTGCATGCAGAGGCTGATCTGACGGTGGGCGACAATGAACCCTATTCCGGCCACCTGCCCGGTGATGCAGTGGACCGCCACGCATTGCAACACGGCCGCCCCAATGCGTTAATTGAATTGCGCAACGACCTCATCGCCGATGAACCAAGCCAACAGGCATGGGCCGCGCGCCTTGCGCCGATCCTTGAAACTGTTCTGGCACAAACCCAACTTTGACAAAAAAGGAGACCGCGATGCCCAGCCAGACTGAAATAGAACTCCAGGCCGCCGCATTCCGCCGCCTGCAAAAACACCTGATGCAGGACCGCACAGATGTGCAAAACATCGACATGATGAACCTCACCGGATTTTGCCGCAACTGCCTGTCGCGCTGGTATCAGGAGGCCGCGAACGAACGCGGGATCGAGATGGGCAAACAAGAGGCCCGCGAGCTGTTTTACGGCATGACCATGGATGACTGGAAAGCAAAATATCAGACCGAAGCAGGCGATGCCCAGAAAGAAGCCTTCAAAACTGCGTTTGAGGAGAATGTAGGGAACAAGTGACAGGCTGGCGTTTCTGGCCCTGCAGTTTCGCAGGAATTGGCCGGGCTGCACCCAAAGCTGACAAGATAGACCAAAAAGGATACTATTGGGCCGGATGCCCAGAAATGCGAGTTGACCATGTTCAATCCTACCGCCGTCGTTGCGTCAGAATTCGGGGATCATCTCGCTGAAACCTATCTACAGTATTTCTCGGGACGCAAAGCTGAATACGCCGCCTTCATCAGCGGCAGCGCACGCATGCTGCTTGAGCGGCTGGGCAATTCCGACGCTCTTTATCACAATGCCGAACATACGATGATGGTCACACTCGTTGGTCAGCAAATCATCCGGGGCCAGTTGGTGACCCGCGCTGTCCAACCCGAAGACTGGCTGCATTACATCGTAGCGCTTTTGGTCCACGACATAGGCTACTCTCGTGACATCTGCGAAGGGGACACGGACACCGAGGTCGTTGTGAACGCGGCCGGTGACAAAATCTGTCCGCCACGCGGCGCGTCAGATGCCTTTCTTGCGCCCTATCACGTTGATCGTGGAAAAATGTATGCCCGTCGGCGCTTTGCAGGATCCGGTCTCATTGATGAAGAGAGGATCGCCGCCGCCATCGAATACACCCGGTTTCCCGTGCCAGATGATCCGGCCTATGCCGACACAACGAGCGAACCGGCTCTGGTGCGCGCTGCCGACCTTATCGGACAGATCGCGGACCCGTTCTACCATCGCAAGATTGGCGGTCTTTTCAGTGAATTTGTCGAAACCGGTTTTGCGCAAAAACTTGGGTATGAGACGCCAATGGATTTGATGGAACAGTTTCCACAATTCTTCTGGCATCAAGTGCAGCCATTGATCGGCCCTGCGCTTGTGCATCTGGAGCAGACAATGGAAGGCAAGCAGTGGGTGGCACAGCTTTATAATCACGTCTTTCAGGTATCCCATCGGGCCAGTTGCCTTGGACCGTTTCCGGGCGCGAAGGGTCGAGAGGAACCGGAATAGCCCGTCCGCAGAATTCCTGGGATCATGCCCAAGTTAAAACATATACAAAATCAACCAATCCGCCGTCAGGGCGGGCCGGGCCTCTCCCTCAATCTCCACCACGACATCAAAGCGGGTCATCAGCTTGTCACCTCCGCGCACCGTCGCGTCAGACAGCACAAATCGCCCCCTGATCCGCGCACCGGACCGCACCGGAGTGATAAACCGCACCTTCTCGAATCCATAATTCACCGACGCGCTTTGCCCCACCATCGCGGGCAACGCGGCATATGCCATCCCGGACATCATAGCCAGGGTCAGCATGCCATGCGCCACGGTGCCGCCGAACATCGTGTCAGCGGCGCGGACCGGGTCAATGTGGATAAACTGACGGTCCTCGGTCACTTCAGCAAAGGCATCAATGCGCGCCTGATCCATGGTAAACCACCCCGAATGGCCAATCTCGCGCCCCTGCGCTGCGATCATATCCTCTCGGGTGATGGATGTGGTCGTCATGTTCTGCCTTTCCTGCAATAGACCCGGCGGATTTCAGGCGTCATTCAGCACAGTCGCAATACCGACAAAATACCGACGTTTTACAGCAGCGGTTCAAAGGGACATTCAATGCCCCTCAAACGGCCGCCTTGCGCATTTCATCCAGATAGATTTCACGCAGCCGCGGGGCCACTTTGCCCGGCGTCCCGTCACCCAAGGCAACCCCGTCAATCTCCACCACCGGCATCACAAATGCGCTGGCTGACGTGGTGAATGCTTCATCCGCGGCCTGTGCTTCGTCGATGGTAAAATTGCGTTCCTCAACCACCATCTGCGCCTCACGCGCAAACCGTAAAACAGCCGCGCGGGTGATGCCGTGCAGGATGTCATTGCTCAGCGCCCGGGTGATGATTTTGTTGCCCTTAACGATATAGGCATTGTTGCTGGTGCCTTCGGTGACAAAGCCATCCTCGACCATCCACGCATCATCACAGCCCGCTTTCTTGGCCATCATTTTGCCCATCGACGGATAGAGCAATTGCACCGTCTTGATGTCACGGCGACCCCATCGGATGTCCTCGATGCTGATGATCTTTGCGCCTTTTTTGGCCGCAGGACTATCCGCCATGCCCGGTTTGCTCTGGGTAAACAAAACGATGGTTGGTTCGGTGGTTTCAGGATCGGGAAAGGCAAAGTCACGATCCCCATCCGAGCCGCGTGTGATCTGCAAATAGATCAACCCTTCGTCAATCTCATTCACGCGCACCAGTTCGCGGTGCACCTCCAACAGGTCGTCCTTGGAAATCGGGTTGCGCATCTGCAGCTCATTCAACGACCGGCTGAGCCGCACCGCATGGCCGTCAAAATCAATCAGCTTACCGTCCAGGACCGATGTGACCTCATAGACCCCATCTGCCATCAAAAATCCGCGATCAAAAATTGAGATTTTTGCATCGGTTTCAGGAAGGTATTCGCCGTTTACATAGACTGTCCGCATGTTCATCCCCAAAGTACTGCCTCAGGCGGGTGCACACCAGCCTGATCATATTTCAACGCATGATCCCGGTCTTCTGCCAACAAGAGCGGCCCGTCAAGGTCGACGACGTTGACCCCTTGCGCGACAAGCGTTGCCGGTGCCATCGCCAGAGACGACCCGACCATGCAACCGACCATCACGTCATAACCTTCGGCACGCGCGGCGTCGCGCAGTGCCAGCGCCTCGGTCAGCCCGCCGGCCTTGTCCAATTTGATGTTCACCACATCGTATTTGCCTTTGAGTCCGGGCAGGCTTTCGCGATCATGACAGGATTCGTCAGCACAAACCGGGACCGGGCGCTGCATGCCAATCAGTGCATCATCTTCCCCTGCTGGCAGCGGCTGTTCCACAAGCGCCACACCAAGCCGCAACAGATGTGGCGCGAGGTCCGCATAGACCTCAGCGGACCAGCCTTCGTTGGCATCTACAATAATGGTGGACGTGGGCGCACCTGCACGAACCGCCTCAAGCCTTGGCATATCATCGGGTGTGCCGAGCTTAATCTTCAACAAGGGCCGAAACGCATGTTTGGCGGCCTGCGCCTGCATGGCCTCTGGCGTGTCCAAAGATAACGTATAGGCGGTAACCTCCGGCCCCGGAGTTTCTAATCCAGCCAGCTCCCAGACGCGTTTTCCGGCCTGTTTGGCCGCCAAATCCCACAGCGCACAATCAACCGCATTTCGCGCAGCCCCGGCTGGCAATAGATCATGGAGTTTTGCGCGGCTTACCGTGCTTGTCAGCCCTTCTATCTCAGCCGTCACAGAGTCCAATGTCTCATCATATCGGGCATAGGGCACACATTCGCCCCATCCCGTAACGCCACCCTCAGTGATGCGCACGGTCAAAACTCGGGCTTCGGTACGTGATTCCCGCGATATCGCAAAAACCTGCGCCAGCTTAAATACATCCCGGCAGACTTCTATGCGCATGCCTATCCCCTATTGGTTAGTAGGAAACAAACCCGGCCCAGCGGCCAGACGCAAGGTCTAGATAACTGCCAACTAGGCACTGGCAGACCCTTAATGCTGCAGTTGCGAAATGCGCTTGCAGCATATCGCGCAATTTTATAACAGTTGACACCAGTCAATCCGTAACAATCATTCGCCAAGGATCAGCCTTTATGTCATTCCGCATCCAGCCAACCGCACCCGCACGCCCGAACCGCTGCCAGTTGTTCGGCCCGGGATCACGGCCGGCGCTGTTTGAAAAGATGGCGGCATCAGCGGCTGATGTCATTAACCTTGACCTCGAAGACAGCGTGGCCCCGTCTGACAAAGACAGCGCGCGCGCCAACATCATCGCGGCGATCTCTGATGTGAACTGGGGCGACAAAACCCTGTCCGTTCGCATCAACGGTTTGGATACGCCCTATTGGTACCGTGACGTCGTCGATCTGATGGAACAGGCGGGCGACCGGCTCGATCAAATCATGATCCCGAAAGTCGGCTGTGCAGCGGATGTTTATGCCGTGGATGCCTTGGTCACAGCGATTGAAACAGCCAAGGGGCGGTCCAGGAAAATTTCATTCGAGGTCATCATCGAATCTGCGGCGGGAATCGCGCATGTCGAAGAGATCGCTGCAAGCTCGCCTCGATTGCAGGCCATGAGTTTGGGTGCTGCGGATTTTGCAGCCTCGATGGGGATGCAGACAACTGGCATCGGCGGGACGCAGGAGAATTACTATATGCTCCGGGACGGGGCGAAACACTGGTCGGACCCCTGGCACTGGGCACAGGCCGCGATCGTGGCGGCCTGTCGCACGCACGGCGTTTTGCCCGTGGATGGCCCCTTTGGTGATTTTTCCGACGATGACGGGTTCAGGGCACAGGCCCGCCGTTCGGCAACGCTGGGCATGGTCGGGAAATGGGCGATCCACCCAAAACAGATCGCGATCGCAAACGAGGTATTTACGCCCTCAGCAGAAGCCGTCTCCGAAGCCCGCGAGATTCTGGCCGCCATGGAGGCCGCCAAAGCCAAAGGCGAAGGGGCCACGGTCTATAAAGGGCGTCTGGTTGATATTGCCAGTATCAAACAGGCCGAAGTTATTGTGCGCCAATCAGAGATGATTGCCGGGAAATAGACCGCTAAGCCCGTTCGTCTTTGGGCGATCCCATTACGACATAGGACGTGATCCCATTCACTTGCGGCAGCGCGCCAAGCATGTCGGTGTGGAAGGATTTGTAGGCCCGCAAATCGGCGCATTCGACACGCAAAAGGTACTCGATTGTCCCGGTAATGTTGTGGCACTCGACCACTTCGGGTGCGCGGGCAATGGCGCGTTCAAATGCTTCTTGGCTCGACTTGGAATGGTCGCTGAGGCCGACACCAACATATGCCACAAACCCAGAACCAAGGGCGGTGCGATCCAGCACCGCACGGTACCCTGTGATGATGCCCTTCTTTTCCAGATCCTGAACCCGGCGCAGGCAGGCAGAGGGTGAAAGACCAACCCGATCCGCAAGCTCAAGATTGCTGATCCGACCATTGCGGGACAGTTCGCGCAATATATGTTCAGAAATTCGATCTAGAACGGCCATAGATTGTGATCTTTCGATTATTACGATGCATTTCACAATTTATCAGCGCAGAACTTAAGTCAAACATTGCGTCATGGATTATGATGTCTTACCCGCGCTTGCACTTTTCGCCTTTGTCAGCTCCGCCACGCCGGGGCCCAACAACCTGATGCTCATGGCATCGGGGGCGAATTACGGTTTTCGCCGCACCATTCCGCACATGCTGGGCATATCTATCGGGTTTCTGGTTTTGATGCTGCTCACTGGTGTTGGCCTCGTCCGGGTTTTTGAAATCTATCCAGCCATTTATACCGCCCTCACGGTGCTGAGCATTGCCTATCTGCTTTATCTGGCATGGAAAATTGCCAATGCAGCACCGGTCAAAGAACGGCAAGCAACCGGTCAGCCAATGACGTTTCTACAGGCAGCAGCGTTCCAGTGGGTCAACCCCAAGGCTTGGGCGATGGCGTTGACCGGGATCACCGTTTACGTCGCCGATGGCGGGGCGATGATGTTATTTGCGGCGGCGGTTCTTTTTGCGTCGGTCAACCTGCCGTCCGTGACAATATGGACGGTGCTGGGCCAGCAAATGGCCCGTTTTCTGACCAACCCCTCGCGCCTGCGCATGTTTAACTGGACAATGGCGGCGCTGTTGATTGCCTCGCTCTATCCGGTCTTGTCGATGATTGGTTAATAATCTCGAACAGCAATCTGACCCAAATCACATAATTGCCGGCAGTCAGACGCATCATGACCGATATCTTCTGACAGCAGCACGAAGTCCGCACCCGGCCCGTCAAAACGATAGTCATCACATTGCCCATCATCGGGCCATTCAGACTTGTCATCGCCAAAGTTGATCGCGCTGCATTGGGTCGCGGCCTTTGCCGCAGCAAAATCCCAGATCATCAGTTTACCCGCGTCAAAGCCGGCTTTGCAGTCGGTCGCATCATGGCCAATGTCATCGCGGTCCAAGCCCTGCGCCATCCCCGCGCCCCGAAAACGGCGGTCATCACATTCACCATCATTCGACCATTGGCTCGCATCATCGCCAAAGTTGATCGATTGCGCCAACACGGCGGCTGGGGCAACGGACGCAATCGCCGCAACGAGAAGTCTAAGGTTCATTGTCATCTCCAATTTATTCTCAGGCTACGCATTTAACCGCGCGTTGCAAACTGCCCAAATCAGCGCCATATAACAGGGATCAGAAGTCGGAGCACGCAATGACCCAATACCTTGATTTCGAGAAACCACTGGCCGAGATTGAAGGCAAAGCAGAAGAGCTGCGCGCCATTGCGCGGACAAATCCCGAGACGGATACCACTGCGGAAGCCAAAGCGTTGGATGTCAAAGCGGCGGCCATACTTGATGAATTGTACAGTTCACTGACCCCCTGGCGTAAATGCCAGGTCGCACGCCACCCTGAGCGGCCCCATTGTAAAGACTACATTGAAGCGCTGTTTACCGAATATACGCCATTGGCAGGTGATCGGAATTTTGCGGACGACTTGGCCGTGATGGGCGGTTTGGCACGGTTTAATGACACGCCTGTGATGGTGATCGGCCACGAAAAAGGCAACGATACCAAATCCCGGATTGAGCGGAATTTTGGCATGGCCCGACCCGAAGGATACCGCAAGGCCGTGCGCCTGATGGAACTTGCAGGTAAGTTTAACCTGCCCGTGATCACGCTGGTCGACACGCCCGGTGCCTATCCCGGCAAAGGGGCCGAGGAACGTGGGCAATCAGAAGCAATTGCACGGTCCACAGAAAAATGTTTGCAGATCGGCGTGCCGTTGATCAGCGTCATTATCGGAGAAGGCGGTTCAGGCGGGGCGGTTGCATTTGCCACGGCAAACCGGGTCGCGATGCTGGAACATGCTGTGTATTCCGTGATCACCCCGGAAGGCTGCGCGTCGATCCTCTGGAAAGATTCAGAAAAAATGCGTGAGGCGGCAGAGGCAATGCGGCTGACCGCAGATGACCTGATGAAACTGGGTGTAACGGACCAGATTATCAAAGAACCCAAGGGCGGTGCCCACCGCGACGCCGCGATGACGATCAAATCGGTCGGTGTGGCTATCGCTGCGATGCTCAAAGAACTCAGCGGCAAAGACGGCAAAACGCTTGTCGCGGACCGTCGCCGCAAATACCTCGACATCGGCGGCAAAGGGCTGGCTGCCTGACGATAGATCCAGAGTATTGCGCAACGATACCAGTCGAAAACCTTAGATACTTTGCATCGTTTCGTGACAGCATCGATTGATGATGATCCGCCCGCTTAGGGCTGACGCGTTGCCGAAATTGACCAACTTGCCACCAATCATGTGATATCACGTGAATTGCAATAGCGCCCAATCGTGCCGATATTATGAGCAGAGGAGGTGTGATTTCGCCTCTGTGATCTGCCTCCTTGTCCTTGAGAAATGGAAAAGGAGAGTGTCATGTACAAGCGTATTATCACTGCCGGTCTGCTGTTCGGGATGGCCTGCACAGGCCCGCCAGCCCATGCGATGACCTGTATGCCGCGCGCGGAATTGGTGTCAAAATTGACAACAGCATATACTGAAACCTTGACCGCGAGGGGGCTGCAGAACGCAAGATCCATCGTAGAAATTTGGGCATCCGCAGAAACCGGCAGCTATACAATCTTTGTCAGCCGGGCGGATGGGATCAGTTGTGTTCTCTCTGCTGGCACACATTGGCTTGCCGAAACGCCAGTCGCCACAAAAAAAGGTGCGGCAGGTTAAACGCGCCCTGAGTGCCGACGTGAACTGATGCGTCAACATCGTTGGCGCGTCAGGGATGTCCAGCGCAAGTGCTGTCAAACTTCATCCTGAACCGCGGTCCAGGTGCGGGGGCCTCTGAAAAGCCGGCGGTCAGGTACATGGCCTGCGCCGCCTTATTTTCCGGGTGCGTGCCAACCATCATGTACCGACAGCCCTGCCGCTTTGAGTGATCAATCGCAGCCGTAATCAACTTTTGCCCGATGCCCTGCCCCCGCGCCGAAGGCTTAACGAACAGATGGTGCATATCCATGCCACGCACACCAAACTGAAGCTGCGTCAAAGGACATAATGCAGCGTAGCCCAAAAGGTTTTCTGACTGCTCCGCTACGATCAGCGTGATCCATGGGGTGTCGCCCAAAGTGTCGCGCTTGAGCGCATCAAGCGTCAATGTCGACGTATCGTGATGATGGGCGGCAAGCACATGGATCATGGGCAGAACATCGGGCAGCTCTTTGGCCTCGGCCAATCGGATGGATACATCAGGCATGTCAGTCTTTCTAACTGTGCACCAAAGACGACAAAGGCCGCGCGATGGCGGCTTGGGTAAGTTAATACAGGAAAAGGGTGCCGCGTTCAGGTGAAGCGGCGTTAATAACGCGCGATTTTCAAGGCGTTGATCATCGCGACAGGATGCCGCGAAGTTTTGCGTTCGTCAACTCGCCAACATCCGCAGGCCCTGCGTCACATCCGACCGCACGGCAAGCCGCAAACCCGGTTCATCCCCGGCCCGCAATGCCGCTATGATCAGACGGTGAAACTGTGGTGGCTCAGTCTGGCGAAGACGGCCATAAAGGGCGCGCATGGTTGGACCCATCTGCAACCACACGGTCTCAGCCATTGCCAACATCGCGGGGGCCTGCGCGCGCAGATACAAGGTGCGGTGAAACTCCAGGTTCGTGCGAATATAACTGACCGCATCGCGATGGGCGACCGCTTCGGCCACGGCACCGTTGATGGTTTGCAACCGTTCAATCAACGCCATATGCGCACGCGGCAATGCGCGGCTGGCAAGCTCTACTTCGATCAACGCCCGCAAGGCGGCCAGTTCCTCGATCCGTTCATTGCTCAGCTCAGGCGTCGAAATGCGACCCGACGAGGAAATGGTAAGCGCCCCTTCTGCCGCCAACCTGCGCACAGCCTCGCGCGCTGGCGTCATCGACACGTCGAATTGTTTGCCGATACCGCGCAGGGTCAGCGCGTGCCCTGGCGGCAGATCGCCGTGCATGATCCGGCTACGCAGTCGACGATATACAAGGTCATGCGCAGGAATGGTGGTGTCAAGCGGGCGCGGTGTCAGGTTCATGCCAAAGGTGTGATCACAAATGCAGGCGGGGTCAAGCGGCCCAAATCTGCAGCCCTGCTTTGGCACGCACAAAAGCTGTCGTTTCAATTTGTAGTATCGCGACACCCGTTCGGCGAAAATCTGCCCACACGGATAACACCACTTTGAGGTTTAGCATAAATCATAGATGTTCCGCCCGGAGGCGAGTCAGGTCATGTCCGCCACGAAACAGAAGATTCTTCGGGGGGAATATGAGCGTGAAACACGCCCGTCGGCCAGTGGGCCTGTCCATTTTGTGCGCTGCACTTCTTTTCATCGCCGCATGTTCAACACCATCTCAAAACGTACCGTCACTGTCATCGGTGGAACTTGATCCACAACGTCAACAATTGGCGCTGATGGAAGTTCAGCAACTCCAGTCAAAAGGCAGCCGGGTTTGGTGTGTGCCGTTTGCCCGCAACGTCAGTGGCGTGCAGATTCGCGGCAATGCGAATACATGGTGGGGCAAAGCCACCGGGATTTATGACAAGGGCAAACAACCTCTGGTCGGGGCTGTCATGGCGTTTCGCAAAACCAGCAAACTGCCAATGGGCCATGTTGCCGTCGTGTCCGAAGTTGTATCAGAGCGCGAAATTCGCGTGGATCATGCCAACTGGAAGCGCAACAAAGTGTCGCTGAAGATGGACGTGATTGATGTGTCAGAAAATAACGACTGGTCCGCAGTGCGCCTGAAAAGCCAACCAACAGCCTTTGGCAGCGTCTATCCAATCACGGGCTTCATCTATCCCGAATGAGATCAAAACTGGTAGCGGTGTAGATCGCTGCCATGTTTTTTGAGCCATCGGCGCGGCGGCTTGTAATCTCCGTATATCCGCTCAACCTCTGCCCAGAATGCGGCTGAATGATTCATCTGTGCCAGATGCGCGACCTCATGGGCCGCGACATAGTCCAGCACTTCTGGCGGGGTCATGATCAACCGCCACGAAAACATCAGGCCACCGTCTGATGTACACGACCCCCAACGAGACCGTGTATCGCGCATGGTAAGGCGGTTGTAGGGTTTGCCCAGAAGCGCGGCATAATCATCACATGCCCCAGCCAGACGGTCTCGTGCCACCTCGCGCAGATATGCAGCCAGACGTTTGGGAACGCGGTCCTCAGGTCCGGGCACCGCAACCTCATTCAGTCCAATGGATACGGAACGCCCGCGCCCTTGTGTGACGGTCAACAACTGCCCTCCCACCGGCAATTGCGCACCCAATTTAACCTGCACATCGGCACCGCGGGCCTCCAGATGCTTGCGAATCCAATCTTCCTTGGTACGGGCAAAGTTCAATGCCTCACACTCAGCAAGCCGTATTGGCATGGTTAATGTCACCCGTCCGTCCAATTGAGAGATGCGCAAAGAAATGCGCCGTGCCCGCGGCGAACGCCGCAGGATCAGGGGGATCGGGGGATCACCGGGCAGGATAGGGTCGCTCATCTGCGGATTCTCTCCGAACCAAGGGTGGCCAAAGCCTTTGACACTGCCTATCTCATATGGCACTTGGCCAGAATCATAAAGCTGATCATCTACACGCAACCGCAATTTGAAGAAGGGGTGTTTCATGCCCAACGAAGAATGGGGAACCAAGCGCCTGTGCCCCACAACGGGCAAGCGCTTCTATGACCTCAATAAGAATCCCATCGTCAGCCCCTATACCGGCGAAGTGCTGGAAGTTGACGCAGCCAAGTCGCGCATGATCGCGGCAGATGCCGAGGATGCTGTCACAGCCAAGGCCAAGGAAGCCAAGGTCGAGGACGACGACGATGATATCATTGATGATGATGACGTCGATGTGGATCTGGATGACGACATTCTGGATGACGACGACGACGATGAAGACACAGTGCCGCTGGATGACATCGCCGACGTTGTAACCAACGACGACGAAGATTAACCACAGACGACAATTAAGAATACTTGTGGGCGGGATCCGATTTTTCACTTGATCCCGCCCGCGCTTGCGCCTACTTACGCGCCACTTACCCGGGCCACCCGCCCGGATACCAATACGGACCCTTGGTCCTATTTGGGGCATTAGCTCAGCTGGGAGAGCGCCTGCATGGCATGCAGGAGGTCAGCGGTTCGATCCCGCTATGCTCCACCAAACCCTTCCCGTAAATTCCTCCCTGCCTGAACCACAAAATCTTGTGATCATTGACGCGCATTCTCAACTTAGCGAGTCGTATTTAGAGAAGACGAAACAGACACCCCTGAGCATGGCAGATCAGCGGCGTTTTGTTGCCGCTGAAATGTAACGCCACAAACACCATGTACATTCGTGGCTCAACCGCTTACCGACAGCCGCAATCAATGCCGGGGCGCTTCGCTGCTGGCCGCTGTCGTTTGGACAGCCATTATCAGAACAGGACGATCCTTTGATTCAGACCATCGCAGACGCGCTTGCCCAAAAGGGCTATGATACACTGACCGCCGTGCAGGAAGCTGTTTCCGCCCCTGCTTTGGCAGATGCCGACCTGCTTGTTTCCGCGCAAACCGGGTCAGGCAAGACCGTTGGCTTCGGGCTCGCGATTGCGCCAACACTGCTGGGCGACACCGACCGCTTTGGCCCTGCGGGTGCACCGCTTGCATTGATCATTGCGCCAACCCGTGAACTGGCGATGCAGGTCAGCCGCGAACTTACCTGGCTTTATGGTAAGGCGGGAGCGATCGTGACCACCTGCGTTGGCGGGATGGACACCCGCACTGAACGGCGCATGTTGGACCGCGGCGCACATGTGGTTGTCGCCACGCCGGGGCGCTTGTGTGACCATATCAAACGGAACAACATCAAACTGCATGATCTGCGCGCTGTCGTATTGGATGAAGCCGACGAAATGCTTGATCTTGGTTTTCGCGACGAACTTGAATTCATCCTGTCCGAAGCACCGGAAGACCGCCGCACGTTGATGTTCTCGGCCACTGTGCCCGCCGCAATTGCCAAGCTGGCAAAATCGTATCAGCGCAATGCCCAGCGGGTCGAAACCGTGGGCGAAGCCAAGCAACACAGCGACATCGAATACCGCGCGCTGTCGGTCCACCCACGCGACACCGAAAACGCGATCATCAACGTGCTGCGGTTCTATGAGGCAAAGAATGCCATCGTGTTCTGCAACACCCGTGCCGCAGTGGCGCGGTTGACCTCGCGGTTCACAAACCGTGGTTTTTCTGTTGTCGCGCTGTCGGGTGAACTGACGCAATCGGAGCGCACCAATGCGCTGCAGTCATTGCGCGATGGGCGGGCACGTGTCTGTATCGCCACGGATGTGGCCGCGCGTGGCATCGACCTTCCGAATCTGGAGTTGGTGATTCACGCCGATTTGCCCTCAAACTCAGATACATTGCTGCACCGTTCTGGCCGGACAGGTCGTGCAGGCCGCAAGGGTGTGTCCGCATTGATCGTCCCCGCCAAGATGCGCAGCAAAGCAAATCGACTGATCGGGGGGGCCAAGCTCAAGGTTGAGTGGGCAGCACCACCATCTGCATCAGAAGTGAACGCAGCGGATGAAGAACGCCTGCTGGCCGATGCCGCATGGACCGACCCGGCCCCCGAAGATGCCCAGGATTTTGTGGCAAATCTGGTCACACAGTTCAGCCCGGAACAGCTTGCCACAGCATTTGTGAACCTCTACCGGGCGCGCCAGTCCGCACCAGAAGAACTTGGCGAGGCCGGTGCCGTTGATGACAAACCCCGCGCGGCCTTTGGCCCGTCGGTCTGGTTCTCTGTGTCAACTGGCCGCAATGATGGCGCAGAACCACGCACATTGCTGCCGATGCTGTGCCGTCTGGGTGATCTGACGAAAGACGACATTGGTGCCATCCGCATTCAGCCAAGCCACAGCTTTGTCGAAATCCTGGCGTCCTCAGCACCGCGTTTTGTGAACGCTCTCGGGGCAGAGATGAAAGTCGAAAGCGGCGCAGTTGTCACACAACTCGACAGCCCGCCAAACCTTGAACGCGGGCCCAAGCCCAGTGCCAAGCGTGGCCCAAAACCGGCTGATCGCCCAGAGCGCGCGCCGCGTCCACCGCGCGAAAAGCACTCCTATGATCCTGAGGCACCATCGGCACCGCGCAAACCCCGTCCAACGCCAGCAGACGCCCCAGTCGCAGAGGTGTCGTCCCCACAACCAGACAAACCGCGCGGCGATAAACCAAAATTCGAAAAACCACGCGCCCCCAAGGGTGAACGCCCGCCCAAATCGCACAAGACCGAACGCAGCCCAATGAAACCCGGTGCAGCGCCAAAGCCAAAATCAAACCCGAAACCGGATGAGACGGGCAAGCCCAAGGCAAAAGCAGTCTGGAAAAAGGAAAAGCCTGCGGGCGATGCTTATGAGCCGCGCAAACCAAAGCCGGGCAAGCCCTTTAAGCCAAAAGGCGACGCCCCTGCAGCCGAGAAAACCTATCAGCGCGCTGCCGATCCATCAAAGCGGTTCACGCCGCCAAACAAGATTGGCAAGCAGGGCGGCAAGCCCAATGCGCGGCCGAAACCGGGTGGCAAACCCAATGGTGGGGACGTCACACCAAAGCGCGCCAAAAACAGCTTTAGACCAAAATGAAAAACGCCGGGGAATTCCCCGGCGTTTTCACTTTTCCATATTGATGAGGCCTGAAGGATCAGCCTTTGCCTTTCCAAGGCACCAGGATCCGTTCAGCCCAGCGCATCAGCATGTCGATCCCAAACCCGATGACGCCGATCAGGATGATACCCATGATCACGATATCGGTGTTCTGAAACTTGGAGGCGGTCATGATCATCATACCCGCGCCCTGCTCCGCCGCGACCAATTCAGCGGCCACAACCGTGCCCCAGCAAACGCCCATCGCTACACGCGCGCCCGTAAAAATCTCGGGCAGCGAATTGGGGATGATCACATGGCGCATGATCTGCCATTTTGAGGCACCCAGACTATAGGCCGCATGGACCTTGGATATCTTCACGCCTGACACACCCGAGCGTGCGGCAATGGCCATGATCCACAGTGCAGCAAGGAAAAGCAGGATGATCTTACCCGTCTCGCCGATCCCGGCCCAGATGATCACCAATGGGATCAAGGCAAGCGGCGGCACCGGACGCATGAATTCCACAATCGGATCAAACCAGCCACGGAACCAATCGCTCAGACCCATCGCATAGCCAAGCGGAATGCCAACCACAGCACCGCAGAGAAAACCGATAATCACCCGAAACAGCGAATACCCAAGGTGACCGCCCAGCGACGTACCCCGGAACCCTTCGGATGCGACCTTGATCGCGCGTGTCCAAACCTCCTCTGGGGCAGGCAGATAAAGCGATTCCATCTGCCAGCCTTTTTCCGGTTCAAAGTTAGGTGTGCCTTTGTCAGACAGGTTCACAACACCGCCATCAATTTTTACCGACCCACCGGGTGCGATCTTCTGGCCGTTGATTTCAATGACATTCGCGCCGTCTTTTTTAGTGATCTCATCATTGCGATCGACATTGACCAATACAGTCCGCCATTGCGCGACAGTCGCCGCGTCATTCTTGGCAAAACCATCGCCGGGTTCAACGACAGGGTCTTCGGCTTGTTCTTCGCGCGGATGCACCAATATGGTCACTGTCGCATCATCGCGGTTTCCACCCTCAGCCTCAGCGGTATAGGTAAAGCTGGTTGTCCCTTCAAATGGGCCTGGCGCGTGCAAAAAGCCAGGCAACCATGACGATCCAGTGAAAATGCCCCACATCAGGAAAATGGTGAAGATCGAAACGATACCAGCCGCCCGATTTGGACGCACAGCACTTTCATCACCAAAGGTTACCGTCTTGAGTGATGTATAATCCTTAGCCCGAGCGCCTTGGCTTGACTTGGTGACAATAAAAAACGCTGCCGCAAAAATCGCGACATAGATGGCAAGAAAGATAATACCGGTCATGCCGCATCCTCCTTGGTGCCCATAATCTCTTCTTCCATGTCCCAGATCATGTTCAGGATTTCTTCGCGGCGCGGGCCAAATTCAGGGTGTTTTTTAACCTCTCTCAAATCAGCATTCACGCCCATTTCTGCGAACGGCAAACGGTATTCTTTATGGATGCGACCCGGCCGCGGGGCCATTACAATCAAACGTTCCCCCAGCAACAGCGCCTCTTCAACAGAGTGGGTGATCAGGATGATCGTCTTGCCGGTTTCTTTCCACAACTTGAGTACAAGTGACTGCATTTTTTCGCGGGTCAACGCATCAAGGGCACCCAAAGGTTCATCCATCAAAATAACGTCCGGGTCATTGGCCAGACAGCGGGCCAGTGCCACACGCTGCTGCATTCCGCCTGACAATTCGTAAACGGCTTTTTCCTTGAAATCCTGCA
The DNA here is from genome assembly GCF_003352065.1 of Sulfitobacter sp. SK011. Lineage (NCBI taxonomy): Bacteria > Pseudomonadati > Pseudomonadota > Alphaproteobacteria > Rhodobacterales > Roseobacteraceae > Sulfitobacter > Sulfitobacter sp. SK011. Next base: position 3,902,651 of record NZ_CP025803.1, read on the forward strand.
GGCCCACCACATCCAAAAGGTGATCGACAACCTCATTCTTGTCGTTCTTAGGCATACCTTTCATCGACGGACCAAAGCCCACATTTTCGCGTACCGACATCCATTCAAAAAGCGCGCCCTGCTGAAAGACCATACCGCGTTCGGCATCCGGACCCTTTATCTCGTGGCCGTTCAGGGTCATCTTGCCGCCCGTCGGGGCCAAAAAGCCCGCAACAATGTTAAGCAAAGTGGTTTTCCCGCAGCCAGAAGGCCCCAGCACCGACAGCAACTCTCCTGCCTTGAGGTCAATCGACACATCCTGCAACGCCTGCACCGATCCGCCGTTAGGCAAATCAAAACGCATCGAAAGGTTATCAATGTTAAGTCCGGTCATATGTGATTTTTCCTGTGTCCCTGTTTGGACGAATAGGGCAAGGTTTTCCTTGCCTCTGGTTCATTAGTTAGCATCGGCACAGACCCCGAAGGGCCCGTGCCGACAGTCTTATTTACATGCCTTTTGCGGCCTCCAGTGGGCCGGTGTTCACTGTGTCCTCATAGCTGTCGAGGGCGCTGTCGATGGAACCGGCCTCAACAAACACGTCCGCAACACCCTTCATGAAGGCCGCCGCATTGCCACCCAGCCAGCTTTCGCTCAGCTGCTCTTCGATCGTGGGGAACACAAAGCTGGAGATTGAGGCACGTGTTGCTTCGAGATCCATACCGGATTGTTCAGCAATCACAGCAAGCATTTCTTCGCTTTGGCCAGCCGCCCACTCAGCGTTGGCATCGGCAGTAACTTTCACGAACTTCGCAACAACATCGCCGTTTTCAGCGATGTAGGATGCAGGCGCGGATGTCACGTCAAACACCAGAATGCCCAGCTCTTGCTTTTCAGCGCCGGTCAACAGGATGTTGCCGTATTCCTTCATCCGAGAAAGACCACCGCCCCAACCGCAGGCAAAATCAACTGCGCCTTGGCTCAATGCTGCGGCACCTTCTGGTGGTGCCATGTCAACGATTTGAAGGGACGCAAGATCGATACCAAAGTGATCCATCTGACGCAGGAAACCATAGTGTGCCGCTGTACCCAATGGCACGGCAACCTTTTTTCCTGCCAGTTCACCAGCAGAATCCTTGTCGATTTCCAGACCGGAAGCCACAACACAGTTATCATTGTCCGAATAGGACACAGCAACGTCGACGATTTGGATGTCCTGGCCGCCAGATGTGGCAACAACGAAAGGTGGCACACCTTGCGAAACGGACAGCTGCACATCGCCTGAAGCCATCGCAGCTGACATTGCGGTGCCAGTTTCAAACGAAACCCAGTTTACTTTCATTCCCAGCGCTTCGTCATAGGCACCAGATGCTTTTGCTGCCAAAAACGGCATTGGCCATTCGAGGAAGTAGCCTACTGTGATTTCACCGTGCGCATCCGCAAACGCAGCTTGGCCGGTCATTGCCATAACAGCGCCAGCTACAAATCCAGTTCTTGTCTTCTTGATCATTGTTTTCTCCCGTTGATCATTCCCGATCCTTTATTGGTCGGGTTTCTTAGTCTTTTTAGCTGTCCATCTGCCGATCAACCTCAGTTTGGCCTATGAGCTTCGCGATCTAAACTCGTTGACCTGCCGGATATTGGCCGAAGGAAACTAACTTTATGCACCATGCAACCTAACCTCTGGCTGAGCAATCATTTCTGATTATGCGATCAAAGTGCTTCTTGATCTAAACCAGGCAGTCGCAGAACCATTGGGCAGGAAGGACAGATATTAAGTGGCGCAGTCTGCGTTCCGGAGGCTTGAGAATCAAACGTCCAATTCTTGACGGTGCATGAGTCCAGTTCTCCGCTTTCAAATCAGGCTGATGTTAATGCAGTGTATTGGTGGAATTGACCTGTGCCATGACAGGGGCCAGCATGCTGGATCACCAAGCTCTCTTGCCCGAGCAGTCAAATACGATGACTTGTCTGGAATCACCAATGCATCCAGACTGGCGCTACTTGATTCTGAAAAAAAGCAGTGTTGTATCATGATAAAATGGCACACTTTGCTATGAATTCACTCACCTGTTCGACGCTAGGAAAGGCCTGAACCATGGATGGTACCTTTAACGAAAATGATATTTCTCGCGTTGTCGAGGCCGACCGCGCGCACATCTGGCATCACCTGAGCCAACACAAACCCTACGAAACAACCGATCCCCGCATCATTGTCGAAGGCAAAGGGATGCGCGTTTGGGATCAAAAAGGCAAAGAACACCTTGATGCTGTGTCTGGTGGGGTCTGGACCGTTAACGTCGGCTATGGCCGCGAACGCATTGCCAACGCCGTGCGCGATCAGTTGATCAAGCTGAACTATTTTGCAGGTTCGGCGGGCTCTATCCCCGGATCAAACTTTGCCGAGATGCTGATCGACAAGATGCCGGGCATGAGCCGGGTTTATTATTGCAACTCTGGCTCCGAGGCGAACGAGAAGGGCTTTAAGATGGTCCGCCAGATTGCGCACAAGCGCTACGGCGGCAAAAAGCACAAGGTCCTGTACAGAGACCGCGATTATCACGGGACCACAATCACCGCCCTGTCCGCAGGTGGCCAGGACGAGCGCAACGCACAATATGGCCCGTTCACCGAAGGTTTTGTACGGGTGCCGCACTGCCTTGAATACCGGTCGTTCGAACAAGATGGCGCGCCGCAGGAAAACTATGGCATCTGGGCTGCGGATCAGATTGAAAAAGTGATCCTCGCAGAAGGTCCGGACACCGTGGGTGGCCTGTGTCTTGAGCCTGTCACAGCCGGTGGTGGTGTGATCACGCCTCCGGACGGCTATTGGGACCGTGTGCAGGAGATATGCAAGAAATACGACATACTGCTGCATATTGACGAGGTTGTGTGTGGTGTTGGCCGCACCGGCACCTGGTTTGGATACCAGCATTACGGCGTCAAGCCAGACATGGTGACCATGGCAAAAGGTGTCGCGTCTGGATACGCAGCGATCGCTTGTCTTGTTACCACCGAAGAGGTGTTCAACATGTTCAAGGACGACGCCGCTGATCCGATGAACTATTTCCGCGACATCTCGACATTTGGCGGCTGTACGGCCGGTCCGACAGCTGGCATCGAAAACATGAAGATCATCGAGGATGAGAACCTGCTCGAAAACACGACCAAGATGGGTGCCTATATGTACGGCAAGCTCGAAGAGCTGGCCGACAAGCACAAGGTCATAGGTCAAGTGCGCGGTAAGGGTTTGTTCCTTGGTGCCGAATTGGTCGAAGACCACGACAGCCGCGCGCCTGTCCACGAAAAGATGGCACAGGCGGTTGTCGGCGATTGCATGCAGCAAGGTGTCATTATCGGGATGACCAACCGGTCCTTGCCCGGCAAGAATAACACCCTGTGCTTCTCGCCGGCATTGATCGCGAAGAGAGACGATATTGATCAGATCATCAGTGCTGTTGACGGTGCGTTGGGCCGGGTCTTTACCTGACCTTAGACTACGTCAAAGTTACCGCGACGTCGTGATGCTTGCCGGGCTTGACCCGGTCAGCAATTGCGCCGAAACTGATCAAGTCTTGCCCGAACATGACAAACGCGGAAGGCGGCCATAGGCAATCTTCCGCGCGTTGAACAAATCATTGGAACCTACCGTAGAATTCTACGTTAAGTGTCCAAACATGAACGGGAGATTATCATGAAGAAACTACTTATCGCACTACCACTTGTTGCTGCACTGGCTGCTTGCGAAACCCAGAACCAGACCACAGCTGCTGGTGCTCTGACAGGTGCCGCATTGGGCGCTGCCGTGTCAAACGATGACGATAACATCAAAGGCGCGCTTATTGGTGGCATCGCTGGCGCTGCCGCAGGGAACTTGCTGGGCCGCACACAGAACGGCAATTGTGTGTACCAGAACTCAGCAGGTCAGCGCTACACGGCTGCTTGCCCTTAAGACTTTGCAAATGGCAAAAGAAGAAACCCGGGTTTTGCGACCCGGGTTTTTTTGCGGCCAGCCCCCCCATCGGCGGCCCCAATAGCCAAATAGAGGGCCGCCTAGGTGGGTTCAGCCTCTTCATGCAAACAAAATTTCATTAATTGATATTCCAAGTCTCATTAATTGATTTACATGAGGGGCTGGCCAAGCTATACTAAAGTGGGAAATTTTATTTTCGCTTCCGCCTAATACCAGATTGAAGATCGTCTAGGTCCAGTATAGGATACCTGTCATGGCCCTTCCGGTTGAAACCTTCTTTCTGCATCCCGGCGCGCAAGGGACACTGCAGCAGCAAATCCAGCAAATGATTGCGCAGGGCATCCTGTCCGGCAGGTTCCAGCATGGTGAAAAGCTTCCTTCCACACGCAAATTGGCGGGGCATCTGAGCATCAGCCGGATTACCGTCACGATTGCCTATACCGAGCTTTTGGCAAACGACTACCTGATCTCAAAAGGCCGGTCTGGATATTTTGTATCCGAAAACGCCCCCGCACCCCCACGGTTTTCACCAGCAGCCCAGGAAACTGACGTTGTTGATTGGTCTCGGGCCATTGGTCAGAAATTCAGCGGCGGTGTGACACCTTCAAAGCCACAGGACTGGGCGAAATACCGCTATCCCTTCATCTATGGTCAGGCTGATCCCACCCTTTTTGACCACGCAAACTGGCGGCTCTGCGCCTTGCAGGCGCTTGGACAGCGCGATTTCACCTCATTGACGACAGACTATTATGACAAAGATGACCCACAGCTCATCGAATTTATCGCACGCCACACCCTGCCCCGGCGCGGCATTTCGGCACGGCCTGAGCAGATATTGATCACCCTGGGTGCACAAAACGCCTTGTGGCTGACGACCCAGGTCTTGCTCACCCAAAGACGCCGCGCTGTCTTGGAAGACCCATGTTACCATGCGTTGCGCGACATCCTGTCCCAATCCAGATGCCATGTAACGCCGGTCCGGGTTGATCAGGATGGATTGCCACCAGACGCCATTCCCCCAAATACCGACGTGATTTTCACAACGCCCAGCCACCAGTGCCCCACCAACACAACCATGCCGATGAACCGTCGTCTGGCACTGCTGGAACGGGCGCGTGAAATGGATGCTTTGATTGTGGAGGATGATTATGAGTTCGAGATGTCGTTCCTGAAATCGCCTTCGCCCGCGCTCAAATCGCTCGATACGGATGGGCGTGTGATCTATGTCGGCAGCTTCTCAAAATCGCTGTTTCCGGGGTTGCGACTGGGATATCTGGTTGGATCTGAACCTTTTATTCGAGAGGCGAGAGCATTACGCGCCAGCGTGTTGCGCCATCCTCCGGGCCATATTCAAAGGACAGCTTCATACTTTTTGTCCTTGGGCCATTATGATGCATTGATCCGCAAGATGGCGACCGCCTTGCAAGACCGCCGCCGCGTCATGGAGGCGGCATTGGCAGCCCATGATCTTGAGGTGTCAGGCAGAGGGTATCACGGAGGGTCATCATTTTGGATGCGCGCACCAAACGAGGTAGACACCGACGCTTTGGCCCGCCGTCTTAACAAGAAGGGTGTGCTTATCGAACCGGGGCGGGCCTTTTTTGCAGGCGATGTAAAACCCGCAAACTATTATCGGCTCGCATATTCTTCGGTCCCGACAACGCGGATCGCCGAAGGCGTTGACCTTATTGCACAAGAAATCAGGGAAATGTCATGACGTGGCATTATGCACCCTCCCCTTTTGGACCTAACCGATGACCGACCCGCAGCTTACCCTGCGGCCAACGCCAATTGGATTCGCTAATCCCACCTCATTGTAAGGATGTTCTGCCATGAAAATGACCACCGAAGAGGCCTTTGTAAAAGTTCTTCAGATGCACGGTATCGACAATGCCTTTGGGATCATCGGGTCTGCGATGATGCCGATTTCTGATCTGTTTCCGGCAGCGGGGATCAAGTTCTGGGATTGTGCGCATGAAACGTCTGGCGGGATGATTGCCGACGGCTACACGCGCGCCTCTGGCAAGATGTCGATGGCGATTGCGCAGAACGGCCCCGGCATCACCAATTTCGTCACGCCGATCAAGACCGCCTATTGGAACCACACGCCGATGCTGCTGGTCACGCCACAGGCGGCCAACAAGACCATTGGTCAGGGTGGTTTCCAGGAAATCGAACAGATGAAGCTGTTCGAAGACATGGTTTGTTATCAGGAAGAGGTCCGCGACCCGTCGCGCATGGCCGAAGTGCTGAACCGGGTGATCGAAAAGGCATGGCGCGGCTGTGCGCCGGCACAGATCAACATCCCGCGCGATTACTGGACCCAGGTGATTGACATCGAACTGCCCCAGATCATCCGCCTTGAACGCCCGCAGGGCGGCGAACAGGCCGTGGCGGACGCGGCCAAGCTGCTCTCTGAAGCCGAATTCCCGGTCATCCTGAACGGGGCTGGCGTGATCCTGTCCGGTGGCATTGAGGCATCCGCAAAACTGGCCGAAGCTTTGGACGCGCCCGTCGCCTGTGGCTATCAGCACAACGATGCCTTCCCCGGCGGTCACCCGCTGGCTGTTGGGCCTTTGGGCTACAACGGGTCCAAGGCGGCGATGGAGCTGATCCAGAAAGCCGATGTGGTCCTGGCCCTTGGCAACCGCCTGAACCCATTCAGCACCCTGCCCGGCTATGGCATCAACTACTGGCCGCAGAATGCAAAGATCATTCAGGTCGACATCAACTCTGACCGCATCGGCCTGACCAAAAAGGTCGACGTGGCGATCCAGGGCGACGCAAAAGCCGTGGCTGAGCAACTGCTTGCGAAACTCAGCGATGGTGCCGGCGACAAAGGCCGCAAGGAGCGCAAGGATCTGATTGCGATGACCAAATCCCGCTGGGCCCAGGAACTGTCCTCGATGGACCACGAAGATGACGCGGATGAGGGCGTCGATTGGAACGAGCGGGCGCGCAACCGCCAGCCCGACCGGATGTCACCGCGTCAGGCCTGGCGCGCGATCATGTCGGCGATGCCAAAGGATGCGATTGTCTCTTCTGACATCGGCAACAACTGTGCAATCGGCAACGCCTATCCGTCGTTCGACAAGGGCCGCAAATATCTGGCACCGGGCCTGTTTGGTCCTTGTGGCTATGGCCTGCCTGCCATTCTGGGTGCGAAAATCGGCTGCCCGGATGTGCCGGTTGTAGGCTTTGCCGGGGACGGCGCATTCGGCATCTCGATGAACGAGATGACGGCCTGTGGCCGCGGCGACTGGCCTGCGATCACCATGATCATCTTCCGCAACTATCAGTGGGGCGCTGAAAAGCGCAACACGACCCTGTGGTTCGATGACAACTTTGTCGGCACCGAGCTGAACGAAGGTGTGAACTATGCAGAGATCGCCAAGGGCTGCGGCCTCAAAGGCGTGCAGGTCACCGGCATGGACCAGCTCACCGATGCGCTGAACACCGCCATCAAGGACCAGATGAAAAACGGCGTCACCACCTTTATCGAGGTTGTCCTGAACCAGGAACTCGGCGAACCATTCCGCCGCGACGCCATGAAAAAACCAGTCTCCGTGGCGGGCATCAACAAAGATGACATGCGCCAGCAAGCGCGCACATAACTCTGGTGTCAAACGCCAAAAAACAAAGGGACGAGCCATGAACGTGCTGCAGGGTTTAAGAGATCGCGCAGCCGCCCGGCCCGCCCACATCGTCCTAAGCGAAGGCCACGATCCCCGGATCGTGGCCGGCGCGCTTGAAGCTCTGCGCAGTGGCATCGCCCGCATCACACTTGTCGGTCCCATTGCTGAAGTTTCCGCACAACTGAAGAAAGCCGGAGCAACGGATGCCGACGAAATCACCATTCAAGACCCCGAAACATCCCAGCTGACCGCAGAATTTGCCAAATCCTACTTTGAACTGCGCCAGCACAAAGGCGTAAGCGAAGATGTGGCCAACACTCAGGCGCATGACCCTTTGGTCTTTGCCGCCATGATGGTGCGCAATGGCCATGCAGACGGAACCGTCGGCGGTGCTGTTTCAACAACGTCCGATACCGTGCGTGCCGCGTTGCAGATCATTGGCAAAGCAAAAGACGCGGCCTTGGTATCCAGTTTTTTCTTGATGATTCTGCCCGCCAAGCACCTGTCAGGCCGCAGCGCCATGGTGTTTGGCGATTGTGGCTTGGTCATCGATCCAAATGCAGAGGAATTGGCGGACATCGCGGTCGCCTCTGCTGCATCTTGCCAGAAATTGCTCGGCGACACACCGCGTGTGGCCTTGCTGTCATTCTCGACAAAGGGCTCTGCGCGCCATGCGAGCGTGACCAAAGTGTCAGACGCGGTGGCCATCTTACACGCGAACCACCCCGATCTGGCTGCGGACGGCGAATTGCAATTTGACGCGGCCTTCGTGCCAGACGTCGGCGCATCCAAAGCGCCGGGATCTGAGGTGGCGGGGCATGCCAACGTGATGATCTTTCCAAATCTCGATGCAGGCAACATCGGCTACAAGATCGCACAGCGTATTGGCGGGGCAGATGCCATTGGTCCAGTCCTTCAGGGTCTTGCAAAGCCTGCAAATGACCTGTCTCGTGGGTGTACCGCGCAGGACGTAACGAACATGATTGCCGTCACCACTCTTCAGGCGACCCTTTGATATCAAGTCAGGAAACACCATGACGCACAAACAGCCCGTCCTCGATCTGTCGCCCAAGGTGTCCGACGAAATCCGCAAGACGACCTGTTACATGTGCGCCTGCCGCTGCGGCATCAATGTGCATATGAAAAAGGGCGACAATGGTGAGTTAAAGGTCGCCTACATCGAAGGCAACCGCGACCATCCGGTAAATCAAGGGGTACTCTGCGCCAAAGGCTCCGCCGGGATCATGCAGCACAATGCGCCGTCCCGCTTGCGCAGCCCATTGAAACGCGTTGGACCGCGCGGATCAGGCGAGTTTGAAGAAATCAGCTGGGAAGAGGCCTATCAAATCGCCGCCGACTGGCTTGAGCCGATCCGCAAAGATAACCCGGAAAAGCTGGCGTTCTTTACCGGCCGCGATCAGTCGCAGTCCTTTACCAGCTTTTGGGCGCAGGCTTTTGGCACGCCAAATTACGCCGCGCATGGTGGATTTTGTTCGGTCAACATGGCCGCCGCTGGTATCTACACAATGGGCGGCGCGTTCTGGGAATTTGGCCAACCCGATTGGGACCATACGAAATTGTTCATGCTGTTCGGCGTGGCAGAAGATCACGATTCAAACCCGATCAAGATGGGCATTGGCAAGATAAAGGGGCGCGGGGCGCGTGTCATCGGCGTGAACCCGATCCGCACCGGATACAACGCCGTGGCGGACGATTGGGTGGGCATCACGCCGGGAACGGATGGCTTGTTCATCCTCGCGATGATCCATTGCCTCATGAAAGCCGGCAAGGTGGACCTGAACTACCTTGCCCAATATACCGACGCGCCGGTGCTGGTGAACAACGACCCCAAATCACCGAACTACGGCCTGTTTCTGCGGGATGACGATGGCAAGGAATTGGTCATTGACCGCGTCACTGGCAAGCTGACCGCATTCGACAAACCGGGCGTGAAACCGGATCTGTCCGCCACGCACCGCGCCAAAGGGGTCACACACAAGCCGGTCTTCCACCAGATGGCCGAGAAATATCTAAGCGATGAATACGCGCCCGAAGCGGTTGCAGATCGCTGTGGGATCCCCGCCAAACGCATCCGTGCAATTGCCGCCGAACTGGCGCGTGTGGCGTTCGAGGAATCGTTCGAACTTGATCACGAATGGACCGATTTCCGAGGGGAGACGCACAAGACCATGACGGGACGTCCCGTCTCTTTCCACGCGATGCGCGGTATTTCCGCCCATGCCAACGGCTTTCAAACCTGTCGCGCGCTGCATGTGTTGCAGATCATCCTCGGCACCGTTGAGGTGCCTGGCGGGTTCCGATTCAAGCCGCCCTATCCAAAACCCGCCAAGGCGCATCCAAAACCGCATGTCGGCATGACGCCGGGCGCGCCGTTGAACGGACCGCACCTTGGCTTTGTGCACGGACCCGATGATCTGGCACTTAAGGAAGACGGCACACCCGCGCGCATCGACAAGGCGTTCACATGGGAAAACCCGATGTCGTCGCACGGCCTCATGCATATGGTGATCTCCAACGCACATGCTGGTGATCCCTACAAAATCGACACGCTGTTCATGTACATGGCGAACATGTCATGGAATTCGTCTATGAACACCGGCGGCGTGATGGAGATGCTGACCGACAAGGATGAAAACGGCGACTATGTGATCCCGCATATCATCTATTCGGATGCTTATTCGTCTGAAATGGTTGCCTATTCCGATCTGATCCTGCCCGACACCACCTACCTTGAGCGCCACGATTGCATATCCCTGCTTGACCGGCCCATCTGCGAGGCTGATGCTGCGGCGGACGCCATCCGCTGGCCCGTGGTGGAACCAGATCGCAACGTCAAAGGCTTCCAATCCGCGCTCTGTGATCTGGGGGCGAAACTGGGGCTGCCCGGCTTCGTCAACGACGATGGAAGCCAGAAATTTGCTGATTACGCCGATTACATTGTCAATCATCAGCGCCGTCCGGGCATCGGCCCATTGGCAGGTTGGCGCATGGGCGAAAGCGGTCTGCAATCGGGCCGTGGCGACGTAAACGCTAGCCAATTGGATAACTACATCGAAAACGGCGGTTTCTTTGTGGAACACATTCCCGAAGGGTCGAATTACTACAAGCCGTGGAACAAAGCCTATCAGGCCTGGGCCGTGAAAATGGGCCTTTATGACGCGCCGCAGCCCTATTTGTTCAACCTCTATGTCGAGCCGATGCGCAAATTCCAGCTGGCCGCAGAAGGGCACGGCGATCGACAGCCCCCGGATCACCTGCGCGAGCGGATCAAGGCGACCATGTCACCACTGCCCATCTGGTACGAAACCGATCAACAGGGCAACGAGGGCTTCACCGTGAATGCCCTGACCCAACGCCCGATGGCAATGTACCATTCATGGGGCAGCCAGAACGCGTGGTTGCGCCAGCTCCATGGCCGCAACCCGCTTTACCTGCCCACCAAGCTGATGCGCCAACATGATCTTGTGGATGGCGATTGGGCGCGGGTATCCTCGCCGCATGGCGAGATCACAGTGCCTGTGATGGAAATGGCTGCGCTGAACGAAAATACCATCTGGACCTGGAACGCGATTGGCAAACGCAAAGGCGCGTGGGCTTTGGACAAGGACGCGCCCGAAGCGACCAAAGGCTTTCTGCTGAACCATTTGATTCACGAGCTGATGCCGCCCAAAGGTGACGGCATGCGATGGGCGAACTCTGATCCTATCACCGGACAGGCCGCGTGGTTCGATCTGAAAGTGCGGATCGAAAAGGCCACCGCCCCCAAGGAGGCCCGCCCAGAATATCCGCCAATCAAGTCACCGGTTGGCCAAGGGCCGGACAAGCTTGCATGGAAGGTGGGCAAATGAGAGCTCCAAATCTCTTCAAAGAAATTTGCCCGGACTTTTCAAAAAGTCCGGCACCAAGCAGCAACGTAATACCGACGCAAAACCGACGTAATACCGACGCCGATTTCGGAGGCCGAAAATGACCACTCTCCCTCATTCCACCGACAAGAAACTCGGCCTCGTCATCGACCTTGATACCTGCGTCGGCTGTCATGCCTGCGTGATTTCCTGCAAGGGCTGGAACACCGAGAACTACGGTGCGCCGCTGTCTGATCAGGATCCTTACGGCGCAAACCCGTCTGGCACGTTTCTGAACCGCGTGCACAGCTTTGAGGTTCAGCCTGAGCAGGGCGCGGCGCAACTGATCCACTTCCCCAAGTCCTGTCTGCACTGCGAAGACGCCCCTTGCGTTACCGTCTGTCCCACCGGGGCCAGCTACAAACGTGTCGAAGACGGCATTGTGCTGGTCAATGAGAGCGATTGCATTGGATGTGGGTTGTGCGCGTGGGCATGCCCATACGGCGCACGAGAGATGGATCAGGAAGAGAAGGTGATGAAAAAATGCACCCTCTGCGTAGACCGGATTTATAACGAGAACCTGCCAGAGGTGGACCGCGTGCCGTCTTGCGTGCGGACCTGCCCCGCAGGTGCGCGCCATTTTGGCGATCTTGGCGATCCTGACAGCGATGTCAGTCAACTGGTTGCGGAACGCGGCGGTGTCGATCTGATGCCGGAACAGGGCACCAAACCTGTCAACAAATACCTGCCACCACGGCCCAAAGACGCATTGCCCGAATTTGACGTGTTGGCCCCTTTCCTTGAACCCGTCATGGATGAACCCAAGGGGTTCCTTGGCTGGCTCGACAAAGCGCTGGAGAAAATCTGATGCATCCTGCACCGTCCGTTATCTTTTTCAGCACCTTTTCTGGCTTGGGGTTTGGCCTTCTGATCTGGCTTGGCCTTGGCGTACCAGAGGTTTCCGGCTGGTCCGCCTTTGCGTTTTTTGCAATTGCTTATCTTCTTGCGGTTGGTGGACTGATCTCGTCGACCTTCCATCTCGGCCACCCTGAACGCGCGCTCAAGGCGTTTACGCAATGGAAGACAAGCTGGCTCAGCCGCGAAGGATGGTGCGCTGTTGCCGCGCTGATCCTGATGGCGCTTTACGGTGCCGGGCTTGTATTTTTTGACGCGAAATGGACCTTGCTGGGTTTGCTCGGCGCGTTTTTCTCGCTGGCGACTGTGTTCACCACTTCGATGATTTACACCCAGCTCAAAACCATCCCACGGTGGCATCAGCCGCTCACACCGTTCAATTTTCTGTCGCTCAGTATCGCTGGTGGCGCGCTCCTTGCGGGACAGGTGATGTGGTCAATCATCTTGTTGGTAATATCCGGCGTCATCCAGGCCGCCACATGGGTCATCGGAGATAAAGCATTGGCATCTTCAGGCACGGATATGGCAAGTGCGACGCAGTTGGGCGGCATTGGCAAAGTTCGTGCGTTTGAACCCCCGCACACCGGCACAAACTATTTGCTGCGCGAATTTGTGCATGTCATTGGCCGCAAGCACAGCGAAAAACTGCGTATCATTGCACTGGGTCTGATGGTGGTGCTGCCGGTTATTTTGCTGCTGTTACCGTTCAACCACATCATCGCCGTCGTGGCGGTCCTGGCACATGTGGCTGGCGTGCTTACCGCGCGCTGGCTCTTTTTCGCCGAAGCCGAACACGTTGTTGGCCTCTATTATGGCAAGCGCTGAAATCTGACCAATGGCGGGATGCGCCCCGCCCTACACATTGAGGGGCAAACGACGCTCAACAATACGCGCCATAATCGACGCCCCCACGGGCAAGATTGACGGGTCGAGCACATATTCCGGGTTGTGCAAAGGCATCGTGCCTGCGTGCCCCACCGTGCAATAGGCCCCTGGCACAACTTTTAACATATCCGCGAAATCTTCTGATCCCGTAACAGGCGGCGTGTTTGGATCAAGGTTTTCTAGCCCCACGATGTCACCTGCGGCCTGCATATAGGCGTCGGATAATGCATCATCGTTGATCAACACATCAAAGACGTTGCGCAGATCAAGCGTAATCTCAACCGCGTGCATCGCGGCCATCCCGTCACAGATCGACTGCATGCGGGTTGCCGCCAGCGTGTACATCTCATCATTGAAATACCGCACCGTCCCCGCCAACGTCGCCGTGTCCGGAACAACGTTATAGGCCACCCCTGAATGCAGTTGCGTCACCGACAGAACCACCACGTCTTGGGCCGGGATGTTTCGGCTGAGGATGGTTTGCAACTCGCTCGCCAAAGATGCCGCTATGATCAGCGCGTCTTTTGAATCGCTTGGCCGCGCGGCGTGGCTGCCTTTGCCCTTGATGTGAATGTCAAAGAACGCGGCCCCTGCCATCGCCGGTCCTTTGCAAATGCCCACCTTGCCAGGCTTGCCATTTGGCGAATTGTGCATGCCGAAAATTTCGTCCACCGGGAACAATTCAAACAAACCTTCAGCCAGCATTTGGCGCGCGCCACCCAAGCCCTCTTCGGCGGGTTGGAAAACGACCACTGCGGTGCCATCAAAATCGCGGGTTGCGGCCAGATGTTTCGCGGCCCCAAGCAGCATCGTGGTGTGGCTGTCACGCCCACAGGCATGCATCACCCCATCGTTTTGCGAGGCATAGGGCAGTCCTGTGGCCTCATGGATCGGCAACGCATCCATATCAGCACGCAGGCCGACGCGGCGGTTGCCGTTTCCCTTGCCCTTGATCAGCGCCACAACACCCGTCTCGCCCAGGCCGGTGTGAACCTCATCCACACCATAGCTGCGCAGTGCCTCTGCGACGATACCGCTGGTACGCACTTCGGTGAAACCTATCTCGGGGTGCGCGTGCAGATCGCGAAAGATCGTTTCAAGCTCGTCTTTGCTGTCTGCGATGATCGGCAGGATATTCATAGGTCAGGCTCCGGTCTGGGTCAGACGCGAGGGTGGGGTCAAACCCCACCATACTGCAACCCCAAACCGGTCCCTGTTGATCAGTTCAGCAAGCCTGCGTGCCGCAACCCGGCATCAATCCGCGCTTTGGTCTCGTCCAAAAGACCACTCAACGGCAAGCGCACTTCGTCAGAGCAAAGATCAAGCCGGGACATTGCGTATTTAACACCAACCAAACCCGGTTCGGTAAAGATCGCTCTGTGCAGCGGCATCAGCCGATCCTGGATTTCGAGAGCTGTGGCATAATCCCCTGACGCACAGGCCGCCTGCATCTGTGACAACAAACGCGGCGCGGCATTTGCCGTAACAGAGATACAGCCGACGCCACCTTGGGCGTTAAACCCATGTGCCGTTGGATCTTCGCCAGACAGCTGTATGAAGTCCTTGCCACAGGTGATCCGCTGCGCTGATACGCGAGAAAGATCCGCTGTGGCATCCTTGACGCCAACAATGCGCGGCAGTTTGGACAATTCGCCCATCGTTTCGGGTGTCATATCGATGACAGACCGCGGCGGGATATTGTATATGAAGATCGGCAAATTACAGGCATCGTGAACAGCCGTGAAATGCGCAATCATGCCGCGCTGCGTAGGTTTGTTATAATAGGGTGTCACAACCAGAACCGCGTCTGCACCGACTTTTTCGGCGTGCTGCGCCAGACGGATGCTTTCAATCGTGTTGTTTGACCCGGCACCGGCAATGACCGGCACCCGACCAGCTGCGGCTTTCACAACCTCTTCAACGACAATCTCATGTTCGCGGTGGGTTAATGTTGGCGATTCGCCGGTGGTGCCCACAGGCACAAGCCCATTGCTGCCTTCGCCGATATGCCATTCCACAAGTTTCTTCAAAGTCTCCAGATCCAGCTCGCCGTTTCGAAACGGCGTGACGAGGGCAGGCAGTGAGCCGTTGAACATGTGCACGCTCCTTTGTTGTGCTGGCCGGCGCGAACCGGTCTGGGATGTACTTGTGGCGGGATCGTGAGTTGATTACGCCAACGCTTGTCATATGTTGCAAGGCTCTAGCCTTTGAACAAAGGGAAATGCAAGTGATCACACGCATTACGGCCACTATTGCTCTGGTTTTTGCGCTTGCTTTGCCCGCAAATGCCGAACGTCCGCGTCCCTTGGGCTGGGCGATGGAAGCGATGCGCGCCGGAAACTGGGACACTGCAGCGCTCATCGCCAACCGCGATGGCCCGGTTGCGGCGGACGTGATCGAATGGCACCGCCTGCGTGCGGGGCGCGGCACCTATGCCGAGGCCCGCGCATTTCTGGATCGACGGCCTGACTGGCCGGGCGAGGCCTATTTGCGCAAACAGGTCGAGGACGATGTGATCCAGCAGGATGACCCCGCAGTCTTGGCCTTTTTCGCCGAAATGCCACCACAGACCCCGAGTGGTGTGTTGGCCCATGCCGCGGCATTGATCCGGGCCAACCAACGCGGCGAGGCAGAGGCCGATGTCGTTCTGGCTTGGCGCACAATGCCGATGAATGCCACATCGCAGGCGCTGTTTCTGGCCGAACACGAGGGTGTCTTAAAGCCGCATCATCAGGCGCGACTGGATGAAATGCTGTGGCAACGTGAACACGCCGAGGCCCGACAGATGTTTGATCTGGTTGGCAAGGATGACGTGGCGCTCGCGAAAACCCGCATCGCATTGCAGAGACGTGAGGGCGATGTGAACAGGCTGATCAATGCCCTGCCGGCAAGCAAGGCTGGCGATCCCGGTCTGGCCCATGATCGGTTTGAATGGCGGATACGCAAAAATCTGGCGGCTGATGCAAAAACGCTTTTGTTGGAAAAATCCACCTCGGCTGAGGCATTGGGCCAGCCCGGAAAATGGAGCAATCGCCGCCGTGCACTGGCGCGCGACGAAATGCGATCTGGCAATAAAAAACGTGCCTATCAAATTTCATCGCAGCATTTTCTGGAACCGGGATCAGATTATGCTGATCTTGAATGGCTGTCAGGGTATATCGCACTGCGGTTTCTAGATGACCCAAAGGCGGCCTATCAACACTTTCTGAACCACGACAGCGCTGTTGAATCCCCAATCAGCCAAGGACGTGCCGGATATTGGCAAGGCCGGGCACTTGAGGCATTGGGTGATGCGGACGGGGCCGCCAAGGCCTATGCAATGGGTGCTCAGTTTCAGACATCGTTTTACGGATTGCTGGCTGCCGAACGTGCCGGTCTGCCTTTTGACATGACCTTGGCGGGTGAAACGCCGGCGCAGAACTGGCGCAGTTCACCTTTGGCATCTGCCCCTTTGTTTGAGGCTGGAATGTTATTGCAGGCTTCTGGCGAATTGTCCGTCGCCGAACGGTTTTGGAGCCATTTGGCGGATCAACTTGTGTCTGATGATCTGGCCTTATTGGGTCAGGCTGCGATCGACACCGACCAGCCGCATCTGGCTGTGATGATTGGCAAACGGGCCGCGCGGCGCGGCTTGACCATCGCAGCCCCCTATTATCCCATGCATTCTCTGGTCGAACTTGATTTGCCGATGGCCCCCGAGATGACCCTTGCCATTGCCCGGCGCGAAAGCGAATTTGATCCTGTGGTGCAAAGTGCCGTCGGCGCACGTGGTCTGATGCAGATCATGCCCGCCACAGCGCGCGAAGTGGCGGCTGATCTGGCCATCACCGCCTTGCACACAACGGACCGGCTGACCGCCGATCCCGACTACAACGCGCGGTTGGGGGCCAAATATTTGTCACAAATGGCGGGACGGTTCGATGGCAATGTCTCGATGATGGCCGCTGCCTATAATGCCGGGCCCAGTCGCCCTATTCGCTGGATGGCCGACTACGGGGATCCCCGCAAAGGCAAGATTGACATCGTCGATTGGGTTGAGATGATCCCATTCCGCGAAACCCAGAATTACGTGATGCGCGTCACCGAAAGCCTGCCTGTTTATCGGGCAAGGTTGGGCAAAGACCCGTTGCCGGTGCCTTTTTCCAAAGAATTAGTGGGATCGACGCTGAAGGGCTTCGCGCCAAAAGGTGAATAGCCCCGCCGCAACGATCAACCCGGCACCAATTGCGACATTCATGCGCACCGTTTCGCCAAACAATGTGATGCCGATGATCGACGCAAACACCAGTTGCAGATAGGCGAAAGGCTGCACCGCACTTGCTTCTGCAACCTCATAACAGCGGATCAAAAGCCAATGACCTGTGACGCCCGTGATACACAGGCACCCCATGTAAATCCAGTCAGTTGGCGACATTGGCTGCCAATACCATACGCCAGCGCATGTCATGGCGATTGACCCCATCACGCCCGTCCAGAAAAAGCTGGTTGCGGTGCTGTCTTTGCGGGCAACAAACCGGGTAAGCAGACCGTAAATCGCAAACATCGCTGCGGCGATCAGAGGAATGGCGGCAGCAGGTTCAAAAACCGTCATGCCGGGTTGCAAGACAATAAGCACGCCGATGAACCCAACCCCAATCGCTGCCCAGCGCCGCCAACCGACACTTTCGCCCAAAATGGGTCCGGACAGGGCCGCGACCAACAAGGGATAACAGGTAAAGACAGCATGGCTTTCGACCAGACCCAGAATAGTAAAACCGGCCACCATGACGCAGATTTCAGCAGCAAGCAGCAACCCCCGCAATGATTGCAAGATCGGCTGGGACGTCTGCGCTGCAGCACGAATACCGCCGGCCTTGCGCCGGGCAATTGCAATGACAAAGGCTGCAAAGAACCAATACCGGATCATCACAACCATCATCACGTTATATTCAGAGGCCAGATGCCGCGACAAACCGTCTTGC
Organism: Sulfitobacter sp. SK011; assembly: GCF_003352065.1. NCBI lineage: Bacteria > Pseudomonadati > Pseudomonadota > Alphaproteobacteria > Rhodobacterales > Roseobacteraceae > Sulfitobacter > Sulfitobacter sp. SK011. Next base: position 3,920,863 of record NZ_CP025803.1, read on the forward strand.
ACAGCAAACACAAAAGTCGTTGCAACCATCAATCCGATGCCCAACGGTATATTATTGGATTGCGTCATGAAGGTAGCTTTGCCCGGGTCATGTGCCGTTTACGGCCGTACCCTTCCGTCCGCTCAACGGCAAAACCCGCCGTTGCAAGGTTGCGCCGCACAAATCCCGCAGCAGTGTAGGTTGCCGCGGTTCCATACGGTTGCGTATGTTTTGCCACATCGCACATCAAGCCCTCGCCCCAAAGCTCAGGGTTTTTTGCTGGCGAAAAGCCGTCCAGAAACCACGCATCCGCGCGCCCTTCCCACTGGCTAACTGTCTCTCTCGCATCGCCGAGAACCACGTCGACCTGCACGCCCGGCAAATTCAATACGCCACCGTATGGTTCCCATGCGTCTTTCAGGATATCTCGCTTTCCGCCAAAATCAGGAAAGGCCGCATGCGCACGTTCCATATCAGCCTTCGATAAGGGAAACGCCTCAAAGCTGGTGAAGAACAACGTGCCGGAACAGCCCGCCTTTTCCCAAGCGTCCCATGCGACAAGCAGGTTCAACCCCGTCCCAAACCCAAGTTCTGCAATATGAAAACCATCTACAAAGCGGGCAGGCAGGTCATTTCCAGCCAAAAACACATGCTCTGTCTCGGCAACACCATCATCCAGGCTGAAAAACGGATCATCAAATTGGGTAGAGACAGGAACATCACCATCCCGCCACTCAATCTGATCGCTCTGGTTCTGCACAGTGGCACCTTGTATGGGTATGGTATCGCGCAGACCTTGCGCAAAGAGGGACCCATTGGCAATGGTCGATATCACCATCAGAGGCGCTGGGATTTTCGGCCTTTCAGTGGCTTGGGCCTGTGTGAAACGGGGTGCGCGGATTCAGGTCATTGACCCATACGGCCCCGCTGCAGGCAGCAGCGGTGGCATTGTCGGCGCATTGGCCCCCCATGTGCCGGAAAAATGGAACACCAAAAAGGCTTTCCAACTGGACAGCTTATTGATGGCAAAGGATTTCTGGTCAGATATTGAACACGCCGGCGGTGGCGCATCTGGCTATGCAAGGAACGGCAGGTTGCAACCCGTTCATGATGAAAACGCCCTTGATCTGGCCCGAAAACGCGCTGAAACCGCCTCGAACGTCTGGCAGGACAACGCACAATGGCACGTCGTTCGCGCGACAGGCGCGGCTTGGGAACCCATCAGCACCACGGGTTGGCTGATCCAAGACACGCTCAGCGCCTTGATACATCCACGCAAGGCTTGTGATGCATTGGTAAGAGCTTTGGCCGCGAAAGGGGTTCAGGTCACGGCGGATGGCGCTGATCGGGGCCATGTACTTTGGGCGACAGGGGTTGCGGGGCTTGAAGCGCTGAACAAAGGCCACCATCGTCCGGTTGGCAGCGGTGAAAAGGGACAAGCCGCCCTGCTGGATCACAACGCGGCGGGCCATGCGCAACTGTTCGCTGGGGGCGTTCATATTATTCCGCATCTGGATGGAACTGTCGCAGTCGGGTCAACCTCTGAACGCGCCTACGACAGAGCAGCAGAAACTGATGATCAACTCCACGCCGTCATCGCCGCCGCACGCGATGCGGTGCCCTCCTTAAAGGATGCCCGTGTCATTCAACGCTGGGCAGGCCTGCGCCCGCGCAGTCGCAGCCGCGCGCCCATGCTTGGCCCATGGCCGGAAAGGCCAGGACATTTTATCGCCAATGGCGGTTTCAAGATTGGATTTGGGATGGCCCCAAAAATCGCAGACGTGATGGCCGACTTGTTACTGGAAGGGCGCGACCGGATCCCGGATGGATTTCGGGTTGAGGACAGTTTTTAAGCCGCGTCGATCACGACATCTTATTGATCAATGTCTTCAAAGACTGCATCAGTGCCGACAATTCCTTGATATAGATTTCACCGGTCAGCCGCCCGTTTTCGTCAAATTGCTTTTGACTCGCGGCCAGATGAATTTCAGGACCCTGCAGGATCATCGGGCGAAAGGGCACCATGAACCCACGCAATATCATCTGTGCCCGCTCGCCACCTGCACGACCTGCTGCCGCTGACATCACCGCCAGTGGCTTGTTGTTCCACGGGTTGCCTTCCACGCGGCTCACCCAGTCCAGGGCATTCTTTAACACGCCAGATGGCCCTTTGTTATATTCAGGCGTAGAGATCAGGACCGCATCCGCCGCTCCAATCTGCGCATGCAATTTTTTGACCGCATCTGGGATGCCGGTCTTCTCTTCATCATCGCCATCATAAAGTGGGAAATGAATTTCAGCTTCGGAATAATCACACTCACCAAACAGCCGTGCCGCTTCGCGCAGAAGTTTACGATTTGTCGACTCAGTGCGCAGTGATCCAGAGATGCCGAGTATTTTTGGAGTTGTCATATGCGTGAAGCCCATCCTTGATTTCGATGACCATAATGTTGTGCGCCAACCCCAAAAGGCAAGAAGCCCCTGCATAACACAGAGGCTTCTTGGTTTTTTTCGCGATAGAAATTATCTTGCGTTGGGCAGAATTACAATTTCAACCCGACGGTTTTGTGCCTTACCCGCAGCGCTAAGGTTACTGGCGATGGGTTGGGATTCACCACGTCCGATGGACTGTATCCGTGATGGTGGAACACCATCGGCGACCAACACGTTTGCCACTGCAAAGGCGCGGCCTTCTGACAATTGCTGATTATATGCGGCTTCACCATCGCTGTCGGTGTGGCCGATAATCTGCAAAGTGGAATTGGCATAGACATTCACGTTGTTCGCAAGTGCGCGCAGGTCATCGCGCAAACCAGCGTTCACCGTCGTGCTGTCAGTCGCGAACAGGATATCCTGGGGCAGCGTTACAATCAGACGATCACCGGTGTTGGTGATGATCACATTGCTGTCCAGCTGACGACGCAAGTCCGCCTCTTGTTTGTCCAGAGAATAGCCGACACCGCCACCGATCGCGCCGCCGATCAGCGCACCTTTGAGGGCGGCATCACCACGGTTGCCATCACCCTTGGACAGCGCACCGATCAAGGCACCAGCACCGGCACCGATCAAGGCACCATTCTTGGTTTTCTGGTTCGGATCATTCGGACCCGCGCCGATCTGACCGGTTTCTGTACATGCACCGAGCGTCATCGCACCGACCAAAACGCTGGCCAAAGTAAGTTTCGAAGAAATCATAGTTACTGCTTTCATATGTGTGGCCCCGTTCGGGCGGGGCATCTTAGTATCTGCAGTATATAGGCAGTTGACCGCCGATAAAATCAGGGGGGATTTTTCATCGGCAGTATCCCGCGCATGAGCATCAAGCCTCTGCGCGCGCGGCCTCATATGCCAGCATTGCGCGTTTCACTGGCAAACCCCAATGGTACCCCCCCAGCGCCCCCGATTTACGCAGGGCGCGGTGACAGGGGATCAGCCACGACACCGGATTACGCCCCACAGCAGTGCCAACGGCGCGCACTGCTTTTGGTTTGCCGACCGCGCTGGCAATCTCCGAATAGGTGGTGACCTGGCCTGATGGAATGCTCAACAATGCTTCCCACACTTTGATCTGGAATGGCGCGCCAATCAGATAGAGCGGTGCCTTGTCCAGCTTCCCGCCCTGCGCACCAAACGCCGTCAACACCCAGGGGCGCAGCATCATCGGATTTTCAACAAACGTGGCCAGTGGCCATCGCGCGGTCAGATCCTGCATCGCAGCCTCTTCGCCCGTTTCAGCAGCCAGCGCCAACCCGCAGATGCCTTTTTCCGTACCCATGACCAAAGCCAATCCAAAGGGGCTGTCAAACCAGCCCCAAAAGATGGTCAGGTCAGCCCCTTTGCGCGCAAATTCACCCGGACTCATCGATTCCCATCGCAAGAACAGATCGTGCAACCTGCCCGTCCCGGATAACCCCAGCGAATGCGCTGTTTCCAATGTCGTAAACCGGTCGCGCATCAACGTCTTGGCATGACCCAGCATCAGATATTGTTGATAGCGCTTGGGCGACACGCCGACCCAACGCGAAAACAAACGCTGGAAATGAGCGGCACTCATCCCCATTTTGCTGGCGATCTGTTCCAACTGCATCGGGTCCTCCGCCTTGTCGATCAAGTCGATCGCGCGGCGCATCACCTGATAATGATAGCCATCATCAGTGTTGGGGGTGGATATCGGTTTAATCTGTGTCATGGCCCCAATCTAGGCAATTGACGGCTTCCAAGCGACCCGAAACTTGCGCGAAATTCAATGCGCCCCGCGCAGACAAAATTGGCCGCTTTGCCTTGCCCTGAACAAGAAATCCGAACATACCACGGCCCATGACCAAACAGCTCGACTATCATACCATCCGCGAAATCTTTACGCGCTTTCATCACGCAGAGCCTGAGCCGAAGGGTGAATTAGAGCATGTGAATGTCTATACACTGGTGGTTGCCGTAGCGCTAAGCGCCCAAGCCACCGACGCAGGCGTGAACAAAGCGACACGTGCGTTGTTCGAAATTGCTGATACCCCTCAAAAAATGTTGGACTTGGGTATCGACGGCGTCACCGAGCATATCAAAACAATTGGTCTTTTTCGGCAAAAGGCCAAGAACGTCATCAAGCTTAGCCAGATATTGGTTGATGAATATGGCGGCGAGGTTCCCAATTCGCGTGCCGCCCTGCAGTCACTGCCGGGTGTGGGGCGCAAGACAGCCAATGTTGTGCTGAACATGTGGTGGCACCAACCCGCGCAGGCCGTGGACACCCATATTTTTCGCGTCGGCAACCGCACAGGACTGGCCCCCGGCAAAACTGTTGAGGCGGTCGAACGCGCCATCGAAGATAATGTACCGGCAGATTTTCAACACCATGCCCACCACTGGCTGATCCTGCACGGCCGCTATCATTGCAAGGCGCGCAAGCCATTGTGCCGCACCTGTATCATCCGTGATCTTTGTTCCTATGAGGAAAAAACAGAATGACCAAATACGAAGTTGTTGGCATCGGGAATGCCGTTGTTGATGTGATATCCCTTGCCGATGACAGCTTTCTGGACCATATGGGCATTGAAAAAGGCATCATGCAGCTGGTCGAACGCGACCGCGCAGAGGTACTTTTTGGTGCAATGGAAGACCGGCTTCAGACGCCGGGTGGTTCGGTTGCGAATACGGTTGCAGGGATCGGATCACTTGGCCTGCCGACCGCATTTATCGGGCGCGTCCACGACGATGCTTTGGGCAGGTTTTATGCCAATTCAATGCGTGATGGCGGCACCGCATTTGTGAACGATCCTGTCGCGGGTGGCCATCTGCCCACATCACGGTCGATGATTTTTGTGTCCCCCGACGGGGAGCGATCCATGAACACCTATCTGGGTATCTCCACCGATTTGGGCCCCAATGATGTACCCGATGAGGTCGCGTCTGGTGCCAAGATCATGTTTCTCGAAGGCTATCTGTTCGACAAAGATCAGGGCAAACAAGCTTTTCTGGAGGCATCGCGACTGACCCGCGCCGCAGGCGGCAAGGCGGGCATCGCCATCTCTGATCCGTTCTGTGTGAACCGTCATCGCGCCGATTTCTTGCGGATGATCGCAAACGAGCTGGACTACGTGATTGGCAACGAAGCCGAAATCAGATCCCTCTATGAGACTGACGATCTTGAGGGCGCGCTGAGCAAAACCGCCGCGATGTGCCCGCTTGTTGTCTGTACCCGGTCTGGTGACGGGGTGACGATTATTCAGGGCGGCACCCGTGTGGATGTTCCGGTGAATAAAGTGGTTCCGGTTGACGCAACTGGTGCCGGGGATCAGTTTGCCGCTGGCTTTCTTTATGGAGTGGCAACCGGGCGAGATCTGGATGTTTGTGGGCGGATGGGCAATGTCTGCGCAGCCGAGGTCATCAGCCATGTGGGGCCGCGGCCAGAGGTCGCCATCATGAACCTGTTCAAAGCGCAAGGCCTCGTCTGATCATGCTGACAGATGGGCTGCACGATGTGCCGCGTGGTAAAGTGGCGATGGTGGTCACCCATCTTGAGATGCATGCGCCTGCGCCGACGCGTCCTCAGCCGCTCCCGAAGGGCATCACTTTCCGGCAGCGTCAGCCTGATCTTGCGTGGTATCGCGATATCTTTAGCCGCGTCGGCGCGCTTGATTGGCTTTGGTACGGGCGTCTTAAAATGGCAGATACCGATTTGTCCGCCATTCTGGCCGACCCAAAGGTTGCCTTTTACACCCTGACCCGCGACGGACGGGACGAAGCGATACTGGAACTTGATTTCCGCCAAGAGGGCCAATGCGAATTGGCCTACTTTGGTTTGACTTCAGAATTAATTGGAACCGGGGCCGGGCGTTTCTTAATGAATGAAGCCATTCGCCTTGCCTGGATGCAGCCTATCACCCGCTTTCACGTTCACACATGCACCATCGACAGCCACCTGGCACTGTCGTTCTATATTCGCAGCGGGTTCACCCCGTACCGCCGGCAGGTCGAAATTGATGACGACCCGCGGCTCAGCGGCCTTTTGCCCGAAGCTGCGGCACCGCATGTACCGATCATTCGGCCCTAACACTGACCGCGCCTGAAGCAGCGCTCAACCTGTTTCAACATTGCGACCTGAGGCGTGGCGAACACATCGCCCCCACATGGATCAATGGCCAAAACATACCCCGCCGCGTCACGCCTGAGAAAAGCCAACACATCCGCCCCATTTTCGACCGATTCACACCACGGACCAAAACAAGCAACCTCCAGTGTGATCCCCCTCTTGAATGGCGCGTTAAACCCGGTCTTCAACAGGGCACGCCCCTCAATCGTCGCGGGGATGCGGGTCATTTCGGCTGGATTTTGCGAAGAGGCCCCAGCACGTAGAAATTTGCGCTGATCCACAACCAATCTGCCATGAACAACCACATAGGCATCGGTTGACTCCTGCGCCCGTTCATAGGTGGCCACAACCGACGGCTGGACACAAGACAGCGCCAATGCCGGTAGAGGTGCAGCAAGTGATAAGATAAACGAAATAATACGCATCATAAATATGCCCTGAACTCTTTCACAACCGCCTCATATACGGCGCGCTTGAACGGAACGATCCCATCCACCAGCTCATCTACCGGCACCCAACGCCACTTTGAAAACTCCGGGTGGTCCGTTTCAATGTTCACTTGATCGTCGCGGCCATTAAACCGCATCAGAAACCATTTTTGTTGCTGCCCCCGATAGCGCCCTTTCCATATATTAGGCACCAGATCATGCGGCAAATCATAAGCCAGCCAGCCGTCTGATTGCGCAATAATGCTGACCAATTCACGGCCCACGCCGATTTCTTCTTCCAACTCTCGCAAGGCTGCTTCATCCGCTGCTTCACCTTTGTCCACGCCACCCTGTGGCATCTGCCAGGCATCAAAATCACGATCCTTGCGTTGACCCACGAACACGTCGCCCGCCTCGTTCACCAGCATCACCCCCACGCAGGACCGATAGGGCAGTTTGGAAATCTCTTCAGGCGTCATCAGGGCACTTTCTTTGCTGGGGCGGGCTTTTGCGGCGCAGGGCAGAATTCCAGTTTAGCCAAACCCGCTTTGTCATCAAATATCACGAATGCCAAATGGTCTAAAGCTGCCTTGGGCCATTTCAGGATCCTGCTGGCACCCTATGACGTGGCGTTGTGCGTGACAGAACCACGTTCTAAGGTCATTCAGATACCATCCCATTCCCGATCCCCGTGAGGTTCCCATGTCTGATTACCCCCATATGCTCGCCCCTCTTGATCTGGGTTTCACAACACTCAAAAACCGCGTGCTTATGGGGTCAATGCACACCGGGCTCGAAGAAACCAAAGACTGGAACCGCGTGGCTGAATTTTATGCCACCCGTGCGCGGGCGGACGTGGCATTGATGGTCACTGGCGGCATCGGCCCCAATCCCGAAGGGTCGGTCATGCACGGTGCTTCGATGATGACCACTGATGAAGACGTGAAAAATCACACCTTGGTTACAAACCGCGTTCATGAGGCGGGTGGCAAGATCGCAATGCAGATCCTGCATGCGGGCCGTTATGCCTATTCACCTGATTGCGTCGCGCCCTCTGCGATCAAATCACCCATCTCTTTGTTTGCGCCCAAAGAGCTCGATGCGGCAGGCATCGAAAAGCAAATCAGCGATATCGTCGCCTGTGCCGAACGCGCCAAAGATGCGGGCTATGACGGGGTCGAGATCATGGGGTCCGAAGGATACTTCCTGAACCAGTTCCTTGTGACCCACACCAACAAACGCACCGACGAATGGGGCGGGTCATATGAAAACCGCATGCGCCTGCCGATTGAGGTCGTGCGCCGCACGCGCGAAGCCGTCGGCACGGATTTCATCATCATATACCGCCTGTCGATGATTGATCTGGTCCCCAACGGGTCGACCCATGATGAGGTTGTTCAACTTGCGAGAGCGATTGAAAAAGCAGGTGCTACCATCATCAACACAGGTATTGGATGGCACGAGGCCCGAATACCGACAATCGCCACATCGGTACCCCGCGCCGCATTTGCATGGGTCACGAAGAAACTGATGGGCAAGGTGGGTATCCCGATCATCACATCAAACCGGATCAACACACCGCAAGTCGCCGAGGAAATTCTGGCCGATGGATGCGCGGATATGGTGTCGATGGCACGGCCCATGTTGGCCGACCCCGAATTTGTGTCCAAGGCGATGGCGGGAAAATCCGACCAGATCGCGCCCTGCATCGCATGTAACCAAGCCTGTCTTGATCACACGTTCAATGGCAAGATCTCGACCTGTCTGGTCAATCCGCGCGCCTGTTATGAAACTGAACTGAAAATCGAAAAGACGGACCGGCCAAAATCCATTGCCATCGTGGGGGCGGGACCCGCAGGCCTGTCCACCGCCATTACAGCGGCGGAACGCGGTCACAATGTCACCGTCTTCGACCGCGCGTCCGAAATTGGCGGACAGCTTAACCTTGCAAAGCAAGTTGCGGGCAAAGAAGAATTCTGGGGCTTTGTCGACTGGTATCGCGCCATGGTCACCGAACTAGGCGTAACAGTAAAGCTGAACACCGAAGTATCGGCCAATGATCTTGACGGCTTTGACGAGGTCGTTATCGCCACAGGGGTCGTGCCGCGTGACCCGAAAATCCCCGGCCAGAACGGCGGCAACGTGGTCAGCTATATCGATGTGCTGAACGGCAAAGCGAAAGTGGGCAACCGTGTCGCTGTGATTGGTGCGGGCGGTATCGGTTTTGACGTTAGTGAACACCTTGTGCATGACGGCGACAGCACCACACTCAACCTGCCCGAATGGATGCGTGAATGGGGTGTTACAGACCCCGCAGAACACCGCAGCGGACTGGCCCCAGAAGGGCCACAGCCACATGCGCCCGCCCGTCAGGTCACAATGCTGCAGCGAAAACCGTCAAAGGTCGGCAAGGGCCTGGGCAAGACAACCGGGTGGATACACCGCGCCTCACTGACCATGAAAGAGGTCAAGATGATTGCCGGTGTGAACTATGAAAAGATTGATCAGACCGGCCTGCACATCAGCTTTGGCGAGGCGCGTGAAAACCCCACCTTGCTTGAGGTGGACACAATCGTTCTATGCGCCGGGCAACTCTCTGATCGTTCGCTCGCTGATGCATTGGAGGCGAAAGGCCGTTCCTGCCACGTCATCGGTGGCGCGGATGTCGCAGCAGAGCTCGACGCAAAGCGCGCGATCAATCAAGGCACCCGACTGGCGGCATCGTTGTGACAGGGGTGGGTGATCAGCCCACCAGACCTTACCCGGCCATTGCGTAAATCACGGGCCGCAGTAAAGATGCCACAATGCCCATTTGCGTCTTTGACATATTCCCTGACGGCACAGCAAAGGTGCCGGATGATGCCGCCCTCACCGGCCCCGGCACCTATCGTTGGTGGCACTATGACCTGAGCGATCCCGATCTGGCTGACTGGGCCACGAACAGACTGCCAGCGATCCCCGCAGGTGCTTTGTTGCAGCCCGAAACGCGACCACGGTGTGACCTTTATGAAGAAGGGCTCATTCTGAACCTGCGTGGCATCAATCTGAACGCGGGTCAGCATGCTGATCAAATGGTATCGGTGCGCATGTGGGTTGAAGGGAATGTCATCATCACCGTGCGCCTGCGCAGAGTTTTTGCGCTTGATGAAATTCGCCAGATTGTCATCGCCCAAGCAGCGCCTCTTACAACTGCCGCCTTTATCGAGGCGCTGGTTGGCCGCCTGACCGCACGGGTTCAGGACGAGGTGATGCGCATTTCCAAGCTGACCGAGTTTTACGAAGCGGACCTTGAGAACGATACAACACCATTGCCAAAGGACCTGCCAGCAACCCGGCGCAGCGTGATCAAATTGCGCCGCTATCTGGAGCCTCAGAAAAACGCACTGGTCACATTGTCGACCATTGATTTACCGATTGTCACTGAAACCGACGCCCTGAAACTGCGGGAACTGGCCAACCGCACAACGATTGCGGTTGAAGAGCTTGACGCGCTTCAGGAACGTTTGATTGCCGTGCAGGATGATCACGACTTAGATGTGGCACGCCGTCAGGCGCGAAACGGCTATGCTCTGTCGATTGTGGCAGCAATATTTTTACCGCTCGGTTTCCTGACCGGTTTGTTTGGCGTGAATATTGGCGGCATGCCCGGCATTGAAAACGCATGGGGTTTTGCCATTCTTTGCATCTCAATGGTTGGGTTGGCGGGGTTAATGTATCTGGTGTTAAAGGCGTTTCGCTGGCTCTGATAATGATTGAAAACCGGTCGCGCTGCCGTTTCCATGCCTTGAACGATCCCAGCAATTACCTTGTAACTGTCTCAACCCTGCCCCGAACCCGCCCCAATTCACCGCCATAGCTGATCCTTGAAGTAAGTATCTTGAAGGGATCGGGCATGGACCGCCTCACAGAAATGGAAGCATTCGCCACCGTGGTGGACCAAGGGGGCTTTACCGATGCCGCTAAAAAAATGGGAATCTCAAAATCGGCCGTGTCCAAACACGTCTCGTCACTTGAGGCCCGCCTTGGCGCGCGCCTTTTGAACCGGACGACACGCCGTGTGTCCCCAACAGAGATTGGTCTTGCCTATTATGACCGTGCCCGCCGCGTGTTGAACGACGCCGGTGAAGCGGACGCATTGGTCACGTCAATGCAATCCGCACCATCTGGCCTTTTGCGCATTTCGGTGGCGACCGATTTCGGGGTAAACCACCTGTCTCCGGCTTTGTCTGAATTCCTCAGCGATTTCCCGGATATTACGGTGAACATGGTCCTGAACAACCGTTATGTTGAGCTGATCAGCGAAGGTTTTGATATGGCCGTGCGCATTGGTGAGCTGGAAGACAGCACCCTGCGCGCCCGCAAATTGACAGAAACAACCAAGCGGATGATCGCGTCACCGAAGTATTTTGAACAATACGGGCGGCCTGAAAAGATCGATGATTTGAATGATCACAAGCTGTTACATTATTCAAACCAATCTTCAGGAAACGTCTGGAAATTGACCGCACCCTCTGGCGAAAAACGTCAGGTGCGCACCGCTGGCTGGCTTTCGGTCAACGATGGGCAATCTTTGCTAAACGCCGCGATCAGCGGACTTGGCATCGCGTATCTGCCCAGCTTCCTTTATTCAGAAGCGATGGAAAAGGGTCTGGTTGAGGATGCGATCCCTGATCTGCCGTTGGAAACCCAAGGCATCTATGCCGTCTATCCGCCGGGCCGTTTCACACAGCCCAAAGTGCGCGCATTCATTGATTTCCTGGTACACGAATTTGCCGATAAAGGCCCAAGTGACTGGTAAAAGTAACACCATCTACCCTTGATGGACTTAAGCCCCCGAGGCCTTCTGGTTTCGCGGGGCTTTCCGGCTAAACTTCATTCCGATGACAGCACAACCACCTCGACCCGGCGGTTCGCTTCTCGACCTGCGGCATTGAGGTTGGATGCAATGGGCGACAAATACCCCATGCCCTGCGCATCCATGCGCCCCGGGTCCAGACCGTATGCATCAATCAACCGTGCACGCACCGACTGCGCGCGACGGCGGGACAATGCAATGTTCCCGTCAAGACCACCAATAGCATCAGTATGCCCGACCAACGCAACTTTGATCCCCGGTTGCGCCCTGAGAAATGCGGCCAAGGCATCAAGCGAGGCGAAATTCCCGGTGCCCAAGTCAGAAGTACCCGTATCAAAATCAAGGTCTTTCAGCACCATATGACCCACGCTCAACAGCTGCCCCGACATGTCCTGAGGCGCGACAACTGGCGTTGTGACAGGCACATCAGCGGTTGCGGCGACAGCGACTGCAACGTCGTCCAAGGCACCCGCTTGGATCACCTGCACATAAGCGGACGTGGCAGAGGTGCTTGTCAGAACCGTGATCACCTCATTCGGGGCCGCCGCCGTTGGGCGCATTGCGGTCACAAAATGAAATGCCCGAATGTTCACGTACATGTTCGGTCCGGGCAGCGTTTCAGTCGCAAAGCGAAAGTCAAACCCGCCACAGGTCTGGCTGGCGCAATCAAGGACAATCTCAAAACCGGCGGCATCCAACTGGGCGCGCAGCGGGCGCATCACCTGTAGGGGGGTCAGCCCAGGCTGGTCGAGGCGCCATGCCGTACGCCGCACGTCACCTTCGATGTCGAGTTTTTCAACCTTGCCATCAACAAACACGCCCACCGGAGCTGCGTAGAGATCGGGCGAGGTGTTCCGCGCGGCTGTTTGCACCGCATTTGCCGGCAAAGACAGGTCCAGCGCGGTACCGACGTTCGCCCAGCCCACCAGGGCAGTGATCGCCAGAATGCGCCCTGCGGTTCTCATCGCGCCTGGGCGTGGTATTCGTCATTCGGGCGCATGTCGGTGCCACTGGCAACCCGATTGGTCATGTTAAAGAACCCGGTGACATTGGCGATGTCCCAAATGTCCCGCTCGCTAAACCCATGGTCGCGCAACACTTGTCTGTCCGCCTCTTCAATCGTGGCGCTTGCCGTTGTCAGCTTGTGCGCGAAATCCAGCATGGCACGCTGTCGTGGGTCCAATTTGGCCACGCGGTAGTTCATCACCAGTTGTTCGCCCAGCATCGGATCACCAGACAACGCCCGCACCGCAGCGCCATGCGACACCAGACAATAATAGCATTTGTTCACCGACGACACGACAACCGCGATCATTTCGCGCTCAAGTTTGGTCAACTCTGACACGCCCAACATCAGATCGTTGTAGAGCGCTGTAAAGGCGTTCAATTTCTCGATGTCAAAGGCATGCGCACGCAAGACATTCGGGATCATTCCCAACTTATCCTGACAGACGTCAAAGTACTTTTGCGTGGCTTCCGGAAGCGGATCAACCATCGGCAAATCAAGGGCAGTGGGCATCATTTCAGCCATCCGGTGGCTCCTTTACTCGGGGGATTGTCGGTAATGATAACGCCCTGCAGGTGCAAAGCCCAGAGAGCGATAAAGCGCATTTGCGCCCACGTTTTGCGTTACACACAAGACAGACACATGCGTGGCACCCTGTGACTGCCCCCAGAACGCCGCCGCCCGCATCATCCATTCCGCCACACCTTGTCTGCGTTGATGCGGCAAGACTTCGACAGCATGGACCATGCACACATTGTCATGAGCCCCGGCAAAGGCCACGCCGGCAGGCTGTTCGTTCCAACGCGCCAGCACGCCGGTCTTGATCTGCGCCCGAGACATGACATCCAATCGTGCCGGACCGATGCCGCCTTCGGCCCAAATCTCGGCCATGATTGCCAAAGGTTCCCATATTGTGAACGCCGTCACCCGCGGGATTGGTACGTCGGTCAGGTTTTCAATGGGCAGTGTATAAAGGGTGACAGGATCGACGATCGGATATCCCCGCGCTTCAAGCAGTGCATCCAGCGCATCATCGCCTTGCCGGATCATGAACAACGGCTGCTGGCCCATCTCTTGCATATCGATTTCGGCCTGCCCGACGTCTTCTGCGCACACCGCATCAAGCGCAGTTGCCGCAGAGACCCGTTTGCCGCCGCCCCGCCCTTCACGCAGCGTCCATTTGCCCAGATCAAAGCGCCGCGCGGCGGGCCATGTCTGGTCGCAGACCTCATATAGCTGATGCGCCGTCACATTCACTTAAAGGTATCTTTGAGTTGATCCATCGCCGCGTCAATCTCATCCTCGTCATTGCCCCGGATCACGATATGCGCGCCGTATTTTCCATCTTTTTGAAACGGATAGGACCCCATCACCAATGCCGGAAACGCCGCCGCCAAATCGCCCAACGGCCCCGCAATATCGCCCTCACCCCGGTCTATGCGGGTTGTTTTACTGATCAGCGCCGCACCCCCCGTCAATGTCGGGATCACGGAGGCGACCATCGCCTGAAAGACCGACGGCACCCCTGCCATGACATGCACATTTTCCAGTTTGAAACCGGGGGCCGCCGATACCGGATTTTCAATCAGAGTCGCATCATCCGGAATCCGCGCCATGCGCAGCCGCGATGCGTTCAGCTCAGTCCCTGATTTTTCATAATGTTCTGCCAAAATGGCACGGGCATCATCGCGCACATCTATGTTTCGGTCGAACGCTGCTGCAATGCAGTCGGCCGTAATGTCATCATGGGTTGGTCCTATGCCACCACTGGTAAACACGTATTTATACGCGGCTGACAGCGCCTGAACCGCCGCGATAATTCTGCCGTTCTCATCACCGACGACGCGCACTTCTTTTAGGTCGATACCGATATCATTCAGTTGTCCCGCAAGATAATGCATATTTGAATCGCGGGTGCGACCTGACAGAATTTCGTCTCCGATGACCAGCATCGCGGCGGTGGGGTTGAGCATATGCTTGTATCCTTGAGGTTGCTTACACTACGGTATAGGCCTCGCCCCATGCGCTTTCAAACCGAACTTGTCCCCGCCCGCCTGATCCGCCGCTACAAACGGTTTTTGGCCGATTGTATGCTTGAGGATGGGCACGAGGTAACCGCACATTGTGCGAACCCAGGCTCAATGATGGGATTGGCAGAACCGGGGATGCGGATCTGGCTTGAACCAAATGATGACCCCAAGAAAAAGCTGAAGTACGGCTGGCGGTTGGTTGATCACGAGAATGGTCATTTCACCGGTGTCGACACCGCGCTTCCGAACCGCGCGGTGCGGGCCGCTCTTGAAGCCCGCGAATTAGCACCGCTTGCCGCCTATGGAACTGTAAAACCAGAAGTGAAATACGGGGAAAACTCCCGCATCGACTTTTTACTGAGCGAACCGGGTTTGCCAGATGCCTTTGTCGAAGTGAAATCTGTCACACTTTCCCGAAAACCCGGTTTGGCCGAATTCCCTGATTCTGTGACCGCTCGTGGCGCAAAACACCTGGGCGAACTGGCCAGAATGGCGGCGGCTGGGCACCGGGCCGTTCTGCTTTACCTTGTGCAACGCACCGATTGTACCCATGTCACAATTGCAGACGACATTGACCCCGCTTATGCCGCGGCCCATCACGCGGCAACCGCCTCTGGTCTGGAAACCCTGGCCATTGGCACCCTCATCAGCCCTTTGGAAGTGAGCCTCGCCGCCCCTCTGGCCCTTGGCCGCCCCGCACGCTAAGTAAGGCCAAACAAAAGATATTGGAGAACCCGGTGAACACAGAACACCGTGGCCGTCAGACCAAAGACGGCATTCGCATTTACGATCCTTCTGATTTTGCCGGCATGCACGCCGCTGGCCGTTTGGCCGCTGCCATTCTGGATGAAATCGCCGAACACGTCTTTGTTGGCCAAACCACCGGAGAGATTGACCGCATCATCGAGGAAAAGGTGACAGCAGCCGGGGCGAAATCAGCGACGATCGGGTACAAGGGCTATAAACACGCGAGCTGCATTTCGGTGAATCACGTTGTTTGCCACGGTATCCCCGGCGACAAGAAGCTGAAGGATGGCGATATTCTGAACGTCGATGTTACCGTGATTGTTGATGGTTGGTTTGGCGATACGTCACGCATGTATGTGGCAGGCAAACTGTCCCGCAAAGCTGAACGTCTGATCGAAGTCACACATGACAGCCTGATGCGGGGTATTGAGGCCGTAAAACCCGGGAATACTTTTGGCGACATTGGCCATGCAATCCAGACCTATGTCGAAGGCCACCGGATGAGCGTGGTCACAGACTTTTGTGGGCACGGGTTAGGCCGCGTATTCCATGCACCACCTAACGTCCTTCATTACGGCCGCCCCGGTACCGGCGCCGTTCTGGAGCCCGGCATGTTTTTCACAATTGAACCGATGGTGAACCTTGGACGGGCAGAGACCAAAACGCTCGCCGATGACTGGACGGCTGTGACCCGTGACAAATCCTTGTCGGCGCAATTTGAACATTCCGTAGGGGTTACGGAAACCGGATGTGAGATATTCACCCTGTCGCCCGCCAATATCTTCCACCCCACTTACAAGACTTAAAGAAGGCTCGCGCATGCAGCCCAATTTACGTATAAATAGGTAAGAAGTATTGCCATACATTTAGATTCGTGCTGTTGTCCTTAAACTCAGGGGGATGACATCATGAAGTGGGAACAGATATTCGCGACGCGCATGCAGCGCATGAAAGCCAGCGAAATTCGCGAGCTGCTCAAACTCTTGGATCAGCCCGATATCATTTCCTTTGCAGGTGGCATTCCTGACCCGGCCCTGTTCCCAACCGAAGCGTTTCAGGCGGCATTGGCGGATGCCCTTTCCCCGGCCAAACAAGCCACAGCACTGCAATATTCCGTTTCCGAAGGCTACGGTCCCTTACGGGACTGGATCATTGGACAAATGGATGCAATCGGAATCCCCTGCACCCGTGATAACGTGCTGATCACCTCAGGATCGCAACAAGCGCTGGATTATCTGGGCAAATTGATGCTGTCACCGGGCGATACGGCACTTTTGGGGTGGCCCACCTACCTTGGTGCTTTGGGTGCCTTCAATGCCTATGAACCACATTATGACCGTCTGATCCCGCGCGGCAATCGGTCTGCCGCTGATTATGCAGAAGCTGCTGCCCAAAACGGTGGGCGGGTAAAGTTTGCCTATATGTCGGTCGATTTTGCTAATCCCACGGGCGAGACGCTTGATCTCGCGGCGCGCAAAAATATCCTTGATCTTGCAGATGAGATGGACATCGCGGTGATCGAGGACGCGGCCTATCAGGCGCTGCGCTATGATGGCACCCCGATCCCACCCGTATTGGCGCTGGAGATTGAACGCAAAGGCAGCATCGATGCCTGTCGGACGCTGTATTGCGGGAGCTTTTCGAAGTCATTGGCACCCGGCCTGCGGGTTGGTTGGGTGTGTGGCGCGGCACCCGTCATTTCCCAGCTGGTGCTGATGAAACAGGCATCCGATCTGCATTCATCAACGCTTAACCAAATGGCAATCGCCACCGTGGCGCAGCAGATTTTTGGTGAACACACCGCCAAACTGCGCAAGATTTATGGCGCGCGCCGTGATGCGATGCTGCATGCCCTGGCGACACATATGCCCGATGGCGTAGTCTGGACCAAACCCGAAGGCGGGATGTTTGTCTGGGTCACACTGCCAAAACATCTGGATGGCGGTGATCTGTTGCGGCAATCGCTTGAAACGCAAAGGGTCGCCTTTGTTCCGGGTCACGCCTTTTTTGCCGATGGATCCGGGGCAAACACCCTGCGCCTTGCATATTCATTGGCAGATGACGCCAAAATCGATGAGGGTATCAAACGTTTGGCAGCGGTCATTCGCGCGGCGGCCTAAACCGTTCTGCGCAGCAAGGTCATATGGGTATCGCCATACTTGCGTTTATCGATCCGCTTAAACCCGTGTGGCGCGTTCATCGGTGCGTTCTCTTCCCAGACAATCATGGCATCTGGTGCCAGCCATCCGCCGTCTCGTACGGCTGTCAACGCCAGCTGCCCCATCCCTTTACCGTAAGGGGGATCGAGAAGGACCAGATCGAAAGGTGCCGCAATCCACGCACCCAAACTGGTCGCATCATTGCGCATCAACGTGGCCTCTGCTTTTGCTCTCAACTTCTCAATATTCTGAGTGATCAGGCGTTGCGCGACACGGCCATTCTCAACAAAACATACGTCTTTCGCACCGCGTGATAACGCCTCCAACCCCAGCGCGCCGGTCCCCGCAAACAGATCAAGCACCCTTGCCCCGATGATCACATCGTGATGTGTCAGCATCGAGAACAGGCTTTCTCGCACCCGGTCAGACGTGGGCCTCAGATGCGCGGCCACGTCGCCTTCGCCCACATCGGACAACACCGACCCACGGTATTTTCCGGCGATGATCCTCACAGCTTCAGCAACGCTTTCATATCCGTTTCCGGGTCCGAAATCGCCGCAGGGTCAGGCGATTTTCCGGCCTCAATCAAGCGCTTGCCAACCATGAATCCGCGCGGATCATTCATGGCATCAACCGCCAACAATTCGGACCCGCGAAAGTACCAGAACGCCACGCTATCGGCATCCGTGCGCCGTGTGATCACCCGGTCATAGCCTGTGTTCAGCCCGGCGATCTGCAGCTTTACATCGTATTGATCGGACCAAAACCATGGCTTCGCAACATAGTCCTTGTCCCCACCCATGATGTTCTCAGCCACGCATTCTGACTGATCGATGGCGTTGGGAACAGACTCCAGCCGAATGCGCCCACCGCGATAGGGAAACGACGCACAATCACCCGCCGCCCATACATGCGGCGCTGAGGTCCGGCCCTGCGCATCAACCTTAATGCCATTGTCGATCTCGATCCCTGCCACCTCGGCCAAGGCCGTACATGGCGCTATCCCGACACCGACTATCACGAAATCCGCATCAACCTCAGCCCCGTCAGACAGGCGCGCACCACGCACAGCCCCATCACCCAACAGCCGTTCAAGGCCGACACCCTCGCGGATATCGACCCCGTGCTCTTGATGCAGATCCCGGAAAAAATCACTGGTTTCGGGTGCGGCGACCCGCTGCAAAATACGATCTGCCATTTCTACAAGCGTGACGCGCAGGCCCAGTTTGGCGGCAACCGATGCAGCCTCCAGCCCGATATAACCCCCTCCGACAATGAGCACCTTCGCATCTTTGACAAAACGCGGGGCCATCGCATCAACATCCGCCAGATCGCGCACCACATGCACACCGTCCAGATCGCCACCTATGCTGGCTGGCAAATGACGCGGTTCCGATCCTGTGGTCAGGACCAGATCATCATAGTGCATCGTCTTGCCCTGCACCGAGATGCTTTGCGCGGCTGTGTCAATCGCGTCGACATGCACGCCCATCATAAGATCGATATCGTGCTCTGCATAAAACGCCTCAGGGCGCAGAAACAGGCGTTCAAGTGCCATGTCACCCATCAGGTATGCCTTGGACAGGGGCGGCCGTTGATATGGGGGTACGGGTTCTGCACCAATCAACGTCACGCGACCCTCAAAACCACCATTGCGCAGCTTGGCCACGCAAGACGACCCCGCCTGCCCCGCCCCGATCACAACCACATGCCGCATAGCCAATTTTCCCCGATATTACTGGTCGTACCCTATGACAAAACCTATATGCTTGCTTAGGACAAACGCAATGACATGAAAGGTCTAGCCCATGACGATATCTCAAGGGGACACTCTGCCCGACGCAACTCTGGTCGAATTGGGCGCTGACGGACCAGCGCCAGTCAAAATGGCGGACAAACTCAAAGGCCGCAAAGTGGTTGTATTCGCGGTGCCCGGTGCATTTACACCGACGTGCAATTCCGCGCATGTACCCAGCTTTGTACGCACCAAGGATCAATTCGATGCCAAAGGCGTGGATGAGATCATCTGCGTGTCCTGCAACGATCCCTTCGTGATGAAAGCATGGGGCGAAGCGACGGGTGCAACTGCGGCAGGCATTACCATGCTGGCCGATGCATCATCCGAATTCACCCGTGCCATCGGCATGGACTTTGACGCCCCCCCTGCAGGGTTGATGGCCCGGTCAAAACGCTATGCGATGTTGGTGGACGATGGCAAAGTGACGCTGTTCCAAGCCGAAGAAAGCCCCGGCGTCTGTGACGTGTCCGGCGGTGAAGCGCTGCTGGCCAGCATGTAACACAAACGCGGCAGGCCAATGCGATGGCCTGCCGCCTTACACCAATACGCTACTCTGCCGCCTGAACGATTGTGCGGGTGGGGAACGGAATATCCACACCACCAGAGTCCAACGCTTCTTTAACCTGCCGCGTCATATCCGCCTTGAACGCAAAATAATCCCCTGCGTCACACCAGACACGCACCAGAAAATCAACGGAACTGTCGCCAAGATTTGTGACCTGAATAAACGGATCGGGGTCTGCATGCGCGCGCGCATCGGCCATGATGGTTTTGCGAATGATCTCCTCGGCGCTTTTCAGATTGGCCCCATAGCCAACGCCAAATGTCCATTCTGCGCGCCGCGTTTCGTTCACGGAATAATTGGTGATGACGTTCCCCCAAACCTTGGAATTGGGCACAATCACCTGAACATTGCTGAGATCCGCCAATTCGGTAAAGTTGAGGTTGATCTGTTTGACCGTTCCCATTTCTCCGCCGATATCCACAAAATCGCCTATTTTAATGGGCCGGAACATGATCAGCATCACACCCGCTGCAACATTAGACAGCGTGCCTTGCAGGGCCAGACCAATTGCCAGACCTGCCGCACCGATAAGCGCCACAACTGATGTCGTTTGAACACCAAAAGTGTTCAGCACAAACAGCACCGCGAAACCCAGGACGACATACCGCACGATCGACGCAAGAAAATCGAACAACATCTCATCCAGATGTTTGTGTTTCTTTCCAAGGTGCTGCACACGTCGTTGCAGCCAGGCTGACACGATCCAACCCGCCAGCAGGATCCCAATGGCCGCAAGAACCGACCCCACCGCGCCTGCCAGGAATTCAAGTGTCAAAAGATCGCCAAGGGTCTTGCCCTGCCAAAGCTCTGTATTCATTAGATTTTGCATATGTATTCCGTCAGTCTTTCTTGGTCTCGAACAAACTATCCATTTTGCGCGCCAACTTGACGTCAAGCGTGCTTAAGCCATCAACATCATGGGTGATCAACGTCACATTCACCTTGTTATAGACATTGATCCATTCTGGATGATGGTCCCATTTTTCCGACCATATCGCCACACGGGTCATCCAGCCAAACGCATCCGCAAAGTCGGGAAACTTAAACGTTTTGTGGATGGCATCACGCCCCTCTTCCATCTCCCAGCCAGTGTTGAAAAGAGGCTGTAGTAACGTGTTCCGGGTTTCGTCGCTTAATCGTTCTGTCATTCCTGCTCCTCAATTTGGGCGCGTCTAAATGGCCCATAATCTGTCAAAATCTCAATCTCTTCGTCAACGGCCGCACGTTCAGCCGCCAGATAATCACCAACCGCATGCGCAAACCCCGCGTCCCGCATCCAATGCAGCGACCAGGTCGGCGTTGGCAAATAGCCCCGCGCCAGCTTGTGCTCACCCTGCGCGCCGGCTTCAACCGTTTTGAGCTTGTATGCGATGGCGATATCTATTGCCTGATAGTAACACAGCTCGAAATGCAGGCAGGGATGATGCTCAGAGCAGCCCCAATACCGACCATACAACGCATCAGCACCGATAAAGTTCAGGGCCCCCGCCACATATTCACCGTCACGCTCTGCCAGAACCAAAGCGATATCGTCGCGCAGTGTTTCATGGGCGATATCAAAAAACGACCGCGTCAGATAAGGCGTCCCCCATTTTCGCGCGCCGGTATCCTGATAGAACCGCCAAAATGCATCCCAATGTTCTGGTTTGATCTGATCACCGGTGAGGACCCGAATGTGTCCTCCAAAGCTTTGGGCAGTCATGCGTTCTTTGCGAATGTTCTTTCTTTTGCGCGAGTTAAGGCTGCTCAGAAAGTCATCAAAGTCGCCATAGCGATCATTGCGCCAGTGAAATTGCTGGCTTTTGCGCGGCATCAACCCCAGTTCTTTGGCCACTTCAACTTCATCTTCGGTGCAAAAGGTCACATGCAAAGACGACAAATTGTTTGATTCCGTAAGCTGAATGGCACCTTGAACAAGTGCTGCCATCCCGGTTTCTTCAAACCCCGGACGGGTAAGAAAACGCCGACCTGTCACGGGGGTATGCGGCACCGCGATTTGCAGCTTTGGATAGTACCGTCCCCCCGCGCGCTCGTAGGCATGCGCCCAATTGTGGTCAAAGATATACTCACCCTGCGAATGCGACTTGACGTACATCGGGGCCACCGCGATCACCTGACGCGCAACCGTGGCTGTCAGATATTGTGGCTGCCACCCCGTACCCGGGCCGACGCTGCCACTTTGCTCAAGTGCTGCAAGAAATCGATAGGTGGTAAACGGATCGCGCGCGCGCGCGCCACTCTGCGCCTCGGGGCAGGCGCAGCCATCCCAATCGGCCTGCCCGATATCGGCAAGCTCAGGCACCACCCTAATCTCTACGTCCTGCGCACTCATATTATTTCCTGCCTTCGTGCCTTATCTGTGGCTTGCCCGCGCAGGATCAAGCGGTAAGGGCGGCGCGGTAGGCCTCAAAGGTAATATTGTCGGCGATCTGGCGCGCGATCTTTTCCTCTTCAACTGTCCGGACCGTCCAGCAACAGATCATTGCGCCCAACGCTTTTAGTTCGGAAACGCGTGCGCGCGTCAGATCATCTACCTCGTGGCTGATAAAAGATGCGCCGACCCGATCATAATCGGGAATATCTCGCAAACGGTCGCAAGTCGTCTTGGACAACGGCCATTCGTCATAACGGTAGGCGCTTGTGACCAAACCGCGCGGCACGTCCGGTGCCAGTTCGGCCATTCTTGCAACCGCATGAGGGTTGAATGACATCACGGCCACGTCTCCCTCATATCCCCGCAAGGCCGCAGCAGTTGCTTCTTCAAGCGGGCCGATTGCGGGGCCCATATCGCCGTCCTGGTCCTTTATTTCGATCACCAGGGGAACGCGGCCTGCGACCAGATCAAGTACTTCTGGCAAGGTCGGAACGCCCTCTTCGCCACCGGTCAGGTGGATCTGGGCCAGTTCATCAGCACGACACAGCCGTATGGGACCTTTCGCGCCTGTCAGCCGGTCCAGCGAATAGTCGTGAAACACCATCGCCGCGCCATCCGCGCTGAGTTGAACATCGATCTCAATACCATATCCGGCCGCGATCGCCGCCCGAATGGCAGCGCGGCTGTTTTCGGGACGTCCATCACGCACGTCGTGCAATGCGCGATGAGCCAACGGTCGATCATAAAACGCATGCGGAAGGCTCATTTGATCTCAAAAATGCCTTCGATTTCAACTGCAACGCCAAATGGCAAGGATGCGGCAGAAACCGCCGAACGGGAATGTCGCCCCTTGTCGCCCAGCGCCTCGACCAGAAAATCAGAAGCGCCATTGATCACTTTGGGCTGGTCGGTGAACTCCGCAGTGGAATTCACAAAGCCGGTCAGCTTGATCACCCGGACCAACCGCTCAATATCGCCGCCACAGGCTGTTTTGACCTGCGCCAGCAAACTGATCACACATGATTTTGCCGCCGCTGCCCCCGCATCAACATCCATGTTCTCGCCCAACTTGCCCGTGATGAAGCCATCAGGGCCATTTGATATCTGCCCCGAGACATAGACGATATTACCCACCGTCACGAACGGTACATAATTCGCTGCGGGTGCGGGTGCATCGGGCAATGTGACACCCAATTCGGTCAGACGTGCGGTGATGTTCATGGTGTATTCCCTTAGCGGTTTGAGGTTTACCAGACGCTATCCGGGATAGGCGAGATGAGAAAGAGGCAGGATCAACTTTCGCGAAAAGCGCGCGCAAAATAATCTGCCATCGGCTTGATCAGATAAGCCATAGGCGATCTGTCCCCCGTCCGAATAAACGCTTCAACCGGCATACCGGGCAGCAGGATGGTACCCGCGGCCAGCTTTTCCATCTCACCGGGGTTCAACGTGATTTCCGCCCGAAAATATGATTGCCCGGTTTGTTCCTCTTCTATCGCATCAGCGGAGATTTGCATGACCTGCCCCAATAGCTCTGGCGTGGTTCTTTGGTCCAGCGCGGACATCCGTAAGTTTACTTGCTGACCAACTGCAATCTGATCGATGTTGGTCGGGTTGACGCGCGCCGCGATGACCAGCGGACGGTCTTGGGGGACCAGATACAGCACCGGATCTGCCGGGCGCACGACGGAACGCGGCGTCTGGACCTGCATGGCGTACACGATGCCGGACACAGGCGCGCGTATGTCAAGCTGATCAATCTCTGCCTTGAGCGCGCGGCGCTGTTCCACCAATTCCAGCTCGCGATAGCGAAGATCGCGCAACCGCGTAATCGCTTCTTCGCGGCCCGCAGCGCCAAGTTTTAATATCTCGATATCAATTTCAGTGGCACGCCCTTGCGCTTCTGCCTTGCTGGCCGACAATTCGCCAATCTGTCCTTGCAGTCGTGCTTGTTCACGCTGCAGAGACAACACAATTGATGCCTGCGCCAAGCCGCGATCCAACAGCAATTGCTGATTGCCCAACTCTTGTTCAATCAACTCAAGCTGACGGGCAAGCGATGCCTCTTGCGCCTGAATACCGGCAACCTGCGAGCCGATTTGGCCACGCCGCTTGCCCAGTTGATCAATCTCTTGCACAACGGATGCGCGGCGCGCCTCAAACAAATTGCGCTGCCCCCCCATCAGTTCTTGCATATCTGGGTTTATCGCGCCGACGGCGATCAGCTCTTCTTCAAAAACCACGGCGTCCGATTCATCGCGCTGCGCCTCAAGGCGTCCACGTCGGGCCATCAGTTCGAACAATTGCCCTTCCGTAATGGCCAATCGCGAAGCCAGAGTTTGTGGATCAAGCTGGATCAACAGATCACCGGCCGCAACACTGTCGCCCTCATCCACCAGAATGGCCGCAACGACGCCGCCCTTTTCGTGCTGAACAATCTGACGGTTCCGGTCGACCTCAATCTTTCCCGTTGCGACAATTGCGCCGGCGATCTCTGTCATCATGGCCCAAGTACCAAAACCACCAAACAGCAGCGCCAGCCCCAACATCCCACTAATAACCTGGCGCTTTGCAGACCAGCGTTCGTCAGGCGTATCGGTCATGTCACGCCCCCCGCATCAACGGGTGCCTGTTTGATCTGTTGATGGTTTTTGACCATGCCTGCCAGAACCTCATCTTTGGGGCCAAAGGCCATGCGCATCCCGTTGTCGAGGACCAACAGCGTGTCACATTCCTGAATGGCCGCAGGTCGGTGTGCCATGATCAGAACCGACCGCTTGTTCGCTTTCATCTGCCGGATCGCTTGGTTAAGAGCCTGTGACCCAATGTTATCGAGATTTGAATTGGGTTCATCCAGCACAACAATTACTGGATCGCCATACAGTGCACGGGCGAGGCCGATCCGTTGCATTTGGCCGCCAGACAGGCGAACCTGACCTGATCGGATCTGAGTGTCATAGCCTTGCGGCAGCTCAAGAATCATCTCGTGTGCTGCGGCCATTTTGGCGGCGGCAACAACTTTCGCATCATCCGGCGTGTCGGAAAGCCGGGCGATATTTTCGGCAATGCTGCCATCAAAAAGCTGAACGCGTTGTGGCAAATACCCGATGTGACGTCCCAAGGTTTCTGACCCGTATTGATCCAGCGCCGCACCATCCAATCGAACATATCCACCAGCAGGCGGCCAGACTCCCATCAAAGCCCGCGCCAGGGTCGATTTGCCAGAACCGGATGGCCCGATCACACCGACAGCCTGACCCGGTTCAACCTCTAAATTGAGCGACTTGAGTGATGCCTGTTTCTCACCCGGTGGAACCACGGTCAGCCCCTTGGCAGTCAGCTTGGCACGTGGCTGCGGCAACGCTGTGCGGGTCGTCTCAAGGGCAACCACCCCTAATAGCAGCAGAAGGTTTTCCCACCCGATACGCCCTCTTTGCAGAACAGGCCATTGGTTCAGCGCCATCTCAACCGGGGCCAGCGCGCGACCCAACAAGATTGATCCAGCAATCATCGCGCCCGGTGTCATCTGGTTTTGCAACACCAGCCATGCACCCAGCCCCAACATGGCGGACTGCAAAAACAGGCGCAGTGTCTTGCTCATTGACGTAAAGGTGCCACCAACATCCGTAGCACGAACGTGCTGTTCCAATGCCTCGCGGCGCGACTTTTGCCAGCGGTCAAAAGCGGCGGTGCGCATGCCCATGGCCTGCACCATTTCCGCTTCGGTCCTGATCTGATCCGAAATAGCAACAGCCGTCTGACTCGCGATGCCCGCCCTTGCCTGGCTGCTGCGCGACAACATCTGATTCGCGACCGTAATCAGGATCAAAATCGCAGCACCACCCAGAGCCATCCATCCCAACAACGGATGGAACACAAAGATCGCCGCAAAGAAAATGGGCGACCACGGAATGTCAAAGGCCGCCATGAGCACGGGGGACGTGATCAACCGCTGCACTGCTTCCAGATCGGCCAGACCAGCGTCGGTTTTTAAGTCCGGTGCCACCGCAGATTTGCGCACGACAGCATCAAAAACGCGGCGATCCAGATCAGCCTGAAAGCGCGCACCAACCCGCGCCATGATCCGGCCGCGCGTATGATCCAGAATGCCCATCGTACCATACAGGAACACGACCAAAATCGACAGCGCGACCAACGTTTCTTGTGAACCTGAGCCCAGAACCCGGTCATAGACCTGCAACATGTACAGCGGTCCCGTCAGCATCAACAGGTTTGCAAACAAGCTGAACAGACCGACCACCCAAAACAACGTCCAGCTGCGGCTGCACACATTGCGCAACTCACTCTGCCCACGTTTGATGACTTCGTCGCGCATTGGAACCTTCATTAAGTGGCGGTCAACAACTCGCTGTCATCTGTCAACGCACATGTCCGCATAAGGGGATAGTGCGATGGGTCTTAAAACTTCATTGCGCTTTCGATAAGTATCCGGATTTTTTTCGAAAAATTTAAGTCAATCCAAATGCTGGGACATTTGGCTGCCGGTCACATCCACCTGACAGCGCCACTCACACGCACCGACGCACCGGGCCTTCCGGTCACATTCACCGTCAACCTTGACGGGGCACCCATATCCACGCCCTGACTGATCTCGAATGAACCGCCTGTGCGCAATCCATCCCAATTCATATCAACCAACGCGCCGCCCAAAGCGGCAGCGGCAGCGCCGGTTGCAGGGTCCTCGACCACCCCACCGCTGGCGAATGCATTACGCGCCTCAAAAAGACGCGGCCCATTGATGTAAAGCAGACTGACGGTAACCAGATCATGTTCAGCCATCAGCGCACGCATCGGTTCAAATGGATAGGACATCTGCGCAAGCTTTGTGCGGTCCTTCAGGGTGAGAACGGCGTGTTTAACCCCTGCAAAAGCCAGTGTTGGTGGCAACATCGGTTCGAGGTCCTCACGCGTCAGAGAAAAGAGCGATAAGAGCTGCACCGCCAGTTCATCATCCAATGGCTTTGACCATGTTTCAGGCGACTGGAGTGCAGCCTGCCAGACACCGCTTTCCTGCATCGCATCAACGGTAATTTTTGCGTCCCGCAGGTTCAAATCAAACTGTCCTGCCCCCTTTTGCGCACCCAGCGCGGCCCCCAGTGCGATTGTGGCGTGGCCGCAAAAAGCGACCTCACCGACAGGCGCATAATACCTGACGCGCCAGGCATCGCCCTCTGGGGTGGCGAACGCGGTCTCGGAAAACCCAAGCTCTGCAGCGATGGATTGCATCTGATCGGGGTCAGGCAGGTGGTCTGAAATGACAACGCCGGCGGGATTGCCGCCGCTGCCGTCTGCCGAAAAAGATGCGATGCGAAGGGGTGTCATGGGGGACCTCATTTTCTGAACAATCCCCTGATGACACAAACACCATCCAATCAAAAACGACCGTATGTGCGCCGTTCAATCACAAATTGTGATGCTCAGCGGTCTTCACCACGCGCCGGAATGTTTTTTTGACCCCCACCCCCGGAAGAGGGGCCAAAGATCTCGCGCAGCACCTGATCGATCAGTGTGCCCCCGCCATTATCAACTGGAATGGGATCTGAGGCGACTTGCTGTTCGCCCAGGCCACTTGCAGGGCCCGGCAGGCTCATTGGCAGATCGCTAAGCGGGACACCCTCGTGCACACGGCTCATCGTTTCACGCCATATCTCAGTTGGCAGACCACCGCCTGTCACGCCTTTGAGAGGTGTGTTGTCATCATACCCCATCCAGACCCCGGCAACATAATCGGCTGAAAATCCGATAAACCAGGCATCTTTGGCAGCTGAGGTCGTTCCGGTTTTTCCTGCCAGTTGGCGTCCGCCAAACTGCCCACGTTGGCCAGTGCCTTCGGAAATGACCTTTTCCATCATGTAAACCAATTGGCGCGCGGCCTCTTCTTGAATCACACGTTCACCAATGCCGCCACCGGTCCCCATCAAAGGCTCATTATCTCCCATCAGCCGCAAATCAATCAGACCGTATGGCGTCACCGACGACCCCCCATTCAGGATACCGGCATATGCACCCGTCATTTCAATCAAGGTACTTTCGGATGCGCCAAGCGCCAGTGCCGGTCCTGCGGCAAGATCATTTTTTATACCAAACTGAAGGGCAACCTGACTGACCAGTTCACGCCCAACACTTTCAGAAACTTTGACGGCAGGAATGTTCAGCGAATTCTTGAGGGCGTCGGTAAGCGTCACCAAGCCTTTGAAGTTATTGGTATAGTTTCTTGGACACCACTTACCCGAACCGGGAATGTTCAAACAATACGGTTCATCATCAATCAGATCATTTGGTGAATACCCCAGATCAAGCGCTGCGGCATAGACAAAAGGTTTGAATGCGGAACCTGTCTGGCGCAGGGCCTGCGTTGCACGGTTGAACGCACCTGCCACTTTGGTTTTGCGACCACCGACCATGGCGCGCACGGCACCGTCTGCCGACATGACAACGATGGCGGCCTGCGCCTTTGACCCTTCGCGCACCTTGTTCTCGAACACCCATTTCAACCCATCCTCGGCGGCGCGCTGGATACGCTGATCAAGGGTGGTTTTGATGATCACATCTTCGGTGGTGTTACGGGTAAAGAATTCGGGACCCGTCGA